>DATHQE010000684.1:0-11034 GCA_035483035.1 Streptosporangiaceae bacterium | reverse complement strand
TCAGGCCATGACTGAACGATCAGACAGGACGCTCCCGGACCGGGCCCAGGTCGTGATCGTCGGCGGCGGCGTGATCGGGTGCAGCATCGCTTACCACCTGGCGCACCTTGGCTGGACCGATGTCGTCCTGCTCGAGCAGCACGCGCTGACCGCAGGGACCACCTGGCATGCGGCCGGCCTGATCACCTCGGCTGGGATGACCGACGAGACGTCGCTGTTCTTCAGTAGGTACTCGCGTGACCTGTACTCCCGGCTGGAAGCAGAGACCGGGCACTCCACCGGGTTCCGCGCCGTCGGCCACATCTCACTGGCGACCACGCCGCAGCGCCACGAAGCCCTGCGCCGGGAGGCCGCCTGGATGCACGGCTTCGGCGTCGACGACGCCGAGATCTCCGCGGCCGAAATCGCCGCCGTGTGGCCGCTGGCGCGTACCGACGACGTGCTGTCCGGTTTTTACGTGGCCGACGAGGGGCGAGCGGACCCTGTCGGCGTGGCGACCTCGCTGGCTAAGGGCGCGCGGCAGCGCGGCGTGCAAATCATCGAAGGCATCGCCGCGACCGGCGTTCAGACCCGCGGTCGCCGGGTGACCGCCGTGCTCACCGAGGCCGGCCCGATCGAGACAGACATCGTGGTCAACTCGGCCGGGATGTGGGCACGCCAGTTCGGCGCGCTCGCCGGCGTTTCCGTGCCGCTGCAAGCCGCCGAGCATTATTACCTGCTCACGGACACGGTGCCGGGGATGGACCTAGACCTGCCGGTGATCGAGGACCCGGATAACTACGGCTACTACCGGCCCGAGGGCGACGGCATGCTGGTCGGCCTGTTCGAGCCGGTCGGCGCTCCTTGGTCGCTGGACGGTGTGGCCCGCGACTTCTCCTTCGGCAAGCTGCCGCCCGACTGGGAGCGCATGGAGCCGTTCCTGGGGGCGGCGCTAGCGCGGATCCCGTGTTTGGCCGAGACCGGCGTGCGCACGTTCTTCTGCGGGCCGGAGTCGTTCACCGCAGACGTCAAGCCGCTCCTCGGGCCGGCGCCGGAGCTTGACGGCTACTTCGTCGCCGCCGGGCTGAACTCGCTCGGCATCCTGTCTGGCGGCGGGGTCGGCAGCGTGGTGGCGCAGTGGATCGTGGACGGCGTGCCGCCGGTGGACACCGCGCACATCGCCATTGACCGCACCGCCAGCTACGAGACATCGCGCCGGTTCCGCCGGGAGCGGACCGTGGAGCAGCTCGGCGTCCTGTTCGGCGACGCGGCGTGGCCCGGCTGGCAGCCGACCACGGCGCGCAACATCCGCCGCTCCGTGGTCCACGACCGGCTGGCGGCGCAGGGCGCGCACTTCGCCCAGTCGGCGGGCTGGGAGTTCCCCGAGTGGTTCGCCGAGCAAGGGGAGCACCCGAAGACGACGCTCGACTTCGGCCGGGCGGCGTCGCACGACCTGGTGGCGCGCGAGCACAATGCCGTGCGCGAGGCTGTCGGCGTGCTGGACATGACGCTGATGGCCAAGCTGATCGTGCTAGGTCCCGACGCGGCCGCGGTGCTGAGCAGGCTGTCGGCCAATGACGTGACGGCGGGGATCGGCCGGATCGTGTACACGCAGTGGCTCAATGATGCGGGCGGGATCGTCGCCGACGTGACCGTGACCTGGCTGGAGCCCGAGAAGTTCATGGTGATCGCCAGCGACGTCATCCACCGGCGGATCGAGCCGATGATCCGCCGCGAGACCAGGCCTGGCGAGTTCGTCACGGTTACCGACGTCACGTCGGGCACCACCCTGCTGTCCATACAAGGTCCCGCGTCGCGTGAGCTGCTGGGCAGGCTGACCGACGGCGACCTGACGAATACCTCGTTCCCTTACCTGTCAGCCCGGCAACTGCACGTCGGCTATGCGCCCACGCTCGCCCTGCGCGTCACCTACGTGGGCGAGCTCGGCTTCGAGCTGCACGTGCCAGCCGAGTACGGGGCCGGAGTCTATGACGACCTCATGGCGGCGGGCACTGACCTCGGCGTGCGGCCGGTCGGACTGGCCGCGATGACCAGCCTGCGGCTGGAGAAGGGCTATCGGGACTTCGGCGTCGACATCGACAACACCGATACGCCGCTCGCAGCCGGCCTCGGTTTCGCGGTGGCCTGGGACAAGCCGGGTGGCTTCGTCGGCCGGGTCGCGCTGGCTAAGGCGCGGGCCGAAGGCCCGCCCCGCACGCGCGTGGTCGGCGTGGTGGCGCAGGATCCGGACATCGACCTTTTCGGGAACGAGCCCGTCCGACGCGACGGCCGCTGGGTCGGCTACGTCCGGGCCGCTGCCTACGGCCACACCGTCGGGGCCGCAGTGGGCCTGGCGCAGGTCAGCTGCGCGGACGGGGTCACCGGGGAGTGGCTCAGCCAGGGCAGCTTCACCGTGCAGACGGGAGCGGGTGCGCAGGTGCCAGCGCGCCTGCAGATCGCGCCGTTCTACGATCCGCGCCGAGTGCGGATCCTGGCTGAGTGACAGTGGACTGCGGCGAGAGCCGCGCCAGCGCCATCAATAGCTTGACGTCGAGATAACTGCTGATTAGGCTTGGACTGAGATAGCTTGATATCGAGATACTTGCTTTCCAGCCGCAGTGGATTCCGAGCCGGCCCGACGGGCGCAACGGGTCCGCTACGCGGCAAGATGCATGCAGGGGATCACGCAAGCAGGTCGGCACGACCTGCAGAACCCAGGAGGCCAGGACATCATGACCGGGAACAGCTTCGGCAGCCGCGCTGATCTCGCCGTGGGCGGGATCAGCTACCAGATTCATCGGCTCGACGCCGTCGACGGTGCTCGTGACCTGCCCTACAGTCTCAAGATCCTGCTGGAAAACCTGCTGCGGACCGAGGACGGGCTGAACGTCACCGGCGACCACGTGACGGCTCTCGCGCGGTGGGATCCGGCGGCCGAGCCCGACACCGAGATTCAGTTCAGCCCAGCCCGTGTCATCATGCAGGACCTGACCGGAGTGCCGGCGGTCGTCGACCTGGCGGCGATGCGCGAGGCGATGCGGGCACTGGGCGGCGACGCGGGCAAGATCAATCCGCTGGTGCCCGCCGAGCTCGTCATCGACCACTCGGTCATCGCCGACGTCTTTGGCCGCCCGGATGCCTTCGACCGGAATGTGGAGCTTGAGTTCCACCGCAATCGGGAGCGGTTCGCGTTTCTGCGCTGGGGCCAGGAGTCGCTGCGGCAGTTCAAGGTGGTACCGCCGGGCACCGGCATCGTGCACCAGGTGAACATCGAGTATCTGGCCAGGGTCGTCATGACCCAGCAGACCGACGGCGTGCTGGCCGCCTACCCCGACACCTGCGTCGGTACCGACTCGCATACCACCATGCAGAACGGCCTTGGCGTCCTTGGCTGGGGCGTCGGCGGCATCGAGGCCGAGGCCGCCATGCTGGGCCAGCCTGTCTCCATGCTGATCCCCAAAGTTGTCGGCTTCCGGCTGACCGGCGAGCTGCCCGCCGGGGCGACCGCGACCGACCTCGTGCTCACCATCACCGAGTTGCTGCGCAAGCACGGCGTGGTCGGCAAGTTCGTCGAGTTCTATGGCGACGGCGTGCCGGCGGTCCCGGTCGCCAACCGCGCCACGATCGGCAACATGAGTCCCGAGTTCGGCTCGACCTGCGCGATCTTCCCGATCGATAGCGAGACCCTGACGTACCTGAAGCTCACCGGCCGACCGGAGGCGCAGGTCAACCTCGTCGAGGCCTACGCCAAGGAGCAGGGTCTCTGGCACGACCCGGCCGTGCATGCGCGCTACTCCGAGGAACTGCAACTCGACCTCTCCACGGTGGTGCCGTCACTGGCCGGCCCGAAGCGGCCGCAGGACCGGGTCGCGCTGACCGACGCGAAGACCTCGTTCCGCGCGGCGCTCGGCAGCTACGTGCAGCTGGACAAGCTGGACGACGAGATCGCCGACACGTTCCCCGCGTCTGACCCGTTCGTTCCCGACCGCGAGAACGGCGGCGGCGTTCGCCCAGCCGACGTGCCGGCCAGCGTCGGCGCGGGCCGGCCGTCCGCACGTGCCAACGTCACGCTGGATGACGGCACGACGACCTCGGTCGACCACGGCTCGGTTGTCATCGCCGCGATCACCTCCTGCACCAACACCTCGAACCCCTCGGTGATGATCGGCGCCGCCCTGGTGGCCAAGAAGGCTGTCGAGTTCGGCCTCGAGCGCAAGCCGTGGGTGAAGACCACGCTGGCACCAGGCTCCAAGGTAGTCATGGACTACTACGAGCGCGCAGGCCTGACTCCGTACCTGGAGAAGCTCGGCTTCAACCTGGTCGGCTACGGCTGCACCACCTGCATCGGCAACTCCGGCCCGCTGCCTGAGGCGATCAGCGCTGCGGTCGCCGAGAACGACCTCGCCGTGGTCTCGGTGCTGTCTGGCAACCGGAACTTCGAGGGCCGGATCAACCCGGACATCAAGATGAACTACCTGGCGTCGCCGCCGCTAGTAGTCGCCTATGCGCTCGCCGGCACGATGGATATCGATCTGACCACCGAGCCGATAGGAACGGGGCCGTCCGGGCAGGACGTCTATCTGCGGGATCTGTGGCCCGCGCCGGCGGAGATCGAGTCCATCGTCGAGACCGCCGTTGCGGCGGAGATGTTCACCCGTGACTACGCGGACGTGTTCAGCGGCGACGAGCGCTGGCAGGACCTGGACGTGCCGCCAGGCGAGACGTTCTCCTGGGATCCCGAATCCACCTACGTGCGGCACCCACCGTACTTCTCGGGGCTGGCGGCCACGCCCAGCCCGGTGACCGACATTCACGGCGCGCGGGTGCTCGCGGTTCTCGGCGACTCGGTCACGACGGATCACATCTCGCCCGCGGGCGCGATCAAGACCGATAGCCCGGCCGGGAAGTACCTGACCGAGCACGGCGTGCAGCGGGCCGACTTCAACAGCTATGGCTCCCGGCGCGGTAACCACGAGGTCATGATCCGCGGCACGTTCGCCAACATCCGGCTGCGCAATCAGCTGGCGCCAGGCACCGAGGGCGGTGTCACTATCAAGCTGCCGGGCGGCGAGCAGATGTCCATCTACGACGCCTCCCGCCAGTACATCGAGGCGGGCACGCCGCTCGTGGTGCTCGGCGGAAAGGAATACGGCTCGGGCTCATCCCGCGACTGGGCGGCCAAGGGCACCGCGCTGCTCGGCGTCCGCGCGGTGCTGGTGGAGTCTTTCGAGCGGATCCACCGGTCCAACCTGATCGGCATGGGCGTGCTGCCGCTGCAGTTCAAGCCGGGGGAGAGCGCCGCATCGCTGGGGCTGACCGGGCACGAGGTGTTCGACATCACCGGCGTCGAGGCGATGAACTCCGGCGACACGCCGCGCGAGGTGACCGTGCGCGCGGACGACAAGGAGTTCTCCGCTGTCGTGCGGATCGACACCCCTGGCGAGGCCGAGTACTACCGGCACGGCGGCATCATGCAGTACGTCCTGCGGTCGCTGCTCGACAAGGCATAGCCAGCCGAGGAGGCCTGCCGCAGGTGGCAGGCCTCCTTATCGGAACGGCAAAGATTCCGGCATACCAGTCGTAACCCCCGCCGCCGCGGCGCTGCAGCACTACCCTCATGCCGGTGAGAACTTTGTTGCCCGATAGCAAGTAGCCGGGTTTGCGTGCATGCTGAGCAGCGCCGCGGCTTCGGTGCCGCTGACCACTCCCGATCTGTGGCTCACGGGCTTCGAGCGCGGGCTGATGCTCGCTGGCCTGGCGCTGGCCCTCGGCGGGCTGGCCGGACGGGGCCTGGCCCGGCACTATAAGGGCGCGCGGCCCGGCCCGCTGCCAGGTCCGTGGGCAGTGCGCGGGTCGCTGCTGGGCGCGGCGGGCAGCGGAGCGCTCTTGCTCACGGCGCTGATCGGTCCCGGTCTCGCCGCACGGCTGGCGCGGCCCGATCCGCCAGGCCTGACCTCTGGCGGGACAGCACAGATCGCCGCGGTCGAACTCGGGCTGTTCACGCTGGCCGCCATCGTGCTGCGGCTACGCCAGTCCGGCTGGGCCACGGCCCTGCTGTGCGGCGTCGTCCTCGCTGAGGGAATCAGGTCACATCCTGAGAGCGTCGTGCCGGTGGCGGGAGCGTTCGTCACGTACTGCCACCTGTTCCCGGCTGTGCTCTGGGCCGGGATGCTGTGCTACGCGCTGCGCGCCGCGATTGCCTGGCGCGCCTACCCAGCGGCCGCCCACGGGATCGTCAAGCTGTACGCGACGGCTGCGGCGTGGCTGTTCGCGATCGTGCTCATCACCGGCGTCATCTCGGCCCTGGTGCTGGTGCCGCTCGGGTCCTTGCTCACCACGTCGTACGGGCTGTTCCTGATCGCCAAGGCGGCCGTCGTCTGCGTTGCCGCTGGCCTGGCGATGGCCGGGCGGATCTGGCTGCGGCGGCACGCCGCCGGGGCGGGTCCGGCGCTGGCGACGAAGCTCGAGGTCGCGGCGCTCGCGGTGGTTATCGCGATTACCGGCATCCTGACTGTGCTGACGCCGCCGGCCAGTACGAGCTCCGCCCCAGGCGCTGCATCCATAGGGCACGAGATTGGAGTCACTGCCCCTAGTTGGGCGTCATATCCACACTGACGCCCAATGGGGCCAACGGCACGGACGTACGATAGCTGAACCGCCGACCACCTAGCCGCTCGCCGCGACTCTGGAGTCAGATCATGCACTCGTCCGTTCCGGTGATCGATTTCGCGCCTTGGCTCAGCGGTGATGAGTCCGCTCGGGGAGCTGTTGCTGCCGAGGTCGATGCGGCGTTGCGGAGCGTCGGCTTCTTCCTGATCACCGGGCATGGGGTGCCCGATCACCTGCGTGCGCGGGTCCGGGCCGAGGCTCGCGCGTTCTTCGCGCTGCCACGGGGGATCAAGCAGCGGTACGCCGTCACTGTCGGCGGCCGGGGCTGGCTGCCGCCGGGCGCGGAGGCGAACGGCTATGCCGAGGGCACGCAGACTCCGCCTGACCTCAAGGAGTCCTTCGCCGTCGGTGCTGACCAGCCGACCGGCGACCCCGAGGTGGACGGGTTCTGGTTTCAGCCGAATATCTATCCAGCTGAGGTGCCCAAGCTGGAGCCGGCGGTGGTGACCTACCTCGCTCGCATGCGCGGGCTGGCGGACGACCTGCTCGTGCTCTGCGCATCGGCGCTGTTGCAGGAGCGCGACTTCTTCACTCGGCATACCGGCCACGCCACGCACACGCTGAATATCAACTGGTACCCGGCGATGAGGGTGGCCGGGGAGCCGGCACCGGGTCAATTCCGGATCGGGCCACATACAGACTTCGGCACCGTCACCATCCTGGACCGTGAGCCTGGCCGAGGCGGGCTGCAGGTGTGGACGGAGCAGGACGGCTGGCAGGACGCGCCGTATGAGCCGGGTGCTCTCACGGTCAACGCTGGTGACCTGCTGGCTCGCTGGAGCGGCGGCCGGTGGAAGTCGAACCGGCACCGGGTGCTGCCGCCCCAGGCTGAGGCGCCAGAGGAGGATCTGGTCTCACTGGTGTACTTCTACGAGGCCGACCACGACGCGGTGATTGAGTCACTGCAGCCGCCGATCGGCAGGCCGAACGACTACGCGCCGGTGGTGTCGGCGGAGTTCATCAAGAAGCGCCTAGACAAGATCACTATCGGCTAGGCCGCACCGCAGCTAGTTCTCCAGACCGCCAGGATGGGCCGGGACGTCGACGGCGTGCTCTCTGAGCGCGGCGAGGGGCACGATGTCCAGGGCCCGCTCATGAGTGGACGCCAGCACGACGTGCGCCGCGGCGCCGTCCCGGTGAGCCCGCAGCCAGTTCGCCGCCGTGACGCACCACCGGTCGCCGGGTACCAGTCCAGGGAACTCGTACTGCGGCGCTGGCGTGACTAGGTCGTTACCGATCCGGCGCTGATGCTCGAGGAACGCAGTGGTCACGACGGCGCAGATCGTATGGCTGCCTTGATCCTGCGGCCCGGTGCGACAGCAGCCATCTCGGTAGAACCCGGTCATCGGGTCGGTGCCACACGGCTCCAGCTCGCCGCCGAGTACGTTGCGATCGCCCATCCCAGCAGTATCGGGGGCGACGGCATGCCCCACAAGGACCGGCCCGGCCGGGAAGCCGACTGTCGGTACCCCGGCCTAGCATGTACCCACGCTGTCGGCGGGATCCCTCGGCCGGCGGGATCTGGGAGACATCGATGGCTGACGCGCACGACGTACGGCGCCTCGCGGCTGCCCTGCCGGAGGTCGAGGAGATCGACTGCGACGGCTTCGACTTCCGGGTAGGCGGCAAAGGATTCATCTGGTCCTATCCGGAGCGCAGGCCGGGCAAACCGCGGGTCATCCGCACCGACATCGCCGTGCTCTTCGTGGGCGACGAGGCCGAGAAGCAGGCCCTGCTGCTCGGCGAGCCCAGCATCTTCTTCACCGAACCGGGCTATGACGGCTGGCCGCTGGTGATGCTCCGGCTCGCGGAGGTGGACGCCGAGCGGCTACGGGAGCTGGTGATCGACGCCTGGCGGATGCGCGCCCCGGACGAGATCACCGCGCTGCTCGAGGGCGGCGATCTGTCCAGCGCTGACCCGCGGTAACCCGGATGCCGCGCTAGTGCACGAGCTCGGCCCTCGCCAGCTCGGCAAACTCGTCCGCTGGTTCAGTCCGCCGCCACCGCGAGGGCACGAACATCGGCACGATCATGACGGCGCCGAGCAGCGCGAGCGCGCCGGCGGTCAGCATGGTGCGGAAGCCGCTGCCAGCGTCCATCGTGGACAGGGGGATCAGCCGGAGCGCCCGGTGCGCGCTGACCACCTCGAGGGCAGACCAGCCGAGCAGGATGAGTCCCGGCAGCCCGGCGCCGAGCGGCGACAACGCCGGCACGGCGAGCAGCACGCCGACGAGCAGGCCAGTTCCGACCAGGGCCGCCAGGGCCAGTCCGCCTGACATGCTTTCCAGGCTCGTGCCGTGTGCATGGGCAGTGAGAACCCGGGCTACGCCCCAGCTCGCGCCGAAGAACAACGCCGCTGCAGCTGCCAGGGCCAACACCAATCCGACTAGGTGACGCATCGCCACTACCTCCAGTTGGCTCGCGCGGATTTCGCCGCGCGCCCTCCAAGGACATGGCTCCCCAGCGCCCGCCCGGCTATCGGGCTGGCGTTTCGCTCCACCGGGAGGCACTTTACCGGTGTTGTGCCGATTTTGCCGGAGCTCTGTCATTCCCGCCGGCTGGCGCACCGCTCGCGGGCTACGCGGTGTCAGTGTTCGGCGCTGCTGGCTTGTCCGGCGAGGCGGTCCCTGAGCCGGCCGCGCCCCGCGCCGCAGTCGCGCGTCGCTGAATGGAGGTCAGGCTGTCGTGCAGCGCCTGCCAGACGCCGCTCAGGCTGCCACTATCCGGCAGGTCGCCGCGGATGACGCCGGCCGGGTCAGCCCGGTCGCCCAGCGCGGCGAGCGCGTTCTGGCCTAGCCGGACGATCACCGGGTCGGTTACCTCGATCGTGACCTGCTGCCCGGTCACCTTGACCAGCATCTGGCGCCGGCCAGCCTCTTCCGGCTGCTCGTCGCTGGTGCCGGTGACGTCGGCGCTGCGGAGTGCCGCCCTGGCCTGATCCAGATCGACGCCGAGGGCGGCGAGCGCGCGGGCCGCGGCGGCTTCAGGGTCCGCGATGGCCGCCAGCAGCAGGTGGTGCGACCCGACAGGCTGCGACCCGGCTAGCCGCGCGGCCTCGGTGAGGCTGACGTGCGCAGCCGGCGTGGTGCGCATCTCCGCGGACTCGCCCGGCTCGGACTCCTCGCCGGAGGCCGACCAGCGGCGCAGCCAGCGGCGGCCTCTCGTCGCTTCGAGGGGCGTCGTGGACACCAGGTCGAGCACGGCCATCCGGATCTGCATCAGGTCCGGGCTGTGCTGCTTCAGGATCTGCGCGCCGACTCCCTCGCCTTCGCGTATCACGGCGAGCAGGATGTGCTCGGTGCCGATGAACTTGTGGTGCAGCTGCAGCGCCTCGCGCAGCGCCAGCTCGAGGGTCTTCTTGGCGCGCGGCGTGAAGGGGATATGACCGGACGGCTTGGCCTTGCCGATGCCGATCATGCCCGTGACCTCGGTCCGGGCGCCCTCCAGCGTGATCCCGAAAGACGCGAGGGCGCTATACGCAACGCCTTCCGGCTCACCAAGCAGCCCGAGCAGGATGTGCTCGGTGCCGATGTAGTTGTGCTGCAGTCGCCGGGCTTCTTCCTGGGCGAGGACGACGACGTGCCGGGCGCTGTTAGTGAATCGCTCAAACATGCGACCACCGTCTAGCATGGTGATCACCTAGTCAATACCATGCTATTAATAGGGCTGACGAGAAGGCCAGATAATCGGACAGCGAGAGGATTACGCGCCAGTGGAGTGGGAGGACCGGCTCGACGACTGGGAGCTCGAACTCGAGCTGGGCGCCCAGCTTGAGGGCTCGGACTGGGTGCCGCTCGAGCGCGCCGCCGCCGAGACGGGTGCGTCCCGTGCCGCACTGCGTAGCTGGTACCGCACCGGGCAGATCCCGTCCCGCCTGGTAGACGGGCCGCACGGGCCGCAGCGACTCGTGCCGCTGGCGCTCGTCGCGGCGCGCGCTGAGACCTCGCCGCGGCTCCGGCGCACCGCGGAGCGGCGGCTGGCCGAGGAAGCGCAGCTGGAGATCCTCCGCCACCGGGTCGACCAGCTCGAGCTCCGGCTCGCCGCGCTCGAAGGGCGCGAGTCACCCCGATAATGGCCAAGCCTGACGCTGCGTTCATGACAGGCTTGCCTGGTGGCTGACTTCCTCCATCAGGACCTGACCGGCTCAAAGTTCGAGGACGTGTACCTCACTGGCACCCGGTTCCACGACGTGGACCTGACCGACGCACGCTTCAGCCTCGTCGACATGACCGGGGTCAGGGTTCGTGGCGCGGTCCTGGCCAACGTGGACATCAGCGCCGAGATCGAGAACCTGCGAATCAACGGCGTCGACGTCGTTCCCCTGGTAGAGGCAGAGCTGGATCGCCGATATCCCGACCGGCCCAAGATGCGGCCAGCTGATGCGGC
>DATHQE010000683.1:0-2667 GCA_035483035.1 Streptosporangiaceae bacterium | reverse complement strand
CTCGCTCTGCTGAGCAGGGCCGGCTCCAGCAAGCGGTCGTAGTCCACATCCCGCGCGACCGGAGGCTTGAGTCGTGGCTGCCTGAGCGCTCCCGTCCGGTAGACGACGACCGCCATGTAAGCCAGGAACGCGAGACCGGCGATCAGGAAGCAGTTGGCGACAGCAGTCGTCAGCCCGTGGAAGCCGACCTCGGCCGTACCGGGGCGAGCCGGGTGCGGCGTCCACCACATAGGCGCCAGGACAAAGAGCAGATACGCACCGGCTGCCGCAATTCGAGTGGCGACGCCGCCGCGCATGAGCACTACAAGCGCCGGCAGGATCCACACCCAGTGGTGGGTCCACGAGATCGGCGAGACCAGCAGACCGGTCGTCCCAGTCACGGCCGCTGCTCCTAGCCAGTCGCCGCGCCTGGCCAGCACGGCCGCGACCCCGATTCCCACGACGCCGAGGAACAGCGGCACCAGCAGGAACCAGGTGCCAACGTGGCTCGGTCCGCCGAAGATGCGCAGGGCGGCTGCATACAGCGACTGGTTGCTGATGTACCCGGCGCTGACGCGCTTGGAGTCGTAGAACAGCCGCGTCCAGTACAGCCGGGAGGCGCTGGGGTCAACGACATAGCCGATCAGGCCGCATCCCACGAACGTGCCGGCCGCGATGACAGCGTCCCTGGTGCGCCGCGTCACCAGCAGCAGCACGATGAAGATGGCAGGCACCAGCTTGATCGCGGCCGCGATGCCGATGCCGATCCCGGCCGGCCTGCCGCGCGACAGCCGCCAGACGTCAGCGAGCACCAGTGCCATCAGCATCAGGTTGACCTGACCCAGGTACAGGGTGTGATACATCGGCTCGAGCAGCAGCGCGGCGGCGACCATGGTGACGATCACCGATCGCGTTGGCCGGTAGCCGGCCAGCCGCACTGTGACCACGCAGGCGAACGCGAGCGCGCCGACCGAGGCGAGTTCCCACCCGAGCCGGGCGAGAAGCCCCGGCATCCCGGCCAGCGGCGTGAAGACCGTGGCGGCGAACGGCGGATAAGTGAACCAGTTCGCGTCGGCCTGGACCAGATACAGGTGCAGCCCGTGCGTGACGGCGCGACCGCCCCAGAGGTAGATGTTCAGGTCAAACGGCCGGTAGACGGCGAGGAATCCGATAAGCAGCCCGACCTCCAGCAGCAGGACCGCGAGTCCAGCGCGCCGCACGCGGCTGCTGGCTAGCCAGCGCCAGCCTGGTGCAGCATCGAGAGCCGCCGAGTTGTTGATGTCGTGTGCCAGCGCCCGGGAGTCGCTATCGGTCCAGTCGGCCCACCCGCTGCTCAAGTCCCTGTCTGCCGTGTCTTCGGCGCCCCGCGAAAGAACTGTCGTATGCATGGGTCCAGCGTTCCGCTGGGCTCAAGGCGGGCCAATCGGGAAGATCACCCAGCCCACCCTGAACAAGATCCCCTACGCGCACCCTGATCCACGGCGCTCGCCAATAGGGGTTCGCTGCGCCAGCGGAGAGCGCAGGTGTCGCTCAGCGGGCCGTCGCTAGTCCTGCTCCTCGCCGTCCGCCGTGATTCTCCGGAACGCGTCCGTCGGCGCGAAGGGCAGCGCGTCGATGAAGTTCCGCAGACCGTTAGCGCGGGCCAGCCCGCTGTTGTGGCGCTCGGCCAGTCCATGGGTCAGCAGCACCTTGGACTGGTCGGCGCTAGCTTCGGTAAACGGCACGTTCCACGGCCCGTGCTCGTCCAGGCGTCGCAGCATGGCGAGCGGCAGCCACACGCCATCGAGCTCGAATCCGTACTCGATCACCATGCGCTTCTGGATTTCGATCGCCCTCACCTCCACCAGCGACCGCGGTGCCGTGCCACGTGGCCACGCTTTAGCCTATGCAGCGCGGCAAGGCAGACGCTCGATGGACGTGCGGCGCCGGGTGAGCGGCGCGCTAGGCAAGCCAGCTACCGGTGACGGCTCCAGGTAGGGCCGACCGAGAGCCAGGCGGTCTCCCAGCCGTCGAGGCGACGCCGATCTAGGAAGCGGCGAGCGAGCACGGTCATGATCGCGAGCGCCACGGCGAGGACCGCGAGTCCAGCCACGCTCGCCTCCACGACGCGGCCGCTGGCCGCGCCCGGCGTGAGTGGCGGGACGTGCGCTCTGCCAGCGCTGTCGAGCCACACGGTGACGACTGCACCCGCCCGAGTGCCAGATAGTGCCGGAACGATGCCGGTGTGCTCGATCCCGCCCGCGGTCCAGCGGGCCGGGGCCCAGGCGATCCAGCTGTTCGTACCATGGTCAGCCTGCTCGGCTCCCGGCACCGACTGGAGCAGGACCGCCTGCACGTGATGCCAGTGCGCCTGCGCATGCTCCTCGCTGGTGTTGGCTGCGCGAGTCCAGCTGCCAACGACGGCGAGAACCAGCGGGCACAACGCCACGAACACCACAATTGCCACCGGCACAAGCCAGGCGTCGACTAGGTCCGAGCGGCGGCGCAGCGGGTTGCGGTCGCGTCCGAGCCGGCGAGTAAGTCTCTTCCACATCGTTGTGGGCGTTGTCATACCGTTCACCCCATCGCCGGACCAAGCCGCACCATTGCAGCCGCCCGGATGGATTGTCTCTCCCCCGCTGAGCGTTCGCCATACCTTGACGAGGCGAAACAGCTTGATTTGGGGATAGTCAAGTTCGCCTGAGAGTG
>DATHQE010000682.1:0-7284 GCA_035483035.1 Streptosporangiaceae bacterium | reverse complement strand
ATTTACATGCTCGAGCTGGCCCAGAACTACTATCACCTGCCATCCGACACAGTGACGAAGATTCTCGGCGGTCCGGCCGGCTCGTCCACCTCGTCGCAGATCTACGCGGAGTCATCGCTCGACTCGACGCTCCAGTCAGGCCAGCTCGACGCTTCCAGCGCCTTTATCACTCAGGCCATTGAGCTGCACCTGGACTACATCCCGCTGCCGCCCCAGATCAACCTCGGCGACGCCTCGATGGCCGCGCAGTACAAGACGGCGACTGTTACGGTGACGCCCGCAGGCAGCGCCCCGACGACTAAGAGCGGTTCGCCGCAGGTGATTGACATCACGATCATCGGCAAGCCCACCCCGGCCGCGATCGCCTTCGTCAAGTACACGCTCTCCAAGGCCGGACTGGCACTGTACAAGGCAGGCGGATTTACGCTGCTGCCGCCCGCTGCGACCGGCACGACGAGCGCAATACCGGCGGCTGTCAGTAGTGAGCTGGGCGGCTAGCCCGGCTGCGGCCGGTACTGCCCGGGGAGCGGAGGACCCCCCCGGGCAGCCCGGCCGGGCCGACGGGGGGCCGGCCTTCCCGCGCCGCATCCGCTCCGTCTCAGGCGCGGCATCCATCGTCGGGGCGGGCCTGATCTGGATCGTCCTGCTCGGGCCCGTGATCACGCTGCTCACGCACCTGTCGTGGCATGCGATCACGAGCTCGCTCAGCTACCCCGGCGCGCTGGATCCGCTAATCGTCTCGCTCGAATCCGGTGGCGTCACGCTTGCCGTGCTCTTCCTCTTCTGCACGCCCCTGGCCTACAAGCTGGCCCGCGGGTCGCTGCCATTCCCGCGGATCTGGGAGGCCGGCGTTCTGTGCGCGCTGCTGCTGCCGCCGCTGGTCATCGGCCTGCTGCTGGTCTTCATGGTCGGCCCGTACACTCCGTTCGGCGACCTGATCGGGCATTTCAACCTGTCCGCGACTAATACCTTCCTGGCCCTGGTCATCGCCGAGGTGTACGAGTCGGCCCCCTATTACGTCGTGGGCGCGCAGGCGGCCTTCGGATCGGTCAGCCCGCGGCTCGAGCAGCAGGCGGAGCTGCTCGGCGACCGGCCACGGCGGGTCTTCCGGCGGGTGACGCTGCCGTTGTCCGCGCCTGGCCTGGCGATGGCCCTGTCGGTAGCCTGGGCGAGGGCGATGGGGGCCTTCGGGGCCGTCATCATCATTGCCTACCACCCCTACGGGCTGCCGCTGCAGATCTTCACCACGCTCCAGGAAACCGGGCTGGCCTCCGCTCTCCCCTATGCGCTGGTCTTGCTAGTAGTCGCCCTGCCCCTGCCGCTGGCCGCCTACGTCTGGAGCGCCCGTGCTCAAGGCCGACGTCGAGGTTGACCGGCGGGACTTCACCGTGCGTGCCTCGATCGAGGTGGCGCAGGGGGAGCGGCTAGCTCTGTTCGGGCCGTCGGGAGCGGGCAAGACGACGGTGCTCGAGACCATTGCCGGCCTAGTCGACCCGAAGACCGGCGTCGTCGAGCTCGCCGGGCGGACGCTGACCAGGACCAGCAGGCCTCGCGTCGCCGTGCCGCCGTGGCAGCGCGGGGTTGGCCTGCTGCGGCAGGATCCCGGCCTCTTCCCCCATCTGTCCGTCCGGGACAACCTCGCCTACGCAAGGCCGGCGGGCTCGCGCGGGGGCGAGCTGACGTCACTCGCTGACGCGCTCGGGATCGGCGAGCTGCTGTCCGCGATGCCCGCCCGGCTGTCGGGGGGCCAGCAGCACCGCGCCGCCCTCGCCCGGCTGCTGCTCGCCCGCTGCGATGCCCTGCTGCTCGATGAGCCCTACGCCGGGCTTGACGCCGCCGCCCGCCGGACGCTGACCGCGCTGGTGGTCCGGCTCGTGACAGAGCGGGGCGTGCCGGCCGTCCTGGTTGCTCACGAGCTGGCGGACGCGCAGGCATTCGCGAGCCGGATGGCCGTGATCGACCGCGGCGGCGTGCTGCAGATCGGCGACCCCGATCAGATCGTCCTGCGACCAGTGTCGACGAGGGTGGCCGAGCTTGTCGGCTACCTCGGGTTTGCCGAGGTAGGCGAGCTGGCCGCAGGCATCCATCCCGACCGGGTCCTGGCCGGGGCCGTGCCAGACCGCGGCCCGGTGCTCACCGGTACCGTGGCTGCCTCCCGGCCAGCAGGCGCTGGCTGGGAGACTGACATTCAGCTGCCCGACTCGGTGGTGACGTGCAGGCTCGCGGACCGGCCGGGCCCGCCCGGCAGCCCCATCACAGTGACTGCGCTCGATCCGCCGCTGTTCGGGCGGGATGGCTCGGCGGTCGATACCATGGCCGCCGGGCTTCGCAGGGAGGTGTGACGTGACCGGCGACCCGGCAGCGGCGGCTAATCCGAACCAGGGTGGAGCGCGCGCCGGCGCCCGGCTGCGGCTAGCCCGCCAGGCCAGGGGCTTCTCCCAGCAGCAGCTCGCTGGCATGGCCCAGGTATCCAGGCAGGCTGTTTCGGCGGTTGAATCGGGATTGTCCGACCCGTCGCTGCGGGTCGCGCTCGCGCTCAGCCGCGCACTTGGCGTGACCGTCGAGGAGCTGTTCGGGCCGGCGATCCCCGAGCCGGTCGTTAGCGTCCGGTCGCTAGCGCCGCTCGGTCCGGCTGGATCGCGGGTCTGCCTGGCGCCGGTAGGGGACTCGTTCGTGGCGCTGCCGCTGGTCGGCGCCACGGTCGCCCGCGCGGGCTTCGCCTCGGCGGGCGGCCGGACCACCGATACAGGCGAGGTCGTCCCGCTCGGGCCGCCGCGGCCGACGCTCGTGGTGGCGGGCTGCGATCCCGCGCTGCCGCTGCTTGAGCAGCCGCTGAGCCTGCTTGACCCGCCCATCTCCTTCGCCTGGTGGCCGTGCGCTAGTCAGGAGGCGCTGAGCCTCGCAAGCGACGGACTGGTTCACGTCGCCGGAGCCCACTTGCGGGGCCGGTCGGGTGACTACAACACCGGGCCGGCCAGGGAACTCCTGCGTGGCGGCGCCGACGTGATCGGCTTCTGCTCGTGGCGGGAGGGCCTGGTGCTGAGGCCAGCGCTGGCCGGCCAGGTGACGTGCGTGGCCGACATCGCCGCGGCCGGGCTTCGCCTCGTCAACAGAGAGCCCGGCGCGGAAGCCCGCCGGGTCCTGGATCGCGAGCTGGCCCGGGCGGGCGTCGACGCCGGCGAGCTATCCGGGTACCAGACCCAGGCGACAGGCCACCTGGAGGTCGCCGCGGCCATCGCGGCCGGCCTCGCGGACGCCGGGATCGCGAGCGAGCCGGCCGCCCTCGCGTACGGCCTGGCTTTCGTGCCGCTCACTGCCGAGCGCTTCGATCTGGTCGTGCCCGCTGTACACGCAAGCTCCCGCGAAGTTCAGGGACTGCTGCGGGCGCTGACATCACCGTGGCTGCTCGACCAGCTCGCGAGCCTGCCCGGCTACACCGTGACCCAGTGCGGCGAGCGCATCGCGACGCTGCTGCCCGCCTGACTCGGGCCAGGCGGGCAGGCTATTCCGCGCGCGCAAGCAACTCGACGTAGGCTGCGCGATGTGTACTACGCCGACACCGCCGACATCGACGAGCTCGGCTGGGACCGCTTCGTCGCCGGGGCCTTCGAGGCGATCTTCGTCGGGTACCGGTCGACGGCCGGCATCAGGTCGATCTGCCGCCGGTGGAGCGACCTGCTCCAGGCCGGCCTTAGCTGCTCCCCGGAGGTCGCGGACGAGCTGGTCCGCGGCCAGGTCATGATGCGGCAGGACCGGGACCTGATGGCGATCCGGGATGCTGAGCAGCTGCTCATCGCGATGGACGAGGTCCTGGCTGATATCGGCGCCGATCTGTCCGACCTGGACGAGGTGGGTCGCGCCGACCGCGCCAGCCTGATGAGGGCGCACCGCACGCTGCGCCACTTCCTGCGCGACACCTTCCTCGCCCCCGGCGAGCCCGCTGGCCCAGGCGAGCCCGCCAGCCCAGGTGAGCCCGCCAGTCCAGGCGAGCCCGCCGAAGCTGACGCTCGCTAGCGGGTTAATCAGCCGCTATACCCATACACCGGCACGATCGACGCCCTGGCGATCGTGGCGAAGGTGAGATTGAAGCCAGCCACCGCAGGCGAGACGTCAGAGTCCACGCCGAGGTGGTCGGTGCTGAGCGCGTGCACCGTGAACACGTACCGGTGCGGCGCACCGGGCGGCGGCGCCGCGCCGCCGAAGTCCTTGGTCCCGTAGTCGTTGCGCACCGAGAACGCGCCAGCCGGCAGCCCTGCACCGCCGCTGCTCCCGGCGCCCTGCGGCAGTTCGGTCACTGATGCCGGGATGTCAAGCACCAGCCAGTGCCAGAACCCCGAGCCGGTCGGTGCATCCGGGTCATAGCAGGTCACCGCGAAGCCCTTGGTCTCCGCCGGGAAGCCATGCCAGCGCAGCGACGGCGAGATGTTCTCGCCGCTCATGCCGAAGCTGTTGTAGACCTGCGCGTCGGACATCTGCTCGCCGTCGGCGACGTCGTCGCTCTCGACCGTGAACGTCGGCACGACCGGCAGGAAATCGTGCGGGAGCGGAGCGCGATCTGTCATCAGTTCCTCCAGTTGGCGCGGGCCATCGTGGCCGGACCCAACCTACTGAACTGCCCGTGCGGCCGGGGCGGGCGACTACCGAATCGCCGCGCTGGAGCAATCGGGACCCTCACCGCAAGGCCCGAATCGGCCAAAATCGGTCTGCTGGCGCAGGCCCAAGCCGCTACCGTGGTGTGGCAGTTGTGCAGCCAGGGGATCACCCGGGCAACTCGGGGGTGCACCTCAGCTTGCGCGCGGCAGCTCGGGCTAGGCTGCGCCGAGCCGGGCAGCGGCGCATGCCCGTGGGCCGTCCGCGGGGCGACCTGATGCCGGCCAGATGTCCCCGATAGAGCAGGGGACCGGCTGGTCGCCCGAGCCAGGGGAAGGTGCAAGAGATCGTGAAGGTCGGGCGCAGGCCGAGCGCATGGGCGAGGCGAGCTCTGCTTGTCGTCGTCCTGCTGGGCGCCGCCGTGATCCCCGGCCGAGCTAGCAGCCAGCAGGTGCCGCACTGCACGGGCTTGCGCTGCACGACACCGGGCTCGGTCCTGTGGACCCACGCCTTGCCAGGGTCGTGGATCGCGCAGTCGGGCGTCTCGGGCACGGTCACGCAGCGACAAGCCGCCTACGCCGCGGTCGGCGGTGGCGTTGCCGTGGTCGGATCCGGGACTGAGGTGACCGGTTTTCAGGCAAGTACCGGCAAGCTGCGCTGGCATGTCGGGCTGGCCGAGGTACCCGTCGGCTCGGCGATCGTGAGCGTCCGCGCCTTCTCCGGCGTCGTGGCGGTCGGCGTCGAGCCGCCTGCCGGGCAGGGCGATGCCGCGCGATACGAGGTGATCTTGTCAGCGGGCACGGGGCGCCAGATCCGGACGTATCCAGCCGCGGCCTACGGAGGCGCCGTCGAGGCCGACGCCGACCGGACGGTCATCGTCGGCACCTCAGAAGTCCGTGCCTACGCCAACGCCTCCGGCCGGGTGCTCTGGCGGCGTGCCATCGGCTCCGGGTCGCCCGCCTGGCGCGTCGCAGGCCAGTATCTCTATGTCGCCGACACTGGCAGCCGAGACGCTGCCACCGCAGTGCCCGCTGCCACCGCAGTGCCTGCCCTGCTGCGGATCAGCCTGCTGACTGGCGGTGTGGAGATCGTGCGACCACGCTCAGGGAACTTCGCCGGGATGCTCAGCGACGTGATCGACGTCGCTCAAGCCGGCGGACAGCCGCCGAAAGTTGTCCTGCTGTTCTCCGGAGCTGGCGGCGTCAGCGCTTACGGACTGGACGGCAGCCTCAGCTGGCACAAGAGCTCGGCAGTGCCGGAACTAGCCGACACCGGGGCGGGCGTCGTCTACGTCGCGGACGGCTCCGTGCTGGCCGGCCTCCAGGCCGGCCAGCACGGAGCCGTGGTCAGCTCGGCGGCGATTTCGGTGGCTGCCAGCCTCTACTGGGTCAGCGACGGCGTCGCCCTCGGCCTCGATCAGAATGCCCTCGGCGAAGCCTGGGGGTACAGCCTCACCAGCAGGCGAGTGGTCTGGACGTCCACGGCGTTGCCGTGGCCGCACTTCTTCGTGGACTTGTCTGGCCTTGGCGGCAGCGCCAGTCCGGCGACTGATATCGCGCTGCTGGCGACGTGCGCGCAGGTCGGGCCCGCATCCGTGGCCGCGGCACCGCCGCCCTGCACGCAGCCAGAGCTTGCCGCGGTACTGATCAGATCAAGATAAGCCGGGCTCAATGACAGGAAGTCGATCCGCTGAGCGTGACGAACTCAGCGGCCGAAGGTCAGCCCTGGCACGGTCGGCGTCTTGCAGAGCTTGGTGTTAGCAACAGTCTTAGTCGCGGCCACGGACTTGACCGGCGTGCACATCCCAGAACTGGATCGAGCCGCGAACACGATCGACGTGACGGCCAGCGCCAGGGCAAGCGGGAAGAACAGCACGATGCGCTGCCGTGGCGCAAGCCTGATGTGGAGCCGACGACCGATAGCCGCCAGGACCAGCCGCAGCCGGGCCAGCACGAGCAGTGCCCTATGTCGCAATTGCTCCGCCCTGGGCATCTCTTCGTCCCGAGTCAGCCGGGCAAAGATCGCATACAGGGCCGCAAGCTTCGGGTCTGACCCCCGCAGCGCGCTATCGATGCGCTCCAGCACTCTGCGTTGCCGAACAGGCAGGCCCATAGCGAAAACACCTCCGATCTAGGCCCCTCGATTTCCCCCTGGCACAACCTAACAGGCCGGTTGTGATCATCCTGTGACCGGGTTGTTGGCCATGAGTGACATCTGTCATGCCCAGATCCGGACGCCGCGCACATGCTCTGATCAGCGCCGCGACCCTAATCTGAGGAGCGGAGCTGACCCCGGTAGCGTTCGAGAGCCTCCCGGCTCTCGCGGGGCAGCGGACAGGGGAACCATGTCCAGCCAGACGGCGCTCAACCTCGTCATCGGCGTTGCCGTTCTCGCCCTGCTGATCTCTCGCCAGCTGCGAGCCCGGCCGGTCCGTGGCAATCAGCGGCTGGTGCTGGTGCTCGTCGTGATCGGCCTGATCGAGGCGGTGCAGTACCTCCAGAAGCTGCACTCAGTCTCGGTAGCCATCGCCGCGCTGGCGGGCAGCCTGGTGCTGGCGGCTGTCTTCGGCGCTGCGCGGGCGGCCACGGTCAGGGTCTGGATGCAGGATGGCCAGCCCTGGGCGCAGGGGAGTCTGGTGACCGCGGCGCTCTGGGTCCTCGCGCTCGCCGCGCATCTCGGCTACGACTACCTGGT
>DATHQE010000681.1:0-12915 GCA_035483035.1 Streptosporangiaceae bacterium | reverse complement strand
GTTCATGATCATCGAGTTCGCCCGGATGCTCGTCGGCACGAAGGCCATCGCCGCGCTCTCGACCGGTTACCTGACTGCGCTCGACTACGCCAAGACCAGGGTCCAGGGCGCGGACCTGACCCAGATGCTGGACAAGGCGGCCCCGCGCGTCACGATTATGAAGCACCCCGACGTCCGGCGGAGCCTCCTGCTGCAGAAGTCCTACGCCGAGGGGCTGCGCGCGCTTGTCCTGTATACGGCGAGTCAGCAAGACGCCGTGCAACTGGCCGCGGCGAGGGGCGAGCAGGACGAGCTGGCGGTCGCGCTGAACGACCTCCTGCTGCCGGTCGTCAAGGGTGTCGGCTCCGAGCGTGCCTACGAGCAGCTCGCCCAGTCGCTGCAGACCCTCGGCGGCTCCGGCTATCTCCAGGACTACCCGATCGAGCAGTACATCCGGGACGCCAAGATCGACAGCCTCTACGAGGGAACGACCGCTATCCAGGGCATGGACCTGTACTTCCGCAAGATCGTCCGGAATCAGGGCGCGGCGCTGACCTACCTGCTCGAGCAGGTGCGCGAGTTCGCGGCCGCAGACAACGGCAACGGTCGGCTGAAGACCGAACGCGCGGCCCTGGCCAGGGCGGCGGACAACGTCGAGGGCATCGTCGCGGCGATGAACGGGTTCCTCGGTGCGAGCCTGGAACAGGCACCGCAGGTCTACCGAGTCGGCCTGAACACCACGCGTCTGCTGCTGGCGCTCGGCGATCTGGTCGTCGGCTGGCTGCTCGGCCGACAGGCCGAGGTAGCGCTGGCCAAGCTCGACCAGGGTGGCCTGAGCGCGAGTGACACGGCGTTCTACCAGGGCAAGGTGGCGACAGCCGGCTTCTTCGCCGCGACCGTGCTGCCGCGCCTCGCGGCCGAGCGGGAGATCGCCGAGGCGACCACGCTCGACCCGATGCAGCTACCAGAAGAGGCTTTCTGACCCGTAAGACCAGCGTCGGCCGCCCGCTCTCCCTCCCCCCGGCGGGCGGCCGCGCTGCCTGCTTCCCGCCCTCAGCCGATCAGATCTCGTACTGCACCGCGGCGCGCGACTTGGCGTGCGGGCCGCTGAACCGGCTGATGATGTCCTTGTGCTCGGGGTTGTCGCGGTAAGCGAGGTAGCTGTCGGTGTCGTCGAAGTCGGCCACCACGGCGAAATCGAAGTTGCCCTGGTTGATGCCAGCGTCGGGGCCAGCGTGATAGGCACGCAGCCCCGGTAGCGTCGCCGCGAGCGCGGTGAGCTCAACCGTGAACTGCTGCTCCATCTCGTCCGTCATGCCCTCGGTCCAGGTGAACACCGCGACGTGCCTGATCATGGGCTCTCCTCATCGCAACTTGGCAGTCAGCGCAGGATCAACCCTAGGACTCATGACCAGGCGAGCATCGTCAGCGGGTCGGTCAGCATGGCGCCGACGTCGCGCAGTACCGCCGAGCCGAGGTCACCGTCCACGAGCCGGTGGTCGAATGACAGCGCGAGTGTGCACGCCTTGCGCACGGCGAGCTGCCCGTTTACGACCCACGGTGTGTCCTTGACCTGGCCGAACGCCAGGATCGCAGCCTCGCCGGGAGACAGGATCGGAGTGCCGGTGTCGACTCCGAAGATGCCCACGTTGGTGATCGTGATCGTCCCGTGCGACATGTCAGCGGGAGTCGACTTCCCCGCCCGCGCGGTCTCGGCCAGTTGCGCCAGTGCCCTGGCCAGCTCCGGCAAGGTCATCGCGTGCGCGTCCTTGACATTGGGGACCACAAGCCCACGCTCGGTGGCGGCCGCGATGCCCAGGTTGACGTAGTGCTTGACGACGATCTCTTGCGCTGCCTCGTCCCAGCTCGCGTTGATCATCGGGTGCCGCGCGGCAGCGACGATCAGTGCCCGCGCGACCAGCAGCAGCGGCGACACCTTGACGTCGGCAAACTCCGGCAGCGTACGCAGGCGCGCCGTCGCCGCCATCGTCTCGGTGATGTCGATCTGCAGGAACTCTGTCACGTGCGGTGCGGTGAACGCGCTCGCCGCCATCGCCGCGGCGGTGTGCTTGCGCACGCCCCTGATAGCGATCCGCTCCTCACGCGCGACGGCCGTTACTGCCCGGTCTGTCCGGACGGGAACGGGGCCGCCTGTGTGCTCCGCCGCCGCTTGCTGGACGTCGTCCCTGGTAATCGACCCGTTCGGCCCAGTCCCGGCCAGCGAGCCGAGGTCAACGCCGAGATCCCTGGCCATCTTGCGCACCGGCGGCTTCGCCAGCGCGGTCGTCGGCCGCGCGACGCCGTTCCCCGACTCGACTGATCCGTCCGCAGCCGCCGACGTCGTCTTGCGGACGCGCCGGCTGGTCGTGCCGAGCTTGACGCCGTAACCGACCAGGACCGCCTGCCGCTCGGCCTTCGGCGCCGGGCTGCCGTGCATCCCGGGCTCGACCGCCACATCGATCGGCGGGGTCGGGACCAGGTCCTCGGTCTCGCTGATGGCGCGCTGCGCCACCGCTTCGGCCGGGATCACTGCCGCTGGCGGGATCGCCGCTTCGGCCGGCCCAGCGCTGGCGTCCGCACCAACGTTGACCGAGATGATCGGCGTGCCGACATCGGCGGTCTGACCCTCGGGGACCAGCAGGCTCGCGACGACACCTTCGTACGGACTCGGCAGCTCGACGACGGCCTTAGCGGTCTCGATCTCCACGATGATCTGATTAACGATCACCTGGTCACCGGGCTTGACGTGCCACCTGACGATGTCGGCCTCGGTCAGGCCTTCGCCGACGTCAGGGAGCCTGAACTCCTTGAGATCTGACATGAGGGCCTCTCAGTAGCTAAACGTGCGGTCGACAGCATCCAGGATCCGGTCCAGGTCAGGCAGGTAGTGCTCCTCGAGCCTGGATGGCGGGTAGGGGGTGGTGTACGCGCCGACGCGGAGTACCGGAGCCTCGAGGTTGTAGAAGCATTCCTGGGTGACCTGCGCCGCGATCTCGGCGCCGATGCCGCCGCTCACCACGGCTTCGTGCACGACCACGCACCGGCCGGTCTTGCGGACCGAGGCGAAGATCGTCTCGGTGTCCAGCGGTGCTAGCGAGCGGAGGTCGATGACCTCGATGGACTTGCCGTCGGTTGCGGCGGCGACGGCGGTCTCGGCGCAGGTGCGGACCATCGGGCCGTAACACAGCACGGTCACGTCGGTGCCGGGGACGAGGACGCGGGCAGATTCCATCGGCAACGCAGCGGCCAGGCCGCCCTCGATGTCGACGTCCGCCCTGTCCCAGTACCGGCGCTTAGGCTCGAAGAAGACGACCGGGTCGTCGCACGCGGCGGCTTGCTGAATCATCGCGTAGGCGTCCGCGGGGCCTCCGCAGGAGACGACCCGCAGGCCAGGCGTGTGCGCGAACAGCGCTTCGGGCGACTCGCTGTGGTGCTCGACCGCGCCGATGCCGCCGCCGAACGGGATCCGGATCGTCACCGGTAGCCGGAGAGTCCCGAGCGAGCGGTAGCGCATTTTGGCGAGCTGAGTGACGATCTGGTCAAACGCCGGGAAGACGAACCCGTCGAACTGGATCTCGCAGATGGGCCGGTAACCGCGCAGGGCGAGGCCGATGGCGGTGCCGATGATGCCGGACTCGGCCAGCGGGGTGTCGATGACCCTGGCCTCGCCGAAGTCCTTCTGCAGCCCGTCGGTCACCCGGAAGACGCCGCCGAGCTTGCCGACGTCCTCGCCCATGATGAGTGCCTTGGGATCAGCTTCGAGCGCCTTGCGCAGCCCCTCGTTCAGCGCCTTCGAGAGGGTCAGCGTGGTCATCTAGCAGCCTCCTCGGCCACGAAGGAGTCAAGGTAGGCGGCGAACTCCGCGCGCTCGGCAGCGAGCTGCCGCGTCTCGGTCGTCAGCACGTTGTCGAACATCGAATCTGGTGTCGGGTCAGGCATCTGCTGACAGCTGGCCCGGACTCTGGTCCCGACAGCGGCGGCCTCCGCCTCGACCTCGTCAAAGAAAGCCATCTCGGCCTGCTCGCTGCGGATCAGGTACTGCTTGACGCGCTCGATCGGGTCCTTGAGCTTCCAGGCCTCGAGCTCCGCTGAGAGCCGGTACCTCGTCGGATCGTCAGTCGTCGTGTGCGCGCCCATGCGATAAGTGAAGGCCTCGATCAGCGTCGGCCCCTGGCCTTCGCGCGCGGCCTGCATGGCCTTGCGGGTGACGGCCAGGCTGGCGAGTACGTCGTTGCCGTCGACCCGGACGCCGGGGAAGCCGAAGCCCTTGGCCCGCAGGTAGAGCGGCGTCCGGCTCTGCCGCTCCAGCGGCTCGGAAATGGCCCACTGGTTGTTCTGGCAGAAGAAGACGACCGGAGCGTTGGTCACCGACGCCCAGATGAACGCCTCGTTGACGTCGCCCTGGCTGGTCGCGCCGTCGCCGAAGAACGCGATGACCGCTTCGCCGTCCTCGCCCAGGGCGCCATCGCGCTGGATGCCCATGGCGTAGCCGGTAGCGTGCAGCGCCTGGCTGCCGATGACGATGGTGTACAGGTGGAAGTTGTGCGCTGTCGGATCCCAGCCGCCGTGGCTGACGCCGCGGAAGAGCTCCAGCAGCTTCATCGGGTCTAGGCCGCGGCACCATGCCACGCCGTGCTCGCGGTAGGTCGGGAACGCCATGTCGCGCGGCCCGAGCGCACGGCCAGCGCCGACTTGCGCGGCTTCCTGACCGAGCAGGGACGCCCAGATCCCGAGCTCGCCCTGGCGCTGGAGCGCGATTGCCTCGAAGTCGATCCGGCGGACGATCACTAGATCTCGGTACAGGGCCTTGATCTCGTCGGCGGAGATGTCCAGCGGGTAATCCGGATGCTCGACTCGCTCCCCTTCCGGGGTGAGGAGCTGGATCAGCTCAGCCGAGTCCGCCTCTCGTTCTGGCTCGCGGGCTGCAGCCCGTCTGCCTCCTGCCCGCTGAACTGGGCGGGCTGCGCGTCCGGCATCTTTGACGGCCACGTGCCACTCCTTGCATCCTTATGTCCGGTCAGGAGCTAGCTCCGGACCGTTCTATCATCCCGTCCATGACGGTGCGAACAGTACTATTGCGGCGCCCTGAACGGTCAAGCGCCGCAGGCCCCTGGGGTCGCGATGGTGACGCAAGTCACGAATCGGGTCACGGTGGCCTACTTCAAGGCTACTGCCAGGCGGCACGGATCCCTACCTGTGTTCGCCGGCACCGTTCGCGTACTGTTCGGATTGTGCCGAGATTCGTCATCGACGTCATGCTCAAGCCTGAGATCCATGATCCCCAGGGTGAGGCAATTGCCAGCGCCTGCCGGCGTCTCGGCTTCGGCCAGGTCGCTGGCGTCCGCCAGGGCAAGCGGTTCGAGATCGAGCTGGCTGAGCCGGTGACGGAGGATCGCATCGCCGAACTGGCCGGGGAGCTACTGGCGAATCCGGTTATCGAGGAATTCTCCGTCTATCCCGCGTAGTCCCCGCAGCTGCCTTGCTGGCCGGCGTCCCTGCTCGGCCGCTGGCACGCACCGTGCGCCAATTCTCGCCGCCCGGCGGGTGACGCTTACCTGATTGTTATTTTCACCTTGCTAACTGCACGCGCCCTGCAAGGGCTCCCTGCGACCTATCGCAGGCAGCGTTTCCGCAGGTCAGTGCATTGTCGGCGACTCCAGGCCGCGACAATCGGTAGCGCACTGTTCGTCCAGAGATCGCCTGAGTTCATGATTACCGGGCTCTGTCCGGGGAAGCCTCCACAATGTGAACTGACTGTTAAGCACGGGGCGAGGAGCCGATGCGATCTCGGGTGTTCCATTCTGGGGAACCAGCCGCAGACGTGGTGTTCTGCCTGGTCTTCCCTAGGGAATCGCTAAGCGTCCCGGTGATGCGGCGGGTGCTCGGGGACACCCTCACCCGTCTTGGCATCGACGAAAGCTGCATCAACGACATGCTCCTGGCCGTCACCGAGGCCTGCACGAATGTGCTGCGGCACGCGGGACCTGGCCGCAGATATGAGCTGGTGGCGCACGTCGGCAGCAAGCGCTGCCTGCTGGAGGTCGTCGACAGCGGCCGCGGTTTCGACCCGGCTAGCGTCGCCCGCCGTCGGCCGGGTATGCGGCCGTCAGTCCGCCCGCGTACCAGACTCCGCCGGCACCAGACCGCGCCGGCCTCGACTGCGCCGGCCTCGCCCACCACGCTGCGCAGCCGGATCGCCCGGTCCAGGCGGCTGGCCAGGGAGCGCGCCATTGCCGAGTTGCCCGAGTCTGGCCGCGGCCTGGCGATAATGCGGGCCTGCGTCGACGACGTGACCATGCACAGCAAGCCCGGCCAGGGGACCGTGGTCGCGCTGAACAAGCGGATCGAGTGGCGCAGCGACGCGCCGCTGGCCGGCCGGCCGGCCTCACAGCTCAGGGACGCCGGCTGAGCAGGTAGCCTGCGAGCATGCGCCGCTCGCGAGGACGCCAATGACGGCCCGCATCGGAGTCGTCACCTTCCCAGGTTCCCTAGATGACCGCGACGCCTGCCGCGCTGTTGAGCGGGCGGGCGCGACGCCGGTCGAGCTGTGGCACGGCGATGCCAGCCTGCATGCCGTTGATGCCGTCATCCTGCCTGGCGGGTTCTCCTATGGCGACTACCTGCGCTGCGGCGCCATCGCGCGGTTCGCGCCGGTAATGGCAGAGATCATCCCGGCCGTGGCCCACGGTCTGCCCGTGCTCGGCATTTGCAACGGCTTCCAGATCCTGTGCGAGGCGCACCTGCTGCCGGGTGCGCTGACCCGTAATCAGGGCCGCCGCTTCCTCAACCGGGACGTACGGATCCAGATCGTGAACAACACCTCGGCCTGGACGAGCGGATACCGCGTCGGCGAGGAGCTCACCGTGGTCCTGAAGAGCGGGGAGGGCGCGTATGTCGCGGACCAGCAGACGCTGGCCGGTCTGCAGGAACGCGGCCAGATCCTGGCGCGCTACTGCGGCGGGAATCCGAATGGCTCGGTCGGCGACATCGCGGGCGTCGTCAGCGAGGCAGGTAACGTCGCCGGCCTGATGCCGCATCCCGAGCACGCCATCGACGTACTCACCGGGCCCGGAGCAGACGGTCTCGGATTCTTCACCTCGGTGCTGCGCGCGGTCCCGGCCGCAGCAAGCGCAGTCAGCATTGTCGTATGAGCATTGTCGTATGAGCACTGGCGCATGAGCACTGGACGGGGGATATGACCGCAGCTGAGATCACGACGACGTCGCAGGACACCGTACCCGACGCCGCCGCGACCCCGGACCGGCCGCAGCCGTTCGCGGCGCTCGGGCTGACCGCCGACGAGTTCGCCCGGATCGGCGGCATCCTCGCCCGCCGGCCTACCGATGCCGAGCTGGCCATCTACTCGGTCATGTGGAGCGAGCACTGCTCCTACAAGTCATCTCGCAAGCACCTGCGGCAGTTCGCCGACAAGGCACCAGCCACGGACGTGATGCTCGCCGGTATCGGCCAGAATGCCGGCGTGGTCGACATTGGCCAGGGCTACGCCGTCACCTTCAAGATCGAGTCGCACAACCACCCGTCCTACGTGGAGCCATTCCAGGGCGCAGCGACCGGGGTCGGCGGCATCGTCCGCGACATCCTGGCCATGGGGGCGCGGCCGGTCGCGGTGATGGATGCGCTGCGGTTCGGGCCCGCTGACGCGGCGGATACTCACCGGGTGCTGCCGGGCGTGGTCGGCGGGATCTCCTTCTACGGCAACTGCCTGGGCCTGCCCAACATCGGCGGCGAGCTGGCGTTCGACCCGTGCTACCTCGGCAATCCGCTGGTGAACGCGCTATGCGTCGGGGTGCTGCGGCACGAGGACCTGAAGCTGGCGGCGGCGACCGGACCAGGCAACCAGGTCATCCTGTTCGGCTCGCGCACCGGCCCGGACGGGATCGGCGGTGCGTCTGTGCTGGCCAGCGCGTCGTTCGGGGGCGCGGGCGAAGGCGCCAAGCGGCCTAGCGTCCAGGTTGGCGACCCGTTCATGGAGAAGCTGCTCATCGAGTGCTGCCTCGAGCTGTACCAGGCTGGCCTGATCGTCGGTATCCAGGACCTCGGCGCGGCCGGGGTCGCCTGCGCGACGACGGAGCTAGCAGCGGGCGGCGGCACCGGCATGCGAGTCTGGCTCGATCAGGTACCGCTGCGGGATTCCTCACTCGGCCCGGCCGAGATCCTGATGAGCGAGTCGCAAGAGCGCATGATGGCGATCGTCACGCCGGAGAACACTCCCGCGTTCATGGCCATCTGTGCCAAGTGGGACGTCCGCGCGACGGTCATCGGCGAGGTCACAGACTCCGGTCGGCTGGAGATGAGCTGGCACGGCGCGCCGGTCGTCGACATCCCGCCGGCCAGCGCCGCGGACCAGGGACCGGTCTACGACCGGCCGGTGCGGCGGCCTGATAGCCAGGACGCGCTGATCGCCGACGACCCGCTCAGGCTGGCCCGGCCTCAGGCCGGCGACGCCGGACTAGGCGCTGACCTGCGGGCTGACCTGCTCCTGCTGCTCGGCTCACCGGAGGGTGGCGACAAGACCTGGGTGACCGAGCAGTACGACCGCTACGTCCGCGGCGACACCGTGCTGGCCATGCCACACGATGCCGGGCTGCTGCGGGTGGATGAGGCGACTGGGCTCGGTGTCGCGCTGGCGACCGACGGCAACGGCCGGTACTGCCAGCTCGACCCGTACGCGGGCACTCAGCTGGCGCTGGCCGAGGCGTACCGGAACGTCGCCGTGTCCGGTGCCCGGCCGCTGGCCGTCACCAACTGCCTCAACTTCGGCTCCCCGGAGGACCCGGCCGTGATGTGGCAGTTCACCGAGGCGGTCCGCGGCCTCGCGGATGGCTGCCAGCAGCTAGGCATCCCCGTGACCGGCGGCAACGTCAGCTTCTACAACCAGACGGGCAGCGCGCCCATCCAGCCGACGCCTGTCGTTGGGGTGCTCGGCGTGCACGACGACGTCCGGCGCCGGGTTCAGTCGGGATTCCGCCAGCCTGGTGCGGCTGTCGTGCTGCTGGGCGAGACGGCGGCGGAGTTCGGCGGGTCCCTGTGGGCCTGGCTACGGCATGGCCATCTGGGCGGCCTACCGCCCGCCGTGGATCTCGAGGCCGAGCGCGCGCTGGCTGACGTCCTGATCACGGCGGCCGCTCGCGACCTGCTAGTCGCCGCTCATGACCTCTCCGATGGCGGCCTCGCCGTCGCGCTGGCCGAATCATGCCTGTCCGGCGGGACCGGCTGTGCGATCACGCTGCCAGCGGATCAGGCCACGTTCCTGTTTAGTGAATCCGCAGCACGTGCCGTCGTCGCGGTTCGTCCCGGCGCTGAGGAAGAGCTGGCGGCGCTGTGCGCGCAGGCCGGGGTGGCGGCCGCGACCATTGGCGCGACGGGCGGCACGGCGCTGGAGGTCAGCGGCCTGTTCACGGTGCCGCTTGACGAGCTGGCGAGGGTGCACAGCGGCGCGCTGCCAGCGCTGTTCGGCTGAGTGAGACCGGTGCTCACCAGAACGCGATGAGCTGGTCGGCCGGCTGCGCCGAGACGCAGGCGGCCAGGCTCGCGCCGAAGATCTGGCCGGGCAGCATGCCCGTCTGCGTCACGCACGATCCGTCACCTAGGTTCGCGTACTGGTAGAAATCATGCGCCTGGGCGACAACAGCCAGCTGGGTCCGCCGCCAGCGCTGGCTCGCGTCCAGGTCGCAGTGCCGGAGAGTCAGCCGGGCCTCCCCCGCAGTGCCGACCCCGCTGAGGCACTGCCCGGTCGGCAGATAGATGAAGATGTAGCTGCCGCCAGCCATCAGGTCAGCGGTCCACTGCGGCGTGCTGCCCTGGGCCGCCTCCGCCTGCTCGAGCGCGCTGAAGGCCGGCGTGCCTTGCGCGCTGACGAGCTGGAGCAGCTGCCCGGCGGAGCTGCCTGGCTCGGTGTCTGCGACCACGAGGCCAACGGTCTGGTAGCCGACTACCCGGGTCGGCAGCGGCGCGGCGCCGTGCCTGGCCGGCTGGAGGGCGATCAGAGCAGCCACGGCTCCCGCGGCGAGGAGCACCACGGCACCCAGGCCGGCGAGCCTGGGCAGCCAGGAACCCCTGGCTCGTGGGCCTGCCGTGCGACGCTGACCGGGCATACCGAACGAATACCCGGATCAGGGGCGTGATGGGGCCAGATGGCGCGAAAATCCGGAAGAATTTTCGGCTCGGGCCCGGCGTGCCGCCGCGAGTGCCGGGCATCGGGCGGCAGCCGCTGTCGCTGGCATCCGCTAGCCTGCTTAGCCGTGCCGCCGCGCAGACCTGATCTAGGCAAGCTGCTCGCCGCCCTGAACGAGCAGCGGGCCGCGCTCGGCCAGCCGCCCTGGCCAGGGCTCACGACCGAGCGGGTGCTCGGGGCGGCGGCCCTGGCGGCGGTGACCGACGCGCTTGCCGCCGGTGCGGAGCCGCTGCGACCCGCCCTGCGCGCTGCCGTCCGGTACAGCCTTGGCCTGCTCGAGGAGCGGGTACCGGGCCGCACGGTAGAGGTCAGGGTCCCGCCATTCGCCGCGATCCAGTGCGTGCCGGGACCGCGGCACACCAGAGGCACGCCCCCCAACGTCGTGGAGACCGATCCGCTGACGTGGCTGGACCTCGCCGCCGGACGTGTGGGCTGGGAAACTGCGGTTGCGTCCGGCCGCGTGCGGGCCAGCGGCCAGCGCGCGGATCTGTCTGCCTACCTTCCGCTCGCGTTGAGCGGCTCTGGCAGGCCGGGAGGTCACTAGACTTGACTAGTGATTAAGCCCGATGGCCTGCTGTCACACGATTCCGATCCCGCCGACCAGCCGCCCAGGGATGCCTGCGGCGTCTTCGGCGTCTGGTCTCCGGGCGAGGATGTAGCCAAGCTTGCCTATTACGGCCTGTACTCGCTCCAGCACCGTGGCCAGGAGTCGGCCGGGATCGCCGTCAGCGACGGCTCCCGCATCGTGGTCTACAAGGACATGGGCCTAGTCGCGCAGGTTTTCAACGAGTCGGTCCTCAACACCCTGCATGGGCATATCGCCGTGGGGCACTGCCGCTACTCGACGAGTGGATCCTCGGTCTGGGAGAACGCCCAGCCCACGTTCCGCGCCACTCCATCAGCCAGCCTGGCCCTCGGTCACAACGGCAATCTGATCAACACCCTTGAGCTGGCCAGCCTGCTCGGCGGCCACGCGGGACCGCTCGCCGGGCGCGCCACCTCAGACACCGACGTGCTGACCGCGCTGTTCGCGGCGAACGGTCACAGCGTCCAGGCAGACGCCGGCCTTCCGGGGGCGGGCCTGCCAGGGGCCGGGCACCCTGGCGTCGAGGCCGCGGCGCAAGCCGTGCTGCCGCTGGTGCGCGGGGCCTTCTCGCTGGTCTTCATGGACGAGCAGACGCTGTACGCGGCCCGCGACCCGCAGGGCTTCCGGCCGCTGGTCCTCGGCAGCCTGGCCCGCGGCTGGGTAGTCGCCAGCGAGACCGCCGCGCTGGACATCGTCGGCGCGACCTTCGTGCGCGAGATCGAGCCAGGCGAGATGGTCGCGATCGACGAGCACGGGGTGCGGTCGCATAGGTTCGCGGCCGCCGAGCCCAAGGGCTGCCTCTTCGAGTACGTGTACCTGGCCAGGCCCGACACCGCCATCGCCGGGCGCAGCGTGCAGGCGACCCGGGTCGAGGTGGGCAAGCGGCTCGCGGCCGAGTACCCGGCCGACGCCGACCTCGTCATCCCGGTGCCGGAGTCCAGCACGCCGGCGGCCATCGGATACGCGCAGGCCAGTGGCATCCCCTACGGTCAGGGGCTGGTCAAGAACTCCTACGTCGGCCGGACGTTCATCCAGCCCAGCCAGACCATCAGGGAGCGCGGCATCCGGCTGAAGTACAACCCGCTGCGCGACGCGATCGCCGGACAGCGGCTTGTGGTGGTCGACGACTCGATCGTCCGCGGCAGCACCCAGCGCGCGATCGTGGCCATGCTGCGCGAGGCCGGGGCAGCGGAGGTGCACGTCAGGATCTCCAGCCCGCCAGTGGCGTGGCCGTGCTTCTTCGGTATCGACTTCGCCAGCCGGGCGGAGCTTATGGCGGGCAACCTCACAATTGAGGAAATCAGGCAGTCAATCGGCGCTGACTCACTCGGCTTCGTCTCGCTCGACGGGCTGATCGCCGCCACCACGCTGTCGTCGAGCAGGCTGTGCCGGGCCTGCTTCGACGGCCACTACCCGATCGCGGTGGCCGAGGACGAGAAGGGCAAGCACCTGCTCGAGATCGTCGGCGCGCGGGCCGAGGGACTCGCTTGACCAGCGCGGACAGCGCCGGCAGGCCGACGGGCTCGGCCCAGCCGGTCAGCTACGCGGCAGCCGGCGTCGATATTGCCGCCGGTGACCGAGCGGTCGAGCTGATGAAGGCCGCGGTGGGCAAGACCGCGGGCCCGGAAGTGCTCGGCGGCATCGGGGGGTTCGCCGGGCTGTTCGACGTCTCCAAGCTCACCGGGATGCGGCGTCCGTTGCTCGCGACCTCGACCGACGGTGTCGGCACCAAGGTCGTCATCGCCCAGCGCCTGCGCACGTACGACACCATCGGCATCGACCTGGTCGGCATGGTCGTCGACGATCTCGTGGTGTGCGGTGCCGAGCCGCTGTTCATGACCGACTACATCGTCTGCGGGCGGGTTCAGCCCGAGCGGGTGGCGCAGATCGTGGCGGGCATCGCTGACGGGTGCCTCCAGGCGGGCTGCGCCCTGCTCGGAGGTGAGACGGCGGAGCACCCGGGTCATTTCGCCACCGACGACTTCGACCTGGCCGGGGCGGCCACCGGGGCAGTGGACGCGGACCGGCTCCTCGGTCCCGACCGCGTCCGCGTCGGGGACGCCGTCATCGCGATGGCGAGTTCGGGCCTGCACTCCAACGGGTTTTCGCTGGTCCGGGCCATCATCGATGCGCCGGGCGCCGGTCTCGACCTCGA
>DATHQE010000680.1:0-16687 GCA_035483035.1 Streptosporangiaceae bacterium | reverse complement strand
TTGTTACGCCATCAAAGCGGTCTGAGGCGGCCCGTCTGCCTGGCCTTGGCACGACGAGGAGAAGCTGCGTAATGACGTACTCGGTGCCGGGCCTCGGCTGGCCTGAGGACGTAACAAGGCCGGCCTGGCCAGATGATGATCTTGCCAGCGCGGATGCTGAAACGGACGCTTGGCTGCGCCAACTCGCGCACGGGGTGGATGTTCCCGGAGCAGGCCGACGTGAGCATCGGCCGCCCGCCGTGGTCACGGGAGGCCTCCCGGACCGGTACGCGAGGCGGGCAGCCCGCATTGGACTGGGCTGGCCGAGCGCGGAGACTGCCGATGCGGGTCCGACTGGCGGCCGCCTGGGTGGACCAGAACTGTCTACAGCGTCGGCGCGCGGCCCGCTGGGCTCCGAGGGAGCCGGCCAGGCTCGGCCAGGTGTGAGTCGGCCGGCGGGCGCCGACGCGAACAAGGACAGTGCCAGCAAGGACAGTGCCAAGAATGACAGTGCGAGCAAGGACGATCCTGACCGCGCGGCCGACGAGGGTGGCCTAGGCTCCAGTCCGGCTGCGCCAGGCGGCGAGCCGACGCCCGCACGCGTGCGTCAGGCGCTGGCCGCGGTTTCACGTGAAACAGGTCGCCTCGCGCCAGGCGCTGCGGCTGCACCCATGGCCGGTGCTGCGAAGCCGCCAACACCTGTCCCGGAGGCGGCCGAAGTCCCCAACGCGAAGCGAGCGCCCGAACCAGCAGACGGCTGGCAGGCGAGTGAGAGTGAGGAATCGGTGGCCATTCCTGCTGTTCCCGACGCTTCGGCCGATACGCCGATAGCCCGAGCGGCTCAGGCGGCGGTCGTGGCGCGGTCCGGCGGCCAGATGTGGCCGCGGCCGTCGTCGTGCCGAATCATTACTATCGCCAACCAGAAGGGCGGTGTTGGCAAGACCACCACCGCCGTGAACCTCGCCGCCAGCCTCGCTATGCACGGCGCTCGCGTGCTTGTCGTCGACCTCGACCCGCAGGGAAACGCATCCACGGCGCTTGACGTCGATCACCATTCGGGGATCAGGTCCGTCTACAACGTGCTGGTGGACGGTGAGCCGCTGAGCTCAGTCGTCCGGCCGGTGGCTGGTTTCCCGCACCTGTACTGCGCTCCGGCGGCGATCGACCTGGCCGGCGCCGAGATCGAACTGGTGCCGCTGGTGGCTCGGGAAGCGAGGCTCTCGCGCGCTGTTGGCAGCTACGACACCTCCAACCTGGACTACGTCTTCATCGACTGCCCGCCGTCGCTCGGCTTGCTGACCGTGAACGCACTCGTGGCGGCCCCTGAAGTGCTGATACCGATCCAGTGCGAGTACTACGCGCTCGAGGGACTTGAGCAACTGCTACGCACCGTTGATCTGGTGCGTAGCCACCTGAATCCGACACTCGCAGTGACGGCGATTCTGCTGACGATGTATGACGGACGGACACGGCTGGCGTCGCAGGTGGCCGATGAGGTCCGTGAGCACTTCGGCGGCATCGTGCTGGGGTCCGTGATTCCGCGCAGCGTCAGGGTGTCAGAGGCACCAAGTTATGGCCAGTCGGTCATGACGTACGACCCCGGCTCCTCGGGCGCGGTTGCCTATCTCGAGGCGGCGCGCGAGCTGGCGCAGCGGAACCTCCAGCAGCAGCCGGCGGGCTAGCTGCCCGCAGAGTGCTGCGAGCCCGGCGCATTTGCGTTCTCTTCACGGTCGAGGTGCAGCGCTCGGTTCGTGTCGGGAGCTGCGGGCGATGCTGGCAGTATGGGCACCGGGGCGACCGAGCCGGAGCTGATCTTATGCGCGGCTCGATCAAGAGATGAGGAGATTGAGGATGCCGCAACCCAAGCGCGGACTCGGCAAGGGGCTGGGTGCCCTGATACCGACCGGTCCGCCGGCTCCGGTGTCCTTGCCGGGCGGACATACTCCCGGCGTGGGCTTGGCGATGGGCGACGAGGAACTCACCGGGCGGATATCCGGCGCGTACCTGGAGGAACTGCCCGTCGCCTCCATCGTCCCGAATCCGCGGCAGCCCCGGCAGGTGTTTGACGAGGACGCGCTGTCCGAGCTAGCCGTCTCGATCGAGGCCGTGGGGCTACTCCAGCCGGTCGTCGTGCGGCGGACGGCTAGCGGTCAGTACGAGCTCATCATGGGCGAGCGACGGTGGCGTGCCTGCCAGCTCGCCGGGATCGACGTCATCCCGGCGATCGTGAGGGAAACCTCCGACGACGACCTGCTGCGCGATGCGCTCATCGAGAACTTGCATCGCGAGCAGCTCAACCCCCTGGAAGAGGCGGCCGCATACCAGCAGCTACTCGACGACTTCGGGGCAACGCATGATGAGCTAGCCAGGCGCGTGGGCCGGTCAAGGCCGCATATCTCGAACACCATAAGGCTGCTGAACCTGCCGCCTGCCGTTCAGAAGCGGGTCGCCGCCGGAGTGCTGAGCGCTGGGCACGCTCGGGCGCTGCTCGGCGTCGAGGATCCCGTGGCCATGGAGCAGCTAGCCCATCGGATTGTCGCCGAGGGCCTCTCGGTGCGCGCGGTCGAGGAGATCGTGGCGCTCGGCGCTCAGCCAGCAAAGAGCCCTCGCTCCGCGGGGCCAAAGGCGCCAGTCGCTCCCGGTCTGAAGGACCTCGCCGACCGGCTGTCGGATGTCTTTGAGACGCGAGTCAAAGTCGAGCTCGGCCAGCGAAAGGGCAAGATCGTCGTCGAGTTCGCATCGCTCGAGGATCTAGAGCGGATCGTCCGCAGCATGTCGCCGACGCTGAGTCCGTCGCGCCGGTCCGAGCAGTTCCGTCGCCCTTAGCCGTCAGATTCCAGTGCTTCGAGTCGCAATGCTTCGAGTCGCAGTGCTTCGAGTCCCGGTGGTTCGAGTCGCAGTGCTTCGAGGCAGCGCGGCTCCTGTGCGGCCATGAGCGCTCCCGGCGGCACGGCCTGGCGGCGGGCACAGGCGTCTGGGGGGCACAGGCGTCTGGCGGGCACGCACTTTCGGGGGGCACGGACGGCCGGCGGGCACGGGGGCGGCGCTTGTCGGCGTAGCCCGAATCCCGGCTAAGCTTCGCTCCCGTGGCCGAGATGATCAGCAAGAGCTTCGGTAGCGACAACCACGCGGGCGTTCAGCCGGCCGTACTGGCGGCGATCACGGCAGCCAACTCAGGCGATGCGATCGCCTACGGCGGCGATCCCCTGACCGACAAGGCGGTTGCCAGGCTGTGTGCATCTGCCGGGGCGCGGCAGGCCTATCTGGTCTTCACCGGCACGGCAGCGAACATCCTGGGCCTGAGCCTGATGCTGAGGCCATTCGAGGGCGTTATCTGTGCCGATACCTCGCACGTGAACGTCGACGAGTGTGGGGCCGCCGAGCGGCTGCTGGGCTGCAAGCTGCTTCCGGTGGCAACCCCCGACGGAAGGCTGACGCCGGACCTGGTCGCGAGCAAGCTGACTGGCATCGGCGACGAACACCGAGTACAACCGCGAGTGATCCAGATCGCCCAGGTAACGGAGCTCGGCACGTGCTACTCACTGGCGGAGCTGCGCGACTTGCGCGACTTCGGCCGCGAGCACGGCCTGCTCACCTACTTGGACGGAGCCCGGATCGGCAACGCCGCGGCCCACCTCGGGTGCTCGCTCGCTGACCTCGCCGCGTGCGCAGATGTGCTGAGTTTCGGCGGCACGAAGAACGGTGCACTTGGGGTCGAAGCCGTCCTCGTCATGTCCGACGAGCTCGCTTATGGGGCGCAGTATCAACGCAAGCAGCTGATGCAGCTTGGGTCGAAGATGCGGTTCCTCGCCGCTCAGATTGATGCCCTGCTCGAGGGCGACCTATGGCTGTCCGCGGCACGTCACGCGAATGCCATGGCCGAGAGGCTCGCCGCGTCACTCGACGGCCTGCCAGGTGTGCGGATCGCATACCCGGTGGAGTCCAACGGAGTGTTCACTGAGCTCGCCCAGGATCATGCGGCCCGGCTGCAGCAAGACTGGAGCTTCGAGGTCTGGTCGCGATCGGCCGACGGAAGCTGCATAGTGCGCTGGATGACAGCCTTCGACACGTCTGACGCGGACGTCGAAGGCCTCGCCGCATCGATTGGCGCCACCGCTGGTACCACAGCGGGTGGCACCACGGCAACTGGCGGTGCGGGTTCCGACCGCCGCAACGTTTCACGTGAAACTGAGCCAGTCTGACGCCACCGGCCTATCGGGGACAACGGTGAGGCTGGTGTGCCTGTGGTGGTGTGCCTGTGGTGGTGTGCCTGTGCTGGCGGGGCTGTGCTCCCGCTGGCCGTGCTGGCGTGGATGGGCCGCGGCGGCCGCGAAGACGCCGTTTGCCTACGCCGACTTGGCCGAGACTATGTCCAGAACAGCGAGGAGTAGGGTCTGCCGGGCGCCGGATGGGTACGATGAGGCGCGCAGGGCCAGCAAGTTCTAGATCAGCCGACGGTGCGAGCCGGGCTGACCGCAAATTTTGGTCGAAGAACCGCAGGGGTAGAACGTGTCGCGGCGACTTGCGAGCATCACGCTAGACAATCTTGATGACTTGCCGCCTCGGTGCCGGCGCTGCGTCTTCTGGGAGCTAGATCCCGTAAGCCAGGCACGCGCTATCGAAGTGGGCGACCCGGCGCTGGAGAAGGAAGCCTGGATCTCCTCCGTGCTCCTCGAGTGGGGCAGCTGCGGCAAGATCGTCTACGTCGATGGCGTCCCGGCCGGCTACATGATGTACGCGCCGCCCAGCTACGCGCCCCGGTCGGTGGCGTTCCCGACAAGTCCGGTGAGCGCAGATGCAGTCCTGCTGATGACAGCGCACGTGATGTCGGAGTTTGCGGGCGGTGGCCTCGGGCGGATGCTGGTCCAGGGGCTTGCCAAGGACCTGACCCGGCGCGGCATCAAGGCCATCGAGGCTTTCGGGGACATGAAGTGGACGCAGCCGTCCTGTGTCGTGCCGGTCGACTACCTGCTGTCCGTCGGGTTCAAGACGGTCCGGCCACACGCCCGCTATCCGCGCCTCCGGCTTGAGCTCAAGACGGCGCTGTCCTGGCGCGAGGACGTGGAGGTCGCGCTCGAGCGGCTGCTTGGCTCGATGTCGCCTGAGCGCGCCCTACGCCTCGCCTGAGCGCGGTCGAGATCTAGGCGCGCGTACTCGCAAACATCGCCAGGGGCGGTCGAAGGCGCCTTAATCACCTGAGAGCATGCCTCATACGGATATCAGCTCCGAGTATGGATATACCGCCATCGGCCGATCCAGGAACTCGAATGCAACCACCGCGCAGGGGGCTCGTTGCCTGGAAGGGTCTTGTCACGAGCGGGCCGCCGCCCGCAGCAGATGTGAGCAGGCCAATTGGAGCTAGATCGCTGTTGGCACGACCGGGGTGACTTAGCCGGACCGGCCGCTGCCCGGTGCACGTCGGATCGCGCCATAACGGCGCGATCCGACCGTGCGATCCGACCGTGCGATCCGACCGTGCGATCCGACCGTGCGGTCCGACCGTGCGGTCCGACCGTGCGGTCCGACGTGTGTGATCCGAGCGTGCAGACCGCTATCGGGTCAGATGAACCGGATTAGATGAATTCAGCAAGATCACGCAGCAGTGCCGACTTCGGCTTCGCGCCGACGATCTCCTTGACGACCTGACCATCCTTGAAGACGCTCATGGTCGGGATGTTCATGATTCCGTAGCGCTGGGTGATGACCGGGTTCTCATCGACGTTCAGCTTAACGACGTCGATCTTTTCGCCGTGCTCGCTGGCGATCTCCTCCAGGACCGGGGCCACCTGGCGGCACGGACCGCACCACTCGGCCCAGTAGTCAACGATGACTGGCTTGCCTGAGTTCAGCACCTCGGCCTCGAACGTAGCGTCGGTCACTGCCTTGGTTGCGCCCACTTGCGGGACTTCCTTCCCTCTCCTTGATGCCGCTCAGCCGATCTGGCCGGGCGGTCGAGTCAGTCTTAGCCGGGCCCGTCTGGGCCGAGCGGGTCAGCGGCGTCATTCCTCGTGGTCGGCTAGCCAGCGCTCGGCATCCAGCGCGGCCGCGCAGCCCGTCCCCGCGGCCGTCACGGCCTGGCGGTAGATCCGGTCGACGACATCCCCTGCTGCGAAGACGCCATCGATGGCCGTCCGGGTCGAGGGATGATCGACCTGGATGTAGCCATCGGCGTCAGTGTCCAGTTGCCCGACGACGAGCTCGCTGCGCGGATCGTGGCCGATAGCCACGAACATGCCGGTCACCTCGAGAGTGCTCTCCTCGCCAGTCTTCAGGTTCCGCAGCCGGAGGCCAGTCACTCGATCCTCGCCCAGCACCTCCGCGACCTCGCTGTCCCAAGCGAACTTGATCTTAGGATTGCTGATGGCCCGGTCCTGCATGATCTTGGAAGCCCGCAAAGTATCGCGCCTGTGCACGATCGTGACGCTGCGGGCGAACCTGGTGAGGAACGTGGCCTCTTCCATCGCGGAGTCGCCGCCGCCAACTACCGCGATGTCCTGCTCGCGGAAGAAGAACCCGTCGCACGTGGCGCACCAGGACACGCCATGACCGGACAGTCGCTTCTCACCGGGCACGTCGAGCTCGCGATAACCGGACCCGCTGGCGATAATGACAGTCCTGGCGTAAAACGTGTCCTCGCCAGCCTTGATCTGCTTGGGCGTAGCCAGCAGATCCACTTCGGTGACGTCGTCGGCGACAAGCTCGGCGCCGAACCGCTCGGCCTGCTTGCGCAGCTGGTCCATCAGGTCGGGCCCGAGAACGCCGTCAGGAAAACCGGGAAAGTTCTCCACGTCGGTCGTGTTCATCAGCGCGCCGCCCGATGTCACCGAGCCTTCGAAGACGAGCGGGCTCAGCCGCGCCCTCGCCGCATAGAGCGCCGCCGTATAACCAGATGGCCCGGAGCCGATGATGATTACGTCCCGAACGTCGGTCACAGGTGTCCTGCCCCTCTCGAATGCATCGGCATCAACCATCGGCCGAGCGTGGAGATTCCCAGCGTCAGCCTAGGTTCGGGCCAGCGTTGTGTGATCGAGCACGTCCGGATGAGAGGCTGAACAGGCCGGGCCGACTGCCCAGACCTCGGAACCGCGGGTGGCAGTCTGAGCCGTGACGATGATCGTGGCCGGCCTGCCGTCGTACATGGCCTGGTCGACGAGCAGGACCGTCTGATTGCCGACGAGGCCGTCGAGGCAGCTCGTCAGCTGGGTCTGGGCCGGTGCACTGCTGCTATTCGCGCCGTTCGAGGAGTTGGCGCGGCTGCTCGGAGCCGGCCCAGTATTGGCCTGGGTGCCGAGCGTTCCGCGCAGCTTTGCGCCCCGCACGGCCGCATCCGCCTGCGCAGCGAAGTTGGCCGCCGTGAAGTTCGTATTCGAGTCCACCGTCTGGACGGACTTGGTCGACGTCGGCTCACCGTACCGGACTTCGGCACCGAGGGTCATCTGCTGCGCCTGGGCGCTGGGTGCTGCGACAGAGCCGCTACTGCTGGCCGACGTCTGTGAGGCGCTGCCGCCGACATGTGAGGCAATCTCGTAACCGCCTATGCCCACGATGATGACAGCGCTGCCGGCGGCCACAAGCCGGGTGGCGAGCACTGACAGCCCAGGGAGCTGCCAGCGGTCTCGCTTGGGTGCGCGACGCGAACGCGCAGGGAGATCGCGGCGTCCCGCCTCGGTGGCAGGCGCGCTGGCCAGGCGGTTGGCCGACTCCGTGGCAAGCGCCGTGTCGATCCGAGCGGTCAGTTGCTCGGGCATCGCCGGGTAGGAGACGCTGGCGAGCGTGGCAGGCACCGCGGACATCTCGCTGCTCAGCTGAGTGCAGCGAGAACAGCCGGCCACGTGAGCTCGGACTTTTGCGGCCTTGCGTGGCTTCAGTCCGTCCAGATCCAGCATGGCCAGTTCCTCGGCGCTTGCATGACGGCTCACGACGCTTCGTCACCCCCCTCTTGCGCAGGTAGGACGCGTTGGCTCGCCGATTGGTTCCGTCGTTCCGCATCGGACATTCGTTCTGCGGCCGGCGGACCCGCCGGCCGCAGATGGGCGAGCCTTGGCTGGAGCCGCGCCCGTCCCCGTGCTGCCCGGCTCTTGACCGTCCCCTCGGAGACGCCTAGTACCTCAGCGGCGTCGGATATGGAATACCCCAGCATGTCCACCAGCACCAGCGCGGCCTGCTGGTCGGGCACAAGCCGTCGCAGCGCTGCGCGCACGTCCATCGCGGTATCCGACGTACCGGACGGATCGGACAGCGGCCGCCCGCTGGTCGCGAGTGCGTCGAGTGCCTCGTCGTCCTGACCGCCCGTTGTCGGCCGGGACGCCCGGCGGCGCATGCGATCCAGCGCGGCGTTGACGACGATCCGGTGCAGCCAGGTCGTGACAGCGGAATCGCCGCGGAAGCTGGAGGCACGCCGGAAGGCCGCGATCATCGCATCCTGGAGCGCGTCAGCGGCCTCCTCCGGATCGCCGAGCGTCCGGATAGCGACCGCCCACAGGCGGTCCCGGTGCCGCTGGAACAACTCGCCGAACGCGTCCGGATCGCCATCGATGTGCCGGCGCAGCAGTTCCTCGTCGGACGGGGCGCCGTCGTCGGTACCGGCTCCCGCCGGCGGCCGGTGGTCGGCAGGCTGACGTGGCCCGGGCAAGGGGTAGCGGCCCGGAGACTGGTCGTCCGATTCCGTCGCTTCCTCCCCCCGCCGTGGTAGTGACCACGCCGCAGGACGGCGTCACGTCCCCCCGCGGCCTCGCGACCCGATGATAGTGACGGTCAGGAAGCGCCGTGGATCACGACCCCGAAGATCTGCGCCATGTACCTATTGCCCGGTTGCGGCATCGGCGGCAGCTTGGTGAACCAGATCACCAGATACTGGTCACTGACCGGCCGCTGCACGGTAAAGGTGGTGGTGCCCGAGACGTCGTTCTTGCTGGCGACCGTCGTCATCGACGCCAGGTTGGCCGCGCTTCTGGCGTCGGAGTCGCCCATCTTGATCTGCACGTTTGCACCCGGCACCGAACCGAAGGTGACAGTGAGGGAACCGACCCGGACCGGCTTGCCGAGGTCGAGAATCAACCCGGTGCCCGCCTTGAGATCGCCGAAGTACTGGGTGAAGTACTGCTGGGTAGCCCACCCGGCCGGATCCCGGTCCAGGACGTTTGCTGCGTTGTTGGAGTTCTCGTCGCCAGTGTCTGCTGGGTTCAGTGCGTCAAAGCCATGCGCGGACGCTGGGGTAATGACCGCGGCACTGGCAGGCGCCGTCACACCGGCGCTGGACGACCTGCCTGGCCCGTTGCCGGCCGACGGCTTGTCCAGCAGGTGCACGGCCGCGGCGCTGGCCCCAGCGACCGCGACCAGGACCAGGAGGCCGACTACAGCCGCCCGCCCGGCGTTGCGCCGGCGGACCGGCGGGCCGTCCGGCAGCACCGGCCCCTCGGTCGGCCGCGGCGCATGCTGCATCTGGGTGACCCGGTCAGCGTCTCTTCGGATGCCACGGGTGGCGGTGGCAGCTAGCGGTACCTGAAGCGGTGGGATCGACGCGGCAAGAGCCGCTGCTAGCTCGGCCGGGGCCCGAAATGCCGACTGCTCGTCGCGGCCCGGCAGCGCGAGGGCGCGCGCGGCCAGCTCGTCAAGAACCGTAGGCACTCCGGCCCGTACCTGCCGTGGCCGCCGTGGCCGTCCGTCCGACTCCGGCGCGGGAGGAAGCCCGGAATCGTCCGGCCCCGGCCACAAGCCGGTCAGCGCGGCGTACAGCAGGCATCCGAGGCCACGAGTGTCGGCCAGCTCCGGATCATCGCTTGAGGTCGCTGTCAGGGCCGCGTCGATTCCAAGCCCGGTGACCTTGACGCCGCCGCCGGGAGTCCACCGCACAGCATCCGGGCGCAGGCACAAGTGCGCCAGGCCCGCCGCGTGCGCGCCAGACAGCGCGGCCGCGGCCTCGGCGACGATGCGCGCAGCGGTGTGTGGCTCCATCGAGCCGGTAGCCAGCAAGTCGCCGAGCGTGTCACCGACCGGCCATTCGAGCACGATATATCCGTGGTCCCAGTTGTCCTCTACGTCGAAGACCTGGGTCAGCCTGGTATCGGTCAGCCTGCTCGCCGCGCGCGCTGCGGTGACCACCTGCTCAAGCCGCGGGAACCCGGCCGCGAAGGTAATCACGCTGACCGGCCGGGCCAGGATCTCGTCGATCGCCTTCCAGGCAGACCAGCCAGCGGCCGCGGCGAGCCGGTCCTCGAGCCGGTACCGGCCGCCGAGCCTGGTGCCCGGCTCTGACGTAAAGGTGCTCATGGTCGCGGTTCAAAGGCGCGCCGGCCTTCGAACCTCCCCTCGCGGGCAGTAGGTGATCAACGGTCCCAGATATGACAATGATGCTGCACACCATGCTAGGCCGCGTGGGCGCCCGCCGGCTGGAGTGACCCAAGGCGGCAGCAAACCGTTACCGGCAGGAGACGTCGCGGCGAAGGACAGCGCTGGCCGCCCCGCTGGCCGGGCGCGGTAACTCACCGGCCCAGCCGGGACAGGACTGTCCGGCTGAGGGCGGTCATCTCCTCGATCCGCAACGCCCTCGCGAACAGCAGGTACATGGCCAGTGCGAGGCCGCCACCGATGATCACGTCGACGATCGCGCTGCCTGAGATCATCCCGACGAGGATGGCGATCAGGGCCGCTGGCAAGGTCGCGGCGTGCATCCGGACCAGCGAGCGTCCAATCCGGTAACCGTCCAAGCCGCGGAGGCGCCGAGTCAAGACTCGCCACGCGAGCACCGTGCCGACTAGGTTGGCCAGCCCAAAGCCGACGCCTAGGCCTGCCACCACGTCGCGCGAGGGCAGCACGCTCAGCGCGATCAGGTTCGTCACGATGTTGACCGTCATCGTGACGAGGCCGATGAGAGCGGGCGTTTTGCTGTCGTGCAGTGCATAGAACACTCGCAGCTGGAGCTGGAAAATCATGTACGGCAGCAGGCCGAGGCAGAACACGGCGAACACGACGCCGATGTACTGGGCGGCGGCCGGCGTGGTACTCCCATGGCCGAGGAAGACCTGAGCTAGCTTCGGGCCTATGACGGCCAGCACGAGTGAGCACGGCACCACGATGGCCGCCGCGAGGCGGATGCCCACGGAGAAGTCCTGCCGGACTAGTCCGTAGCGCCGCTCGGCGGCGTGTGAGCTCATGCGCGGCAGCAGCGCCGTGATGACCGAGATTCCGACGACCGCGTACGGCAGCTGGAAGAACAGCCACGCGTAGTTGTACTCGGTGACGCCGTACAACGTGGCGTCGCCGGCCACCTTCGTGGTGACCAGGAATGCGACCTGGGTGGCCACGATGTAGCCGAACATCCACCCGGCCATCCGGCCGATCTCCGCGACCTCGGTGCGGCGGAAGTCGGTGCGCGGGCGCCAGCGGAATCCGACCCGGCGCATAGCGGGAACCAGTGCGACAGTCTGGGCGACGATGCCAAGTGTGGTGCCGAAGCCGAGTAGCTGGATCTCGAAACCGGAGATCGTCGCGGGCGACTTGTGCAATCCGGCGACCGCGACGTAGGAGCCCAGAACTGCGATCACGACCAGGTTGTTGATGATGGGTGTCCACATCGGGGCCGCGAAGCTGCCGCGCGAGTTCAGGATGGCGCCGATCAGTGAGCTCACGCCGTAAAAGAAGATCTGCGGGATGAAGAACAGGGCGAGGATGATCGCCAGGTGCAAGGTGGCAGGTGAGCCCGTGATCTTGCTCCCGGCGTAGAGGTGCACTATCGGCACCGCAGCGACCGTGGCGACTAGGGTGACCGCGGCCAGCGCGGCTGTAATCAGGGTGAACAACCGCTGTTCATATCCTTCGCCGCGGTCGGTGTCGCGCTTGGCGGCGGTCACGATCAGCGGCACGATGACGCTGGTGAGGATGCCGCCGAGGGCCAGGCTGTAGACCACGTTGGGCAGCGTGTTGGACAAGTTGTAGGCGGCTGCGATGCCGGCCGAGACCCCGGTGACGCCCAGGGCGGCGGACTGCGCGATTGTGCGCAGGAAGCCGGTGAGCCGGGAGCCAATCGTGCCGACCGCCATGACGCCGCTCGACCTGACGATGGACGCCGAGCCCCGGCCGGATGCCGGAGCAGGTGGGGCGATAGCTGGTCCGCCGGGCGGCCCTGGTGGGCGAGGTCCGGCTGGCCGGGGTTCAGCTACTCGCGGCCGGCCTGGGCCCGGCTCGGATGCACCCGGAGGCGGGAGAGGCTGCCGTCTGACCGGTGCCTCGTAGCCGGGTGGCTCATAGACAGGCGGCTCATAGACGGGTGGCTCATAGACGGGCTGGTCGTAGACAGGCGGGTCATAAACGGGTGGCCGGTAGGCCGGTGCGAAGTCGCCGGTGCGAGGGTAGCCGGAGGCGTCATAGTCCTGCGGCGCCTGGTATCCGGGCTGCGCCCGCCAGGGCTCGGTCGAGCCGGGCGATGGCATGCCATCCCGCCGCCCGCCACCGGGGGCTGGCCGTCGGCCAGGTCGGGCGACCGGCGCGCCATCGGGCGCGGCCCGGGCGTGGCGCGCGTGCCGGCCAGCCGGGCGGTTGGGCAAGTCCTGCTGGTCTGGGCCGTCTGGGCGGTTGGGCACGTCGTGCCGGTCTGGGCGGTCGGCCCCGCGGGGACGCTTGGGCCAGGCCGCTGTGCGCTCGTCCTGCGGACCTGGGCCGGCGGGGTAGGAAGCCGCACCGTTCCCGGAGCGCCGGTCGCGTCTGTCCGATCGCGAGGAAGCGACGGGTGGTCCGTAGCTGTCGACGCCGCCCTGTGGGTCTGCCTGGCGCCGGTCCGCGGCACTGCCGGCCCAGTCGACGTTGGAGAGATCGATGTGCCAGCCGGTGTCATCGAAGATCGGGCCGGTCAGGAAGTCCTGTCCCACGTTCCAGCCGGGCACCGCGGGCCGGACTTCCCACTCTGACCCGCCGGACTCGGCATAGGGGTCAGACTCGGGCGTGGTCATCGGGCTCCTCTATCAGGGTCCGGGCTTTCCGGCCGCTCCTAGCTCACTACGCGCTGCATTGACGGTATCCGGTTCGGCGCGCTCGGCGCCCCCCTCACCATCATGATCAGCGGACGGCCCGCTGTCTCCTGCCTGCTCAGTGCCGGTCACAGGCCGCCCGCGCCGCAGCGCCCGCGCCGCTGACGCGATCAGGAAGACGCCGAGCGCCGCGGCGCAGATGATGATCCCGAGCACGCCGACGCGGGTTGTCTGGATTGTCACGCGCTGCGAACTCGACAGCAGCTGCCCGTCCGGACTGGCCAGTAGCAGCGTCACCGTCGTGGAGCCCACTTGGGCTGCCTGGACTCGCAGCCTGACCGTCTGGGCCGTGTGCGGCGGGACGGCGATGAGCCCGTGGGCGACCGGGGTGATCCTGGTCCCGTGCGCCTGGCTGTACTGGAGCTGGAGCTGGACCTTGATCGCGTAACCGAGCTTGTTGTCGATCGAGACCGGCACGCTGCCTTTGAGCCCGCCGAGGGTGATCCGTTTCTCCGCGATGATCTGGACGGCCTGCTGCTCGAAAGCGACGCGCTGGCTCATCGTCGCGAGCATGGCCTGCACTATTTCCTTCGAGGTGCCCAGCCAGGCGGACGACTCCACCGCCGAGATGGCCAGGTACAGGTCGTTATTCGGGCGGACCCTGATGCTCTGCAGCTGGGTGATGCCGCGGTCAAGCACGCGGAGCTCGTGCTGTTCGTAGGGGCCGCTGACCGCGGACGGGCCGATGCTGCCCGTTGGCCAGTCCTGTGTCGGCACGCTCGGGATGCCTTTCGCGCTGGCCAGCGACGTCAGGCTGACAGGGCTCAGCCAGGGAGCGGTTGCTGTGTCGGCGAGGAGGTCAGCCGCGAGGCCAGCCGACGGGTCCCAGCGCTGCGGCGGTGCGACCACAATCGGCTGCGACGGCACCCGCTGCGCGAGCAGCGCCGTCTCAGCGAGGAACTGCTGCGCCGTGGCAAAGGCGGGGCCGGCGGTCGCGCCGGGCGAGCCGAGCAGCTGGGTGAGGGACTGGCTGGCGAGCATCGCCGTCATGTAGCTGCCGCCGCCGTCTAGCGTCTTGAGCACCGAGGTCTGCGCGCCGGGGAACGCCGCACTGCTGAGCACGAGGGTGTTGACCCCGTCGACGTTGGCCAGGCTCTCCAGCGTGCCGTAGCCGGGAACTCCGCCAGCCGGCCAGGCAATGCCCGCGGCCTGGGTAACCGTGCCTTGCGCCGCGCTCGACGGGCTCGGGCTCACGTCGCGGTTGAGGATTTGCCCCGCGAGGTTCTGGCCGAACACGAAGGATCGCCTGACGTCAGCTCCGTGGCCGGCTGCCGTCAGAGCGACGACGTTCGGGTCGCCATACGGCGTGACGGCCAGCGGACGTCCGGCAGTGACCGTCTTGAGTTCCGCCAGCCAGGCCGACGCGGCTTTCGCCCACCGTGGCTGCGTGGCAGCACAAGTAGTGAGCGCCTGGACGTTGGCCAGCAAGGCGGCATCGACAACCCAGGTGACACCGTCGTAGTCGGCCAGGCTCTGCGGCGGCGTGGCTCCGGTGTGCGCGGCGCTGCGGCTGCGCTCTGCCGCGGCGGCCAGAGATTCAGTCGTCTGCGTCAGTGCCCCGGCCCCGACGAGCTGGCTGAGCCGCCCGTTGCCCACGCTCTGCGCCAGCGCGCTGGCTTGCGCACCGCTGCAGTTGTCCTGCCACGGCTCATTAAGCAGCGGGACGTCGATCAGGGGCCAGAGCCAGGCGGTCTGCGCCGGCGACGGCCGGGTGCTGGCGTACGGTCCCTTCCTGGCTGGCTCGTAGGGAAGGTAGGTCGTCGTGGTGGCGAGGGCGGAGCCGTAGGCGCTCTCGGCCTGTGCTGCCAGCGGATAAACGCCGAAGACGGTCATGCCGAGCGCGCTGGCCGGTACCCGGATCGACCAGTCCGCCGCAGCACCTGGCGCCAGCTGCCCGCTGGACTGCCAGACCGCACCCGGCAGCGTCGTGGTCGCGGGGCTGTAGGACTCGCTGGTGTTCAGCTCAAGCTGGAAAACGCTGGTCACTGGCGTGGCCGAGCCCAGCAGCTGCACGGTCACGCGCGCGTCCCGCTGGCCGGAGGTGTTGCGCACCGTGCCCGAGACCGTGATCGTCGAGGTCGGAGTCGCCCATTGCGGCGTCATGGCTGAGATCGTGATAGTCGCCGGGGACTGGCTCGGCTGCTGCCCGGCGCCGGCCGCTGCCGCGGCGGGCTGCTGTCCGCCCAGCAGGACGGCTGGCAGCGCCAGCATGCTGACGCCGAGCGCAGCCAACAGGACGCTGGCCGGCCGTCGCGCCATGTCCCACCTGCCTGTCGCCCTGCTCCAGATGCCGCTACGGGGTGTCGCAGACTGACGGCCCGGCGATCTGCGGGATCCGGGCGGCAGCGGCATGTCGAGAATGCTATTGCGGCTAGCTAAGTGCCCGAGGCTGAGCCACGAGGACGTGACGTGAGCCACGGGCACTCGAGCCAGAGGCACTTCAGCCACGGGCACTGTCGTGGCCGGCTGCTACCGGGCAGTATCCTGCGACTCATCCCTCGGGGTTCCCGGCTTTCCCATTTCCCACAGGCTACGCCCGCAACCAATTGTCGATGCCCGTGCCAGATTCAGATTCGGTGCCAGAGCGGCAGGCCGCAGCGGCCGCCGCTCTGCTTGCCGCTGCCTCGCCGCTCGCTGATGAGCTCGGGGAGCTGTTCGCCGCCGCTGGTTTTGAGCTTGCCCTGGTCGGCGGAGCCGTGCGGGACCCGTTCCTCGGCCGGGGGTCGGGTGATACCGACCTGACCACGGATGCACCGCCAGATCGTATCCTGGCGCTCGTGGGCGACTGGGCCGACAAGGTCTGGGAGATCGGGATCGACTTCGGCACTGTCGGGCTGCGCAAGGGCAGCACTACGTTCGAGATCACCACTTACCGCAGCGAGAGCTACGACCGGACGTCGCGCAAGCCAGTGGTGTCCTACGGTCGCTCGCTTGAGGATGACCTGGCCAGGCGCGACTTCACGGTCAATGCCATGGCCGCGCGGTTGCCCGGGGACGAGCTGGTAGACCCGTTCGGCGGCCTGGCTGACCTCCGGGCCAAAGTGCTGCGGACGCCAGGCACCCCGGAGGCCTCGTTCTCCGACGACCCGCTGCGGATGCTGCGGGCGGCTCGGTTCACCGCACAGCTCGGCTTCACTGTGACGCCGGCGGTCCGGGCGGCGATGACAAACCTGGCCCCCCTGCTCGCGCCCCCCAAGGTTTCCGCCGAGCGGGTCGAGGGCGAGCTGACCAAGCTGCTGCTGTCGCCACTGCCGGGCGGCCCGGCGGCCGGCATCCGGCTGCTGGCCGAGACCGGAGTCGCCGACCAGGTGCTGCCCGAGATCCCGCGGCTCCGGCTCGAGACCGACGAGCACCATCGGCATAAGGACGTCTACGAGCACTCGCTGACCGTGCTGACCCAGGCGATCGAGCTGGAAGCCAGGTATGACCTGGAGCCGGACATAGTGCTGCGCCTGGCCGCCCTGCTGCACGACATCGGCAAGCCGCGCACCAGGTCGCTACTGCCTGGCGGCCGGGTCGCTTTCCACCATCACGAGATGGTCGGAGCCAAGATGGCCAGCAAGCGGCTCACGCAGCTGCGCTATCGCAAGGAGATCGTCGCCGACGTGAGCAAGCTCATCGAGCTGCACCTGCGGTTCCACGGCTACGGCGACGGCGACTGGACCGACTCCGCCGTACGCAGGTAT
>DATHQE010000679.1:0-3772 GCA_035483035.1 Streptosporangiaceae bacterium | reverse complement strand
ACTCGTGTGGAGGCCAGCTGGAGATCGTGTGGAGCTGGCGCGTTCGCCGCTAGGAGCCCGCCGGGATGGCCGCATCGACCAAGGCAGCGGCGACCGCGCGCGCGGCTGTTTCGGCGGTCGGATCACGATCCAGCCACGCGCTGATGCCGGCGCCGTCGTACAGCAGCACCAGCTGCCGAGCCAGGCCCTTGGGATCGCCGGCTCCTGCCTCGCGAGCCAGTTCCACGAACAGCTCATGCAGCCATCGCCGGTACTCGTCGGCGACCTCGTCAACGGCGCCGCCCGGCCGGGCTTCGGCCTTGGCACCGACGAACGCACAGCCACGGAATCCGGGATCGGTGAACGACAGCCCCTGCACCTCGAAGACCCCGACCAGCCGCTCGCGGGCCGTCGGGTAACGCGCCTGGAGCTCCCGGTCGAGCCGCTCGCGCGTCGCCTCGTGGCGCGCCCGCAGGTAGGCCCGGACCAGCTCGTCCTTGCTGCCGAACGCGCTGTACAGCGTCGCCTTGGCCACGCCGGCCTGCTCGATCACCCGCTCGATGCCCACGCTCTGCACGCCCTCGGCGTAGAACAGCTCGCTCGCTGCGGCGAGCAGCCTGGCGCGCGCGGCGGCGCTGCGCTGCTGCGGCGTCGGGCCCTTGCCCGGCCGTGCCGGTGACTGCTGTGCCGGTGACTGCTGTGCCGGTGACTGCTGTGGCATCGCTGTCCGATCCCTAGACGCTGACCAGGTCGAACTCGTTGCCCTCCGGGTCAGCGAACGTGGTCCACCGGTGCCGGCCGTCCGCCTCGAACACGTTCAGCACGCTCGCGCCGAGGTCAACCAGCCGCTGCGTGTCAGCGGAGGCGTCGGTCGTGCTGACGTCCAGGTGCACCCGGTTCTTCACGATCTTGGACTCCGGGACCTGGTGGAACAGCAGGAGCGGACCCGCGGTATCCGGGTCACCGATGGCGACACGAGCCGATTCGGCGCTGCCGCCCGGGGCCACCGATCGCCCGAACGCGGCCGCCCAGAAGTCCGCCACCTTCGCCGCGTCAGCGCAGTCGAAGCTAATAGCCATCAGGCCGTTGGTCATCGTTGTCTCCTTCACGACAGGAACGTTCACGATAGGAACGCTCAGGATGGGAACGGGGTCGATCAGATCGCAGTGCGCCCGCCGTCCGCGGCCAGCACCGCACCGGTGATGTAACTGGACCGCGGCGAGGCCAGGAAACTGACAAGGGCCGCGATCTCTGCGGCGTCGGCGGCCCGGCCCAGCGGGGTTGTCGCGCCGAGCGCCGTAGTGCGCTCGGGAGCAGCGCCGTCCGTGTATACCGGCCCCGCCGCAACCGCATTGACCCGAACCCCCTGCGGGCTGAACTCGGCCGCCCACGCCCTGGTCAGCGACTCCAGCGCGCCTTTGGTCGCACCATACGCAGCCCCGCCTGCGAGCCCGATCCGGCCGGCCATGCTGCTGATGTTGACGATGCTGCCGCCGCCGCGCGCGGCCATGCCCGGCGCCAACGCGGCCACGAGGCAGTACGGTGCGCGCACGTTGCTGGCAAATAGCGCGTCGAACGTGTCTGTCTTCAGATCGGCCGTCGGGCCAAACCAGGACAACCCGGCGTTGTTCACTAGAACGTCGACATCGCCCGCCTCGGCGACGAGACGCTCGATCGCGGCAGGCTCGCTGATGTCGGCGGCCGCGAAGCTGGCCGATCCGCCGGCCTGCTCGATGCCCTCGACTACCTGGCTGCCGCGGCCGGCGTCACGGCCGTGCACGATCACGTGCAGCCCGTCGCTGCCTAGCTGCTGGGCGATCGCGCGGCCAAGGCCAGAGCTCGCGCCGGTCACTAGCGCCCGCCGCGGGCGGCCGCCCTCGTCCTGAGCTGCCATGCCAGCCTCCGTGTCCTCGTCAGTCCTCTCATCCAGACCGGTCTGTCTAGAACCGAAAACCTACCCGGCTTCGATGCGGCGCGTCAAAGTGGGCCTGCCCTGAGAGTGTCCATCAGCGGCCTCGGCCTTCGTCGTGTGGGTGACCAGTTCGAGTCAGCGGACCGCGACGAGGAGGCAGCCGTGATGCCCTACCAGATAGCCACGCTCTACCAGATCGAGCGGCCGAAGACCGCCGCCGAGATCCGGCTAGCGGACGAGCATGCCGCGCGCGTTGCCGCCGCCGTGGCCGACCTCGTGCGGCCGCTCACTCGAGCCGGGCGGCGCTGGCGCGCGAGGCAAGATCGCCTGGCGACTGATTACCGCGTGCAGGCGTCGTGCCGCCGCGACATGATGAGCACGACGATGGAGGTCCGATGAAGTTCCTGCTGCTTCACTACTTCGACGAGAACGACCTCGACTTCTCCGCGTTGCCGGACGAGGACGATCCGGCCGAGCGCGAGATGCAGGCCTGGGTTGCCGAGACGGTGGCCTCGGGCGTCAGGCTGCAGGGTGCCCGGCTACGGCCGGTCAGCGAGGCTGCGACGCTGCGGATCCGGGCGGGGGAGCGACTGCTCACCGATGGCCCGTTCGCGGAGACGAAGGAGCAGATTGCTGGTTACGACGTCCTGGAGTGCGACAGCCTGGCCGACGCCATTGAGGTGGCAGCACGCCATCCGACGGCCCGCGCTGGCACGTTCGAACTGCGACAGTTCTGGGAGTAAGCACAGGAACTAGCGATCTCGAGGTCCGGCGAGCAAGTCGCGCACGCCGACCTCATCGGCCCTGGCGAGCAGTTCGCCTGGATCGGCGTAGACGCGGTACGCGCCAGCCCGTTCGAGTTCTTCGCGCCCGTAACCCCCGGACAGCAGCCCGATACCGAGCGCGCCAGCCCGCCGCGCGGCCAGCAAGTCCCACACGCTGTCGCCGACCACCCACGCATCGCGGGGATTCACGCCGATGAGGGCGGCCGCGGCGAGGAAGAGGTCAGGATCCGGCTTGGCGTGCCGCACCATGTCGCGCGTCACCATCGGCGCATCGTCCGGCAAGCCGAGCATGGCGAGCGCCGCCTGCGCCATTACGCGCCGGCCGCTGGTGGCGATCGCCCACGGCACGCCGTGCGCAGTGAGCGCCGCGAGCAAGTCAGCCGCGCCAGGGAGCGGGCGCACCGAGTCCACCTGTGCGAGGTACTGCACAGCATGATCCTGCTGCAGCGCCTCGATGTCGTCGTCGGACAGCGACCTGCCTGTCTCGCGTAGCAACGCTGAGACGAAAAGTCCGCCGCTCATGCCGATCCGGCGGTGAATACGCCAGACAGACAGGTCGATGTCGAGCTTGGCCAGCGCGTGCCGCCACGCGATCACGTTCTGGTAGACACTATCGATCAGCGTCCCGTCAAGATCAAACAAAAAGGCGGGAACGGGCGGCTCCGTGTACTCGGCCCTGCTCATGCACGACACGCTAGACCGTAATGACGCGTTCATCGGCAGCCGCCCGGGGCAAGCTCTGAGGGAGCCGACCGCTATCGATTCTTGCAGGAGCGACGATGAAGGCGATCATGGTCAGTGAGCTGGGCGGGCCCGAGGTGCTGCGCATGGGCGAGGCGGAGATCCCGGAGCCGGGTCCCGGCGAGGCCCTGATCAGGGTGCTTGCGGCGGGCGTGGGTCCATGGGATGCCTCACGCCGCACGGGACTGATCCCCACCGAGCAGCTGCCGTTCATTCCCGGTGCCGAGTTCGCCGGGGAGATAGTGGGCGATACCGGCGCGGAGGCTTCCTTCGAGGATGGTGAGCCGGTCTATGGCTACCCCAGGCTCACGGGCTGCTATGCCGAGTACGTGACCTGCGCGATCGAGCAGCTCGC
>DATHQE010000678.1:0-7087 GCA_035483035.1 Streptosporangiaceae bacterium | reverse complement strand
GCCTGCTCAGTCATGGCTGAACAATACCCCTCGACTAGAACATGTTCTAGTCTAGAGGCAGCGGCCGCAGGCCAAGGTGGCTGACCGGCTCGTCGCCGTGCGGGAGGGCGTATGAACGACCGGAGCGGGGTGCGGAGCATCGACGCGGGTGCGCCGCCGACGAGGTCCGCCCGCGGCTGGCACTGCCTCGGCCTGGCCGGGCCGTTCCGCGATGGAAGCCCGCATGCGGTCGAGGCGTTCGGGACCAAGCTCGTCGTCTTCGCCGACGAGTCCGGTCAGCTGCACGTGCTGGACGCCTACTGCCGGCATATGGGCGGCGACCTCACCCGCGGGACTATCAAGGGCGGCTCGATTGCCTGTCCATTCCATGACTGGCGCTGGGGCCCGGACGGCAAGTGCACGAAGATCCCGTACTCGCGCCGGGTGCCGCCGACGGCACGGACCCGGTCCTGGGTGACCCTCGAGCAGAACCAGCAGCTGTTCGTGTGGAATGACCCGCAGGGCGGCCTGCCGCCGGCCGACGTGACGATTCCGCGCATCGACGGCGCGTACTCCGACGAGTGGTCCAACTGGACGTGGGACTCGCTGACCGTGGACGCGAATTGCCGCGAGGTCGTGGACAACGTCGTCGACATGGCGCACTTCTTCTACATCCACTACGCGTTCCCGACCTACTTCCGGAACGTGTTCGAGGGACACATCGCCGCGCAGTACCTGAAGACGAGATCGCGGCCGGACTATGAGCCCGATGCCCGGCAGGCGGCCGGGCCGGCGACCGAGATCGGGCTCGTGTCTGAGGCCGCGTATTACGGTCCCTCGTACATGATCGACAACCTCAGCTATGACTATCACGGCGTGCCCATGGACGCTGTGCTGATCAACTGCCACTACCCCGTCACGCCGGAGCGGTTCATCTTGCAGTGGGGCGTGATCGTGAAGAAGCTGCCCGGCCTGTCGCCGGAGCAGGCGGACAAGGTCGCAGCCAAGTTCGCGAAGTTCGTCGGGCTCGGCTTCCAGCAGGACGTCGATATCTGGACGCACAAGAGCCGGATCGACAACCCCCTGCTGTGCGCGGACGACGGGCCGGTGTACCAGCTTCGCCGCTGGTACGAGCAGTTCTACCTGGACGTTGACGGCATTCCGGCCGACATGGTCGCGCGGCACGAATTCGAAGTCGATACATCACGGGCGGTCGAGGCGTGGGAGGCCGAGGTCGCGGCCAACCTCGCAGCTCGGCAGGCGGATACCAGCCACGCCGGAGCCAGCTCGGCATGACCGGCGTGGTGGCGCGGCCGGACGAGCGGCGGTCCCGGTACTGCCCGGTCGAGTGCGGGGCATGCGGAGCGGTGGTGCTCGCCGCCAAATTCAGCGTGCAGCACACAAGCGTGCAGTGGGACGCCGCGGCCGTGCGCCAGTGCACCGAGTTTGCCCGGCGGGCCGCGGTCGGCGAGCAGACGGCGCTGATCGAGCGGTGCAACGCCATGAGGGCCAGCATCGAGGCCGCCGCGGTTGAGGGCCGGCTGCCGGTCTCGCCGCCGTGAGCGGCTCGGAACGCGTGTTCCATCAGCTCAAGGTCGCCGCCGTGATCGCCGAGACAGACGACGCCTGCTCGCTCGTCTTCGACCTCCCCCATGAGCTGGGTCCGGTGTTCGACTACCAGCCGGGCCAGTTCCTGACGCTGCGGATTCCGAGTGACCGGGACGGTTCAGTAGCGCGGTGCTACTCGTTGTGCAGTTCCCCGCTGACAGGCGACCCGCTGACTGTCACCGTCAAGCAGACGCCCGGCGGATACGCCTCGCACTGGATCGCTGACAACGTCAAGCCGGGCAGCGTGCTCGATGTCCTCCCGCCCGCTGGCATGTTCGTGCCGTCCTCGCTCGACCACGACTTCCTGCTGCTGGCTGCCGGAAGCGGCATCACGCCAGTGATGTCGATCCTCAAGTCGGTGCTTGCGGCCGGTCGCGGCCGGATCGTGCTCGTCTACGCCAACCACGACGAGCGGTCAGTGATCTTCGGCCCGGCACTGAAGGAACTGGCCGCCGCTGCCGAGTCCAGGCTCCTGCTCGTGCACTGGCTCGACACACTCCAGGGCCTGCCGACTGCGGCGCAGCTCGCACCGCTGATTCGGCCGTTCGCCGCCTACCAGATCTTCGCCAGCGGGCCCGACCCGTTCCTGTCTGTCGTCAGGTCGGCAGCATCGGAGGTCGGCGTGCCGCCGCGAGCCGTTCGCGTGGAGCGGTTCTTGTCGCTGCAGCACAATCCGTTTGACGCACCCGAGCCGGTGACCGGCGGCATCGCGGCGACGCTGGAGGTCACCCTCGACGGCGTGACCACGTCCCTGGCCTGGCCAGCTGGCGCCCGGATGCTTGATCTGCTGATCGACGCGGAGCTAGACCCGCCGTTCTCCTGCCGGGAGGGCATTTGCGGCGCCTGCGCCTGCCAGCTCACCGGCGGCAAGGTGGAGATGGCCAGCAACGAGGTGCTGACGGACGACGACCTCGCGGACGGTCTCATCCTGGCTTGCCAGTCGGTAGCGCTCACGCCCGAGGTCAGTGTCAGCTACGAGTAGGGCCGGGGCGGCAGTCCGCCCTAGAGACCGGTCACGCCGTCCACAAGCTCACGGATGAGGTCGGCATGGCCGTTGTGCCGTGCGTACTCCCCGATCATGTGGGCGTACAGCCACCGCAGATCCACGGTGACGGTCTCGTCGCCGAAGGTCTCGTCCAGTGACCTGCCCTGGGTCACGCGTCGCACCGTCTCGAGCTCGTCCAGGTAGATCTGGACGTCGGCTTCGGCCCGCGCGGCGTCGATCAGGTCGAATTCGGCGCCGTCAGGATAGTCGGGCGATTCGTAGAGCCCATCGACGCCCTCGCCCGCGAACCGGATCCGGAACCAGATCCGCTCGTTGGCCGCCATATGCCGCACTAGGCCCAGCAGGGACATCGTCGATGTCGCTACCGGGCGTCGCGCGAGCTGCTCGCCGGTCAGGCCCGCGCATTTGGACAGCAGCGTGGCCCGGTGAAAGTCGAGCCAGCTGTCGAGCCTGCGCCGCTCATCGGCTATATGAGGCGGGTCAGTCCGCTCGAGGACTGGCGCGATCCACGTCATGTCGACGCCAGGCCGAGCTTGCGGGCCAGCCTGCCGAGAAAGCCGACGACTTCGTCCTGCGCCCGGTCGGGCATGCCGAAGGCAACATCGGTTACGCCCGCCTCGGCCCACTGCGCGAGCACGGCGGGATCCGGCTTGCCTGCCAGCACGCGCACCTGCGGCACGCCCTCCCGTCCGGCTTCATGCCAAGCCTTGTGCAAGAGGGCTATCTTGCCGTCGAGCTCGGTTTCGCCGGGCGTGCTCAGCCAGCCGTCGGCCGATCGTGCGATCCAGCCAAAGGTCTTGGCGGTCCCGCCAGCGCCGACGATGACCGGAACTCGCGGCTGCGCAGGCTTGGGCCAGGCCCAGGACGCGCCGAAGCTGATGAACTCGCCTTCATAACGGGCCTCGTCCTGCGTCCACAGCGCCTGCATGGCCTCGAGATACTCGCGCAGCACGGTGCGCCGCCGGCCAGGGGGCACGCCGTGATCGGCTAGCTCGTCGGTGTTCCAGCCGAAGCCGACGCCGAGGTCGACGCGGCCGCCGGACAAGTGGTCGAGCGTGGCGATAGTCTTCGCCAGCGTGACGGGGTCATGCTCTACAGGCAGCGCGACCGCGGTGCCGAGCCTGATGGTCGTCGTGACGGCGGCAGCCGTGCTGAGCGACACCCACGGGTCGAGCGTGCGCAGATAGCGATCGTCCGGCAGCTCAGCCGTGCCGGTCCGCGGATGCAGCGCAGCGCGCCGGACCGGGATGTGCGTGTGCTCGGGCACGTAGAAGCAGTCAAAGCCAGCCGCCTCGGCTGCCTGCGCGGCGCGTGCGGGGGTAATGCCGCGGTCGCTGGTGAACAGCACAACGCCGTAGCGCATGACGCACTCCTTCTCATCGGGGCGGCTCCGCTGCTCGTGCTCGGGGCACAACCGCGGTGCGGCCGAGGCCGGCCTCCACAATGGCATCGAACCCGCCGCTTCCGCGCGTTGTCCGTCGGTCGGCGCAGCACGCAGCACGCAGCACAGCAACGGCGACCAAGCTGGCGCCTGGTACCCGTCCAGGTGCTAGGCGTCATCAGGTCCGGAACGGACGTACCGCCAGACCGCCGGCCCCGCTAAGCGCCACAAACGGCACGGGGCCGCACGGGCTACCCCCCGAGAGATCAGGGGTAGCCAGTGCGGCCCTTTTGGTCTAGCCCTCGCTGTCGACCCCTCCACGACGGCGGTGGCTAGCGTCAGCAAAGAGCAGCGAAGTCAGCGCTTCCGGACTGTCGGCCGTCAGGGCTGGCGCTTGAAGGTCGGTCAAGTACCTGGCTTTCCACGCCCCAGCGTTCGGCTCGAAACCGATGCTGTAGTCAGGCCACGCCTTGCGCATGACGGCCAGGGCTACCTCGTCAAAGGGCATAGCTGGTCACCCGTTCCAACACGGAGGGCCGGTCGGAGTCGCGCCGGATCAGGTCTTGCATGGCTAGATTCCCCTCCCGAGGTTGTTGACCTGTTGCGCATCGGCCGCCAGCGACCGGATGACGGCAGCGAACGACGTTCGTTGAGCCAGTCGGTGCCCCCGCATGACCCTCCGGACCCGCCTAGGGTTAGACTCATCGGCTTGACCACCTGTCCGGTTCTCCCTACAAGTGAGGAGTGAACCTAACGCATGCGGGGCAGGCAAGGAAAGGCATAGATGCCGAAACGTGATACAAGTCACATAACCGTAGATGCAGATGACCTGCAGGCCGTGGCGGCGGTGAGCCAGGTCATAGACGCGTCGGTCATCAATCCCCAGAGCATGCTGCCCGCCTACCTCCAACTGGCGATCTTGTTGAGGGGACTCATAATCACCCGGCAGTTGCCGGTCGGCACGATGCTCCCGTCCGAGCCGGAACTGACCGCCCGCTACGAGGTCAGCCGGGACACGGTTCGCAGGGCCATGCAGCTCATGCGCGAGATCGGCTTGGCCGAGACTCGGCGCGGCATCGGGCATTTCGTAGTCCGGACTCCCGAGATTCGCCGCGTCCTGCTGGCGCCGGGCAGCCGCGTCATCGTGCGCATGCCACAGCCACCGGAGCAGGTCGAGTTGCTAGCCCTGGTGGTGTACGTCGTCACCGAGCCGGGCAAGCGACCGGTCACTTATGACACGGCACAGACCGTGCTGGTGGCACCGGGTTAAGACCGCTGACGGCTAAGGTGGCCGGTTGCGAAACTGGGCTCCGAAGTGTTGAGAGTGTTCTCTCGAGAGGTTAGTATCGAGAGATGTCTCTGAATGATGAGCCGCTGGACCACGGCGATGCCGGCCACAGCGCCAAGGCTGACCTCCGCAGGGTTACCGACGCCCGGACATTGCGCGCGCTTGCACATCCCGTGCGCATCGCCCTGATCGAGGCGCTGATCCTGGGTGGCGCGATGACCGCAACCGAAGTTGGCGAGCGCATCGGTGAGTCGCCGACGACCTGTTCCTTCCACTTGCGGCAGCTGGCGAAGTACGGCTTCGTGGAGGAGGCAGGCGGCGGCAAGGGCCGGGCAAGGCCATGGCAGATGACATCTATCGGCTTCAGCTTCGCCTCGGCCCACGACGACCCGGAGTCAGAGATCGCGGCGAACGCGCTGCTGCATCTCCTCCGGGAGCGGCAGCTCGGCAGGTACCAGCACTGGCTCGAGACAAAGGCAAGCTACCCGAGAACCTGGCAGGAGGCCGCTGATGATAGTGAGTACCTGTTCTACCTGACGGCGGACGAGCTGGAGCAACTCAATCGTGACCTCGCAGCGTTGCTCATACCGAGGTTCGCCGAGCGGATCGCCGACCCGTCAGCGCGCCCGGCTGGCTCGGTGCCGGTGGAGCTGCTGCTGTTCAGCTATCCGATGGAGCCGCCAGCGGGCACCTCCAGCGGCCCTGCTGCACCAGCCGACCGCGAGAAGCCAGCGGACGCACGGTGACCGGCCCGGCCCAGCCAGGCGTGCTGGCGAGTGCGGCGCAGCAGCCGCTCCCGCTCCGTCACAACAGCGGCTTCCGCATGCTCTGGGTCGGGCAGCTCCTCTCCGACACCGGTTCGTACGCCGGCTCCCTGGCCTATCCGCTGCTGATACTTGCGCTCACTCACTCACCGGTCATCGCCGGCGTGGCCGCCACGGTGACTTCGGTCGTCCGCTTCGTCGTTGCCCTGCCCGGCGGAGCGCTCGTGGACCGCCTGGACCGGCGTATCACGATGATCGTCTGCGACACCAGCCGTGCGGCCGTGCTGGCAGCGCTGGGTGTCCTGGTACTGCTGGACCTGGTCACCTGGCCAGTTGTCCTCGCAGTCGCCGTCGTCGACGGCGCAGGCAGCGTGCTGTTTGACCCGGCCGCGACGGCAGCGCTACCGACAATCGTGGCGGACGAGCAGCTCGAGCCGGCCTGGGCCGCGACCGAGGGCCGGAACTACGCCGCCAGCCTGGCCGGACCCGCGCTCGGCGGCGTGCTGTTCGGGCTCGGCAGGGCCGTGCCGTTCCTCGGCGACGCTTTCTCTTACCTGATCTCGGCCGGCACGGTAAGCAGGATCCGCGGACAGTTCCGGCCGCCGCAGGTCACCGAGCGCGCGAACTTGTGGCGAGAAACGCTCGCCGGAGTCGCGCTCGTCCGGCGGCACGCACTGCTTCGCGCTGTGGTCGTGCAGGCGCCGCTGATTAACTTCGCCTTCACCGGCGCCATCTTCACCATCACGCTGGCACTGCGCAGGCACGGCACGGCGGCGGGCGTTGTCGGTCTTGCCCAGGCCGGGATCATGGCGGGCGGCCTGATCGGCGCGATCATCGCGCCGAAGCTCCAGGGCAAGCTCAGCTTGTGGCAGCTCAGCCTCTTCCTCACCGTGATCGGCACCGCCCTCTTCGGCCTGGCGGCGATGCTGCTCCCGTCGCCGCTGGTGGCCGTCCCGATCGCCGTGACGCTACTGGTCTCGCCAGTCGCCAACGCCGCGCTCTTTGCCGCCATGCTGCGAGCGGCGCCGGCGGAGATGCGCGGCCGGGTTACCAGCACGGTC
>DATHQE010000677.1:0-1534 GCA_035483035.1 Streptosporangiaceae bacterium | reverse complement strand
CTGGCCGGGCATCAGTCAGCCCGGATCCGGACGGCTCGGCCTTCATATAGGCCGGTAATTGCTGAGGAGAACCAGATCATGACCGCTGCGACCGACCGTGCTCCCTGGGTAACCGCGCAAAAGGACGCCGGGCAGGCGTGTGATGACTCGGTAGTCGCCGGCTTGGTAGCCTGCGCCAAAGGCGGCGACAAACAGGCATGGGACGCGCTCGTCGAGCGGTACGCCCCGTTGATCTGGTCGATCTGCCGCAGGTTCCGGCTCGGCCGTGCCGACGCCGACGATGTCGGCCAGAGCGTCTGGATGGGCCTGGTCGACCAGCTGGACAAGATCCGCGATCCAGCCGCGCTGCCCGGGTGGCTCGCGACCACCACCCGGCGGGAGTGCTGGCGCGTCGTGGGCGCGGCACGCGGACTGAACGCGGTTGTCTGCGCGCCCGACGCCGAGACCATACCGGACGGGCAGGCCGAAGCGGTCGAGCACGAACTGCTCGCGGCCGAGCGCCATGCGGCGCTGCGCGAGGCGTTCACTCATCTGCCGTTGGAAGGCCAGCGGCTGATCTCCATGCTCGTCACGGACCCGCCGGTGCCATACGCCGAGATCAGCATCAGGCTGGGCATACCCATCGGCAGCATCGGCCCGACCCGCAGTCGCTGCCTGGACAGGATGCGCCGCTACCCGGCCATCGCGGCGCTGATCAACGCCGACTCAGGCTCGCCCCGGCCAGTCATGGCCGCGGCCAGCTGAACCCTGCGGCCGCACTTCCGGGTGATGCCCCGCAGCGGGAGCCCGCATCGTCCTCGTAATACCAGTCACCAAGATGACCAGGCTCCTCGCCAACGGCTCGGAAGCATCCCGGCATGCTCGCCGTCTTGCGTTACCGAAGGAAACTCGATGAACAGTGCCAACAGCCAGGCCCCGGCAACAGCAACGACCACCGCCAGTATGCGGCCACCGGCACACAGCTGCCACCGGCTCCCCGCGGCCGGCACGCCCTACCTGCTGGCAGCCGGTGACGGGCAGGACCTGTGGTTCCTCGGCAACCTGGTCACCTGGAAGGCAACCGGAGAACAGACCCACGGTCGGCTCACCATCGCCGAATTCGTCCACCCCGCCGGATTCGCCCCGCCTCTGCACCGCCACCTACACGAGGACGAGATCTTCTACATCCTGTCCGGCGCAGCCGAGTTCCGCTGCAAAGGCGAGCAGCTACCCGCGGCGGCCGGCGACTTCGTCCTCCTTCCGGTAGGAGAACCCCACACCTTCCTCGTAGGCAACCGCGAGCCACTGCACGCCCTGCAGATCACCACCCCATCCGGATTCGAGCACTTCGCCGCAGCCGCAGGCAGGGCCGCCATAGAACGACGCCTGCCCGACCCCGCACCACTCGACCAGTCCGCGCTCGGCGACGCCGCAACCCTGCATGGCATGCAGATCCTCGGCCCGCCACCACACCACTGACACAAAGCCAGGCGTCACTTCGGGGACCATGTCGTCAAGTTGGGCGGCCACTGCGGCGTTCCGGTCACTACGCTCG
>DATHQE010000676.1:0-7549 GCA_035483035.1 Streptosporangiaceae bacterium | reverse complement strand
CAGGTAAACGGGGCACAAAATGCGGGAATGCGCAGCGCCAGGTCACGGCTAGCGTCAGCAGGAGGTGCGTGCCTTGTACAACGAGGACGAACTGCGCCGCATGACCCCGCAGCAGCGGCTCGAGCTGAGGCGGGCGCTGGCGGATATCGACAGCGAGGCCCTGGCCATCCGGACGCGGGACCGTCGCCGGGCCATCATCCTCGCCGTGATCCTGGTCTGCTGCATCCTCCTCGCGGCCTGGACCGGCGTGCTGGCGACGACGCTGCCGAGGTACTACCGGTCCGGCGGCTGGCGCGGCGCGTGGGTGGGCTTTGACATCGCCCTGCTGGCGGCGTTCGCGGCGACCGGCTGGGCGTCGTGGCGGCGTCGGCAGATCCTGATCCTGTGCCTGGTGGTACTGGCCACGCTGTTGTGCTGCGACGCGTGGTTCGACGTCGTCCTCGATGCGCATACCAAGGGCTTTCAGGAGAGCCTGCTCTCGGCGCTGCTGATCGAGCTTCCGCTGGCCGCGGCCGCGATCCTCGGCGCCCGGCGCCTGCTGCGGATGACGAACGCGGTGATGCTCCGTTACCGCGGGATGACCGGGCCAGTGCCGAGGCTGCGCAAGATCCCGCTGGTGGGCGTGGAGCCTGGCCGCCCGATCACCGACCTGCTGGCCAAGCCTCAGATGCACCTGCCGCACGTGCCGGGCGTCGACGACACCACGGCAACCGGCACCGAAGTCGACTCGGGTCGGCGTCTCCGGTAGACGGTCGCCAGGCTGACCGCCGGCGCAAGGATGGTTCCGGCCGGGAACGGGGTCGCTCGCGCCCGACCTACCTCGCGATCGCAGCGGCCAGGGCGGGCCCGATGGTCGGATGCTGGAAGGTGAAGCCCGCGGCTTCGAGCCGGGCCGGCACGACGCGGGAGCTGCTGAGCAGCTCGGTCGACAGCTCGCCGAGCGCGAGCCGGACCACCGCGGCTGGCACCTGCAGGACCGCTGGCCGGTGCACGGCCCTGGCCAGCGCTCTGGTGAAGTCCGCATTGGTCGCTGGCGCCGGAGCGGTGAGATTGACCGGGCCGGACAGGTCCTGCGCGAGCAGGAATCGCACGGCCCGGAGGTGGTCGGTCAGCGTGATCCAGCTCAGGTACTGCGTGCCGGTACCGATCCTGGCGCCAAGACCGAGGCGGAAGGGGAGCAGAAGCGGGCCAAGCAATCCGCCGCGCCTGGACAGCACGATGCCGGAGCGCAGGTTGACGACCCGGATGCCGGCCGCGCGCGCGGGCGCGGTGGCCTCTTCCCAGTCGCGGACCAGCGTGGGGAGAAACCCCGCGCCGCTCGGTGCGCTCTCGTCGACGGCATGGCCGGCTGTGTTGCCGTACCACCCGATCGCCGAGCCCGCCAGCAGGACAGGCGGCGGGGCTGGCGCCGCGAGCATGGCGCGGATCAGCGCGGCTGTGCTGTCGACGCGGCTCGCGCGCAGCTCGTGCTTGCGCGCTGGTGTCCAGCGCCGGGACGCGATCGGTGCACCGGACAGGTGCACGACAGCATCGACGCCGTTGAGCGCTTCGCCGCCGAGGCCGCCGTCGGGCTTAGTCGGATCCCACTGCAGCTCCCTAGCCCCGGCGGCCGGCCGGCGCACCAGCCGGAGCACATCGACGCCGTCGCCGCCGAGGTATCCGGCGAGCGCGCCGCCGATGAGCCCGGTCGCGCCGGTAATGGCAACCCGCACCGCCGGCCCCCTTCGGTCGTGCGCGGTGTCCGGCTAGAGGCCGAGCTCGGTCTCGAACGCGCCCTCTTCCAGCCGCTCCTTGATCGTGACCAGGAACCTGGCCGCGTCGGCCCCGTCGACCAGCCGGTGATCGTAGGTCAGCGCGAGGTAGACCATCGAGCGGACCGTGATGACCTCGCCCAGCGTGGCGTCCTCGACGACCACGGCGCGCTTGACGACCGTCCCGGTCCCGAGGATGCCGACCTGCGGCTGGTTGATGATCGGGGTGTCGAACAGCGCGCCACGGCTGCCGGTGTTGGTGAGCGTGAACGTGCCTCCGGACAGGTCATCCGGGCTGACCTGCCCGGCCCGCGTCCGCTGCGCCAGGTCGGCGATCTTGCGGGCGAGCCCGCCGATGTTGAGGTCACCCGCGTTCTTGATTACCGGGACCATCAGGCCGCGGTCGGTGTCTACGGCGATGCCGAGGTGCTCGGCGTCGTGGTACGTCACCTGGCCGGACGCGGTGTCGATGACGGCGTTCAGCTTCGGGTGGACCTTCAGCGCCTCGACCGCCGCGAGCGCAAAGAACGGCAGGAACGAGAGCTTGACGCCTTCGCGTGCCTCGAACGCGGCCTTAGCGCGCTCCCGGAGCCTCGCGATGGCGGTGACATCGGCTTCGACCACGGTGGTCAGCTGGGCCGAGGTCTGCAGCGACTCCACCATCCGCTGCGCGATGACCTGACGTGCTCGAGACATCCGCTCGGTGGTCCCGCGCAGGCTGGACGGCACGATAGCCGGACGCCGGCCGCCCTCCGGCTCTGCGGCCACCGGGCGGGGTGCGGGCTGGACGGGAACTGGCTGGACTGGTGCTGGCTGGGCTGGCGCGGCCTGGGCTGGTGCGGCCTGGACTGGGCCTACCGGGCCGCGCTGGAGCGCGGCCGCATCCAGGACGTCTTGCTTGCGAATCCGGCCGCCGACACCGGTGCCGGCGATCGTCGCGAGGTCGATGCCATGGTCGGCAGCGAGCTTGCGCACCAGCGGCGTGACGTATGGCCCATCCGCCGCGTCAGTGACCTCAGCCGGGGCAGGCGCCTGGCCGTTGCCGCTGTCGTAGTCGGCGGCAGCCGGGTACCCCGCGGCGACAGGCTGGTACGCGGGCGGCGGATCGGCGGGCACGACATTGGACTGCGCCGGCGGCTCGTAGCTGGCGGCGGGCGGCTCATAGCTGGCGGCAGGGCGGTCATAGCTCGGGGCCGGCGCCTCGTAGCTCGGGGCCGGCGGCTCATAGCTGGCCGCGGGCCGCTCATAGGCTTCCTCCGGCCGCTCATAGGTCTCGGCCGGCGGCTCATACGTGGCAGCGGCCGGCGCGGGAGCAGCCGGCTGGGGAGCGGGCTCGGGCGCTGCCTGCGGCGCTGCCGCCGGCGGAGCGGCACCAGCGGAGCCGTCCTCCTCGATGATGGCGAGCTCGGCACCGACGGCGACAGTCTCGTCCTCAGCGACGGTGATGCCCCGCAAGATGCCGGAAACCGGCGACGGGATCTCGGTGTCGACCTTGTCGGTCGAGACCTCAAGCAGCGGCTCGTCGGCCTGGACGTGCTCGCCCTCCCGCTTGAGCCAGCGGGTGACTGTGCCCTCGGTGACGCTCTCGCCGAGCTGTGGCATCGATACGGAGACCGACATGGCTTCCCGTAACTCCCTCTTCGCTTATCTGTGACTCTAGCTCTCGCCGGTCATCCGTGGTTGTGGAGCGGCTTGCCAGCCAGCGCGAGGAACGCCTCGCCGATGGCCTCGGACTGGGTGGGATGGGGGTGGATCAGCTGGGCGACGTCGTTTGGCACGGCCTCCCAGTTGACGATGAGCTGGGCCTCGGCGATCAGGTCACCCGCGTGGGCACCGACCAGGTGCACGCCGAGCGTCGGGCCGCCGCCGGCCGTGACGATGACCTTCGCCGCGCCGCTGGTCTGCAGGATCTGGCTCTTGCCGTTCCCGGCCAGGTCGTAGGTGAACTCGGTGAACTCGATGCCGCGAGCGGCAGCCGTGGCGGAGGTGATGCCGACGGAGGCGACCTCGGGATCGGAGTAGGTGACCCGCGGCACGCCGTCGTAGTCGATCGGTATGACCGGCAGGCCCGCGAGGCGCTCGGCGACCATGATGCCCTCGCCGAAGCCGACGTGCGCGAGCTGAGGACCCGGCCGCAGGTCGCCGACAGCGGAGATCGTCGGGATGTTGGTCCGGCACAGCTCGTCGACGAGCACGAACCCGCGTTCCATGGCGACGCCGACCTCGTCGTAGCCGAGCCCGGCGGACACCGGTCCGCGGCCGACCGCCACGAGCAGCAGCTCGGCGTCGATCGTCGCGCCGCCCGCAACCGTGACGGTCACGCCGCTGCCAGTGTCCTTGACGCTCTCGAACCTGGTGCCGACCTTGAAGCCGATGCCGCGACGGCGGAACGCCCGCTCCAGCAGCTTCGAGCTCGACTCTTCCTCGGTCGGCAGCAGGTGCGGCAGCATCTCGATGATGGTGACCTCGGCCCCGAACGAGCGCCACACGCTCGCGAACTCGACGCCGATGACGCCGCCGCCGAGAATGATCACGGACGCGGGCACATGATCGAGCCGGAGCGCGTCGTCGCTGGTGATGATGCGGTTGCCGTCGGGGACTAGGCCCGGCAGGCTCCGGGTCTGCGACCCGGTCGCCAGCACGACGTGCGCGCCGGTGATGACCTGCTCGCCGACCTGGACCGAGGTGGGCGAGATCAGCTTGCCGTGGCCTTCGATGACCTCGATCTTGCGGCTGGCGACCAGGCCGGTCAGGCCCTTCCACAGGCGCGTGACGACCTTGTCCTTGTAGGCGTTGACGCCATTCATGTCGATGCCGGCGAGGCTGCTCAGGACGCCGAGGCTCGGTCCGTCGTGGGCGTAGTCGGCGACCTCAGCGGCATGCAGCAAAGCCTTCGTGGGAATGCACCCGCGGTGCAGGCAGGTGCCGCCGACTTTGTCCTCTTCGATGAGCGCGACTCGCTTGCCGAGCTCCGCAGCGCGCAGCGCGCAGGCATAGCCGCCGCTGCCGCCGCCGAGAATGACGATGTCGTAGCCGCCATTGCTGGCGCCGGCTGGCTCGCTCACTGCTGTACTCCTTGTCATATCGTGCGGGGCAAGCGCCGTTGCTTGCCCCGCCCTGCCGGCGGGGTGCCGGGTCAGAGCCGCCCGTCCGCGACCTCGGTCGCGACCTGGACGAGCATCCGCACCGCGGCGCCAGTCCCGCCCTTGGGGGTGTATCCGTACGGCTCGCCTTCATGAAAGGCCGGGCCGGCAATGTCCACATGTGCCCAGCGCACGCCATCCGGCACAAATTCCTTCAGGAACAGGCCCGCTACCAGCATGCCGCCGAATCGCTCGCCGGCCACGTTCGCGATGTCGGCGACGCTGGAGTCGAGGCCCTTTCGCAGCTCGGGCGGCAGGGGCATCGGCCAGGCCTGCTCACCGGCCTGGCGGGCGGTTTCCGCGATCGCGGCCGCCACCTCGTCGTCGCTGCCCATGACGCCGCTGACGCGCGGTCCGAGCGCGACGAGCTGCGCGCCGGTCAGCGTCGCGACATCGACCAGCAGGTCAGGAGCGTCCTGCGCGGACCTGGCGAGGACGTCGGCCAGGACAAGCCGCCCTTCGGCGTCGGTGTTGAGCCCCTCGACGGTCTTGCCGCCGAAGATCGTGATCACATCCGACGGCCGCTGCGCGTGGCCGCCCGGCATGTTCTCCGCCATGGCCAGGTAACCGACCACGTTGACGGCGGGCCCGAGCGCCGCGATCGCCTGGAGCGCGCCGAGCACCGCGGCGGCGCCGCCCATGTCCGACTTCATCGCCTCCATCGACTTCGGTGGCTTCAGCGACAGGCCACCGGAGTCGAACGTGATGCCCTTGCCGGCGAACACGACAGTCTTGGTCGCCGCCGGGTGGCGGTAGGCCAGCCGCACGAGCCGTGGCGGGTGGTCCGAGCCTTGCCCGACGCCGGTAAGCCCGCCGTAGCCGCCAGCTGCGAGCGCGACGTGATCGAGCACCTCGATCTCCAGCCCGGCCGCTACGGCGATGCGCTGCGCCTCGGCAGCGAAGGTCTCCGGGTACAGGTCAGCGGGGCTGGTGTTGACCAGGTCTCGCACCTCAGTCATGGCGTCGGCAAGCACCTGCGCGCGGCCAGCCGCTGCCCCGACAGAGGACAGCACGAGCAGGTCAGGCGCGCCGTTGACAGCACCGCCGTTGACACTGCTGCCGTTGCCAGCGGTGCCGTTGGCAGTAGCGCTGCGATAGCGGGTGAAGCGATAGCGGCCGAGCAGGGCGCCGAGCGCGACGGCTTCGGTCTCGGCCTCGTCGCGGGCAGGCAACGACAGGGCGATCGAGGCGGTCTTCCCGCCGGTCAGCGCGCGGACCGCAGAGCCCGCAGCGCGGCGGAGCGACTCGAGCCGACCCCGTTCCCCGCCCTGATCGGTCTTGCCAAGCCCAACGGCGACGATCAGCGGCGCAGCGACAGCACCGGCGGATGCGATCTTGGTGAGCTCGTCTTGCTTGCCAGTGGCGCCTAGGGCGGCCAGGGTAGCGGCGAGGGTTCCGCCGAGCGCTGCGTCGATGTCCTCCGAGCCGTGCGCGGGAACGGGGCCGTCCGGACCCTCCGTCACGCCGATAATGAGGGCGTCAGCGGCTGCGCTGCGGGCGTCGGCTGTGCTAACTGTCAGAGGGTTCGTAGTCACAGGTCCTCAGCCTAGTGCCTCGCCGGGCTGTCGCAGTTCCGCGGTCGTTGGCTGGTAACAGCTGTCAGCTATTAGAAGTGACGGCTGTTATTATGGCTAGGTCATCGCCCCAAAGGTCAGCTGGAGGACCGTCATGAGTGCCGCTGCAAGCGCGCTCTTCATCGCAGTGTTCCTCGCCTGCGTCGTAGAGGCGGTCGAGGCGACGACGATAGTACTGGCTGCGGGTACCGCCAGGGACTGGCGGTCGGCAGGCACGGGCTCGGTGGCCGCGCTCGCCGTGCTTGCTGTTGTCGTCGCGGTCCTCGGCCCGGCAGTCTCGCACATCCCGCTGACCGGGCTGCGCGTGGTCGTCGGCGCCCTGCTGCTGGTCTTCGGGCTGCAGTGGGTGCGCAAGGCGATCCTGCGGGCCAGCGGTCACAAGGCCTTGCACGACGAGGACAAGCTGTACGCCGAGCACCTGGCCGAGGCGGAAGCACAGCAGGCCAGGGGGTCGTCGCAGGCACGGGCGTCCCGAGCACCGTCATTTCTGGCGCCGGACTGGTACGGGTTCACGCTGGCGTTCAAGGGCGTGCTGCTCGAGGGGCTCGAGGTCGTGTTCATCGTGCTGACGTTCGGTGCCAACGCCAAGAACGTCGGCCTGGCCGCCATCGCCGCTGGCTGTGCGATCGTCCTGGTCGTGGCCGCCGGGTACGTGATCAAGGCGCCGCTGGCCAGGGTGCCGGAGAACACGATGAAGTTCGTCGTCGGGATCATGCTGACCAGCTTTGGAGTGTTCTGGGGCGGCGAGGGAGCGGGCGCACACTGGCCTGGCTCGGACGCCGCGCTGCTGGTGATCATCCCGGCGATCGCGCTGTTCGCGGTCGGGCTGACCGTGCTGCTGCGGCAATCGGCAGGCGGCGCCAGCGGCGGTCCCGCCGAGCTGCGCGAGCCGGCCGGCCAGAGCGCACACTAGGGAGCTGCTGTGATGTCAAAGCTGCGCGCGTTCGGCGCGTTCTGGTACGACTTCGTCATTGGCGACGACTGGCTTGTCGCCGCTGGCGTGGTGCTCGGCCTGGCCGGCACGTACGGCCTGCACCGGGCCGGGGTGACGGCGTGGTGGCTGCTACCACTGGTGCTCGTG
>DATHQE010000675.1:0-2715 GCA_035483035.1 Streptosporangiaceae bacterium | reverse complement strand
AAATGGACACTATTTTGGGCTGAAAAAGGCATCTGAGATTGATGTCCGAATAATCAGCCGGGCCACCGGCCGGGTGTCGGGTCGTGGTTCGCCCGCATGTCCAGCCAGCGTGCCGGTGACAGCGAGGCGTTCGTGAGCCGCCAGCCGACAGGTTTAGTCGGCTTGACAAAAAAATCAGTCGGTGTGAGGCTGTAGCTATGTACGACGTCACTGTCATCGATGACCCCGCCGCCGCTGAAGCGTCGCTGGATCCGATTCGCGCTCGCCTGCTCGCCGAGCTAGCCCAGCCCGGGTCAGCCAGCACACTCGGGACGCGCGTCGGGCTGACCCGGCAGAAGGCGAACTATCATCTGCGCGAGCTTGAGCGCCACGGCCTGATCGAGCTAGTCGAGGAGCGCCGCAAGGGCAACTGCACCGAGCGGGTGCTCCAGGCCACGGCCGCGTCCTACGTCATCTCGCCCACCGCGCTGTCCGCGGTCGCGCCGGATCCGTCGCGCGAGCCGGATCAGCGCTCGGCGCGGTGGCTGCTGGCGGTCGCGGGGCGTCTGGTCCGCGAGGTTGGCGAGCTGATCACCCGGTCGGGCGCGGCCGGCCAGCCAGTGGCGACGCTCGGCATTGACAGCGTGGTGCGCTTTGCGTCCGCCAGGGACCGGGCGGCGTTCGCTGTCGACCTGGCTGAGGCGGTGAACGACCTGGTCGCCCGCTACCACGACGAGACCGCGCCGGGTGGCCGGGAGCACCGTTTCGTTGTCGCACTCCATCCGAAGATCACCAAGGAGCCGTAGTCATGAGCCGTGAATTCGAGATCACCCGCGAAGTCGACCTGCCCGCCAGCCCGGAGGACGTTTGGACGGCGATCACCGCCGACACGGCCGCCTGGCAGTTCCCGACGGGCATGGAGATCCCCGCCGGTGCCACGCCGCCGGCTGGCGCGCCCATCCAGACATGGGATCCGCCGCGGCGGCTCGTCATCCGGATGGAGTCGCCGGACGGCACGTTCAACGCCCTGGACTACGCGATCGAGGCTCGTGGCGGCGGGACCGCTCACCTGCGTTACGTGCACAGCGGGATCCTCGCCGACGACTGGGCGGACCAGTACGACGCGATCGACGGCCACACGGACTTCTACCTGCACACGCTCGGGCAGTACCTCGAGCACTTCAACGGCCGCCGCGTCACCTACGTGGGTCAGCCGTCGGCCGGCATCGAAGGTCCGAATGCGGCCGCTGCGCCGGACGCGATGGACACGCTGCGAGCGGCCCTCGGCGTTGCCTCCGGCGCCGCGATCGGCGATGCGGTCCGCGCTGACCTCGGCAAGGCGGGCACGCTCGACGGCGTCATCGACTACCTGACGCCGGAATTCCTCGGCGTGCGCACGAATGACAGCCTGTATCGCTTCTTCGGGCGCAACCACTTCGGCAGCGTGGTCGGCATGAGCGCGCACGTGTTCCGCGACGATGTGGATGCCGCGGCCGCGGCGGAGGCGCTGAAGAGCTGGCTGGACTCCGTCTACGCCTAGCTGGCACTCCGTAGCCTGATGACGGGCGGCAAGCTGATTTTCGAGCCAGACCTGAGCGTTGTCGTGATCGGCGGGACATCGAACGTCGGGAAGTCAACCCTCGCTCAGGCGCTCGCTCGCCGGCTCGGGTGGAGCTGCGTATCAACGGACAGCCTCGGACGTCATCCAGGCCGGCCGTGGACAGTTGCGGACAGGCAGATCCCCGCTCACGTGGCGGAGCATTATCTGTCGCTGTCCATCGAGGAGCTGGCAACAGCGCAGCTTCGGCACTACGCGCGGATGTGGCCGGTGATCAGGTCGCTGATCGCGACGCACGCGGCCGATCACGACGACGGCGGCCTGATCCTTGAAGGTTCGGGCGCGTGGCCGGACCGCGTTGCCGAGATCAGTGACCCTAAGGTCGCCGCTATCTGGCTGACGGCTTCCCCGGCGACTGTGCGCGGCCGCATCTACTCGGCGAGCCGATACGCGGAGCTGGCCGACGACGCCGCGATCCTGGTGGACAAGTTCGTCGGACGGTCGAACCTTTACAACGAGGTGATGCTGAGTGCGGTCCGCCGGCTGGGTCTCGCGTGCGTAGACGTCGACGATGTCTGTTCGCCGGGCGCGCTGCTCGAGCGAAGCCTGCGTCTGTTCGACGGCCCTGGCCGGCTCGGCTAGACCGCCTGGCCCGCGCTCAGGGCCGCGGCTCTTTGGCCTTGGTGGCGTAGACGAAGCAGCCGCGCATCGTCAGAGTCAGCGGGAGTTCCAGCCGGGCCGCGGCCTGTTGCGCGGCTGCGCTGGCCACGCCGTGGACGCGAAGGAACGCGGCAGCCTCCTCGGCTGCTGACAGCGTGACCAGTGGAGCGTCCCATCTGTCGACCACAACGACGTCTCCGAGGTCACTGAACACAGATGCGACGATGGCAGGGGCGTCCTCTCCATCAAACGGAGAAGAACTGCCCCAGGCTGGTAGGACGCGGGCAAGCTCAGGATTGCTGTCGCGGTTAGACGCGCAGGCTACGAACAGGCCGCCGGGGCAGAGCACGCGGCGGGCTTCGGCGATCGGCACCAGCGGATCATCGAAGTGATACAGCAGGTAGAGCGCCGCGACGGCGTCGACGCACGCGTCGGCGACCGGCAGCCGGGCAGCGTCTCCTTGGGCGGCGGGACGAGGTGCGAGCGCCAGCATCGTCGGCGACAGGTCGATCAGCAGG
>DATHQE010000674.1:0-1964 GCA_035483035.1 Streptosporangiaceae bacterium | reverse complement strand
GCCAGGAGTCGAACAGCCGCTGATGCAGCAGGGCCGCGGCTGAATCGCCCTGCGCGACGCCGGGATCGGCGAGCTGGCCGTCGATCAGCTGGGTGGCCTCGCCCAGCCGGGTCTTGTGGCGGTACAGGCGGCGGCTGGCGCTCGGGCCAGGCTCGTCGAACGCCGCCAGGGCCAGGCCGGCCAGCCGGCGCGCCCGGGCCGCGTAGGACCGCTGGGTCCGCCGCAGCGCCCGACTGCTGGTGTCGTGGAATACGCCGACCTTGACGACGATCGCGACCACGATGCCCACTCCGATCTCCGCCGTCAGCCACCCGGTATCGCCGAGGGTGATCACGGACCCCAGCAGGAACCCGAACAGATAGCCGGTAAACAGCAGCGGCGCCACGCGGACGCCGACCGGGCCGAACCGTCGCGGGTAGGTGCCCGCGGCCAGGATCAGCGGCAGCAGGGACAGGGCCAGGACGCGATGAGGCGCGACGGCGAGCGACAAGGCCAGGACCGCGATCATCGGGACCGGCAGGACCAGCATGCTGAGAACCTGATCCCGGGGCTGCGTGTCCTGCACGGATATCGCCGCCGTCAGCCCGATGACGCCGCCCAGGACCATGGCGAAGATCAGCAGAGCATGATTGGCCGTCACCACCCGGGCCGCAGCGGCCGCCCCGGCGACCGCTGGCGGCGCCGGCCGAAGCAACGCCCCGGTGAAGTGGACGAAGAGCCACTCCGCGCCGATCGCGCCCGCGATGGTCACCATCGCGCACAAGACGGTGCGCAGCCGGTTGAGGCCCGGATCGGGCCCCACCAGCCACCCGCCCAGCCCGCCCAGGCCGTCCAGCAGACGGCTCGGCCAGCTGACCCCCTTGGTCGCGGGCTCCGCCCGCAGGACGCTTTTCACCAGGTCATGACCATGACGCTCAGACCTGCAAGCCATCCTGGACCGAGGCCACGGCGACGTTGACCATTGACGAGCGGTACGGCATGGCTTCCAGCCGATCACAGCGGAGACGATCAGTCCTCAGTAGCCCGTACTGGACTGCAGGGCGCGACTACTGACCGCGCCGCCGCCGGCTACGACGCGCGCCGGGTTGCAGTCACCGGCGGGAGCAGATCGGCGAGACGTCCATGGCGGACGGGGCATCCCTTCGAGGCGTCATGCCCTATGCCGTGGACCCGAAGGGCGCCGAGCAATTGTGGACCTTGAGCGAGCGGCTGCTCGACCTCAAATTCCTCTAAAAGATCTCCAGGCTGCGGCCGTTCCCGTCTGCCCGATCAGCGCGACTGCGGACGCGTTCCTGAGACCGGAAAGGCTAACGGATTCTCGTCGGCTTGCCGTAATTCCAGCTCATGGCAATGATCACCAAGCTAGCGCTGCAGCGAGGGGCACTTGAGGGGCACTCTCAGAGCCGCTTCTTGTCTGATTAATTTTCGAAAGACTCACATAACCTGGAGCCCCGTTACGGAATCGAACCGTAGACCTTCTCCTTACCATGGAGACGCTCTGCCGACTGAGCTAACGGGGCTTGTCGCGTGTAGAGCATAGCGCACTCGGCCGGTGCTCTTACCTTCAGTTCCGGCCCAGGGCCGTCTTACTTCACGTGAGCTGACCTATCACTCGCAGCCCTTGTTTCACTAAAACCAACACTGTACGGTGATGGCCGTACAGAATGCGCCTTGCTTAACGTACGCACTTCAGGGCTCGCGTCACATGACAGCAGGAGGAATCATGACAGGAAGGATCACGACCAGGATCGCGGCGGTGCTCGCTGCCGCGATAACCATCGCCGGAGCCGGTATCAGCGCGGCTAGCGCCAGCGCATCCCCGCTCCCGGCCCACAGCGCATCCGCCCTTCCCGTCCGCGCCGAGACCGACAACGGGACCACGTGGACGCTCTATCCCGGTCAGCTCGGCGCCAGCACGGGCACCCAGGCTGGCTACGCCGACGCCGGCGAGGTCATGTCGCTCG
>DATHQE010000673.1:0-16661 GCA_035483035.1 Streptosporangiaceae bacterium | reverse complement strand
CGGCACGTCCACGCCCTGCCACAGCGACAAGGTGCCAAACAGGCAGCTCGTCTCGTCCTCGGCGAACTTGGTGACCAGCAGCCCGGTCGAGTCGTCGCCCTGGCAGAGCAGCGGCACGCCAATCTCGTCACGGAGTGCGTCGGCCGCCTGCCGGGCCGCCCGCATCGAGGAGAACAAGCCAAGGGTCCGGCCGCCGGCCGCCACGATGAGCTCCCGCAACTCCGTGAGGTAGGCATCAGACAGGCCGTCACGGCCAGGCGGCGCCAGCTGGCGGGCGACGTAAAGAATGCCGCTGCGGCGATGATCGAACGGCGACCCGACGTCCAGACCGATCCAGTCGAGGCCGCCATCCTCCGGCTCGCCGGCCGGCTGCACGCCAGCCTGCGCGCCATGGTGTGCGGCTGGCAGCCCCGCAGGCAGCACGGCAGGCTGCGCAGCAGGCGCCGCGACCCCGTCGGATGCGCCGAGCTGCGGCAGGCCCCACTGCCGCGCGAGCGGCTCGAATGATCCGCCGAGCGTAAGGGTGGCGGACGTCAGTACGACCGTGCGCGGCTTGAACAACCGCTCCGCGAGCAGCCCGCCCACTTGCAGGGGCGCGACGCGGAGCGTGTCAGGCCGGGAGGACTCGTCGCTGACCGGCCGGTCTAGCCAGACAACTTCGGGCCGCACGGAGATCTCCGCGCCGTACGCGGCGATCATCCGGCCGGCATTCTCGGCCACCTCATCCAGAGCGACTGTCGCAGCCCTGTTCGTCACCAGCCGGGCCGTGTCGTCCTCGGCGCCGACGCGGCTGCGCAGGTCGGCAGCACACCCCGCCGCGGCGTCCCGCACAGTGGCCAGCGCCACCTCAACGTGCTCGGTTAGCACGTCCAGCCGGCCGGCATCGGTGTCGGCGAGCGCGAGCCCGAGGCCCTCCGCGGCATCGCGCAGCCGACCGGTCAGGTCTTCGCCGACGAGCCGGCCGCATCGCCGGACCGCGGCCTCGACGGCGGACGCCGACAGCTCTCCGGACGCGACGCTCGTCACCCGGTCGACGAGGTCATGCGCCTCGTCAATCACTACGACGTCATGCTCGGGCAACACGATGTAGTTCTCCATCGCATCGATCGCGAGCAGCGCGTGATTGGTGACGACGATGTCGGCTTCGCCAGCGGTCTCCCGGGCCTGCTCGGCGAAGCACTGGGTGCCGAAGGGGCATTTCTGCGCCCCGATGCACTCCCGTGCGTTGACGGAGACCTGGCGCCAGGCCCGGTCGTCTACGCCCGGCACGAGCTCGTCCCGGTCACCGGTGCCGGTCGTCGCCGCCCACTCGTGCAGCCGGGTCACCTGCCGGCCGATCGCCGACACCGACCGCGCGTCGAACAGCGAGTCCTCCGGCTCCTCCGGTGCGGTGCCGTGCACCTTGTTGAGGCAGAGGTAGTTGCGGCGACCCTTCAGGATGGCGAACGACGGCTCGCGGCCGAGCAGGTCGCCAATCGACGCAGCCAGCCGAGGCAGATCACGCTCGATGAGCTGGCGCTGGAGGGCAATCGTCGCGGTCGAGATCACGACTGTGCCACTCGAGCCGGGCTCGGAGCCGCCGAGCGCGTGCCGGACCGCCGGCACTAGGTAAGCGAGGGACTTGCCTGTCCCCGTCCCCGCCTGCACGGCGAGGTGCTGACCAGACTGCATGGCCTGCTGCACGGCGTCCGCCATCGCCGCCTGCCCTGGCCGCTGCGCGCCGCCGATGCCGGCCACCGCCGCCTTGAGCAGGACGTCAATCTCGGGCAGTTCGGAACGCACCCTGTCACGCTATCGCTTGCCGGCGTCAGCCGCCGGCTCCGCGCGCGCCTCAGCTCGTGACGTCGGCAGAAGTGAACTTGGCCCAGGCGACGGAGCCGAAGACCACCGCGTAGACGGCGAACGACACCAGTCCGTGCGTCATGCCTGACCAGTCGATCGGAGCCCGGAACAACCCATCCCACGACAGCCAGTAGTGCGTCGGCAGGAACGAGTGAATCGACGAGAGCTGGGGGACCTGGTCGCAGATCTCGCTCGCGATCGCGATCACGAGCAAGCCGGCGATGGCTCCGACGGGATGCTGGGTCAGCGTCGACGCGGCCAGCCCGATCGCCCCGAGTGAGGTCAGGCCCAGGGCCACGTACACGGTGACAAGCAGGATGCGCACCACGCCGGCGCCCAGCGAGATAGTCGTACCCGATAGCAGCGTGACCGGCCCGGTGTGGAACAAGACCAGGCCCATGATCAGCGACAACGCCGAGATCTCTAGGCACGCTGCCAGGCTGAACACGCCGATCACCGCGTACTTGACCGCCAGCAGGCGGCTCCGTCCCGCCGGCACCGTCAGCAGGCCACGCAGCGTACCGAGGCCGGCTTCGCCCGCGACTGAGTCCCCGGCGATCACCGCGATGGCCAGTGGCAGGAGCAGCAGCAACGTGAGCGAGAGTACGACCAGCGCCAGGAATACGCCGTTCCCGGCGAGCTGATTCAGGAAGGCAGGCCCGTTCCCCGGGCCGGTGGGCGCCGATAGCGTCAGCCGGAACACGATGCCGAAGAAAATCGGCACGAGCGCCAGCACGCCAAGCAGCGCCAGGTTCCGGGGGCGCCCGAAGACGAGCCGGAGCTCGGAACTGAAAAACCTGAACCAGGCGGGAACGGGGCCGCTTGCGCCAGCCGTGTCCGCGTCCGGCCGATGCTGCCTGGGCCGGTCAATGGCCACCTCGGTGCTCGCGAGCACCGGGTCGGCCAGCCTCCTGGCGTCAGTCGACATCAAAACCCTCGCCCGTGAGCTCGACGAACTCGTCCTCCAGGCTGCGCCGTGGCGTCTCCAGCCCGGCAACCGGCACGCCCGCGAGCACGAGCCGTTCGCAGATCACTTCCGGCAGCATCGTGCCCAGATCGGCCCTGACTTCCTGGCTGTCCTGCGTCACGCCGGTCAGCCCGAGGTCCCGCAGGACAGTCGCGGCCTGGTCCGGCTTCGGCGTCTTGACCAGTAGCCGGGCCTGCCCGCGCAACTCGGCGAGCGAGCCCTGGTAGACCAGCTTGCCTGTCCGCATCACGCCCACATGCGTGCAGGTCTGCTCGACCTCGGCCAGCAAGTGCGACGACACGAACACGGTGGTGCCGTCCGCCGCGATCTCCCGGATCAGGGCCCGCACCTCGCGGGTCCCCTGCGGGTCCAGGCCGTTCGTCGGCTCGTCCAGGACCACAAGCGCGCGCTGGCGCAGCAGGCTCGTCGCGATGCCCAGCCGCTGCTTCATCCCGAGCGAGTACGCCCGGTAGCGCTTATCGGCCGCGGCTAGCAGGCCGACCCGGTCCAGCGCGCGGTCGATCCGGTCCTGCAATGTCGACGGGTTCGCCGTGCGGTCCGCCGCGTCCAGCCTGGCCAGGTTGGCTCGACCGGATAGATGCGGGTAGAACGCCGGGCCTTCCACCAGCGATCCGACCAGCGGTAGCGCCCGCGCCTGCCCGGCAGGCATCGGCAGGCCCAGCACGTCGTGGCTGCCCGCCGTCGGCTGCATAAGGCCGAGCAGCATGCGGATCGTGGTCGTCTTGCCCGAGCCGTTCGGCCCGAGGAAGCCGTAGACCGAGCCGGCCGGCACCGCAAGGTCGATTCCGTCCACGGCGAGCTGGCCGCCGCGGTACCGCTTTGTCAGCCCGCTGCTGGATAGCGCAAGCCCGGCCGCCGAGGTCATGCGGGATACGTCAGGTTGGTCACGGTCCCGCCCTACCCGCCGTCGGCCGCGACGTCGGCGTAGAGCACGCCCGGCGTGACAGCGCCTGCCAGGATCTGGCCCTTGCTGGTGATCAGTACCGACAGCAGCTTGGTCTGCAGCAGTCGCCCGCTGCCCCAGTTGCCGTGCACCGGCGCGGTCGCCAGCAGGAGCGGCCGCAGGGCCGAAAGGCCCTGGCCAGGTCCGGCATTAATGGTCAGCGTCGAGCTGTACGCCGAGCTAGCCGACGAGGACGAGGACGAGCTGAACCCCGTCTGCTGCGACGTGGTCCCCGGCGCGCTGCTGAGCATCGACTGCATCGCGGCGGCGACCTGCGGGCTCGGCGGGGTCGCGACGACCGACAGCCAGTCCCGGCCGATGACCTTGGGCGCGCCTGCCTGGGCCGACCCGGCAGCGGGCGCGCCCGAGCCCGACTGACTACTGCTGCCGGCCCGAGGCAGGCCACCGAGGCTAGCCGGGCTCAGGCCGGCCTGCTTCAGCGCCGACTGGAGGCTGCTGGGCACGACCTGCTGCTTCACGGTCGCGCCGGGCGGCGGGGAGAAGCTGAAGTTGGACGCCGCTGGCGTACCGAACGCCAGCGATGTGAAGCCCACGCTGTACACCACGTCCGTCGACCCGCGCCCGAGCACCTCGACGCGTAGCGGGATGTCCCGGCTCGCGTCTATCGCGATCAGCACCTGGCCGACCAGCGACTTGCTACTCCGCGGCGCCAGCGCCAGCTGGTAGGCGGGCCTGCCAGCGACAGTGACGTTGGACTGCACGGCGACCACCGTGGTGGGGCCGACCGCCGCGAGTACCTGGCTGGCCGCCGCTGCGGGCGTCAGCGAGCTCGGGCCCGCCGTGGGGCTGAGCTTCGGGCCAACCCCGTTCCCGCTATCACCGGGCAGGCCGGTGAGGTGCGCAGGCAGGGCCAGCCGGGTGGCGGTCTGCGTCGCGCTGTTCCACAGCCACGCAGTGCGGCCGTTGAGCCGCACGTCGGACTCGCCGGCCTGGACTTGCTTGGCCACCCTGAGGTGCTGGCCGTCGCGGTACCAGATAGTGATCGACTGAGTGCCGGACGTCAGGCCGTCGGTCCCGCCGGGCTGCGCGCTCTGCGGAAGCTGGGGCAGCCCGAGGTTCGCTGTCGTCTGCACAGTCGCGGTGAAGGGGCCGAGCGGCTTAGCGGTCCCCTGGGCAACCTCGGCCAGCAGCTGCGCGGCCGTCCGGTGGGGCAGCGACGGCACCGAGGCGCTCGCCGCCGCGGCTGCCGCGACGACGACGCCGACTGCTGTCACGACTCCAGCCGGAACTGCCCAGCGTGCTCGAACACCGAGTCTGCGCACTTAATCACCCGCCGTTATGCCGAAACACCCCGTCAGCGCTCACAATAGTCGCCGCCCTTGCCAGCGACGTCAGCCTGGAGTAGGAGACGACATCCGCCGCACGGCTATTCCGGAACGGCGCGCGCTACCAGTGGTGCCAGGGCAGCAGCGCGGTCACCGCGACCGCGGCGAACAGCAGCGTGAGATACACGATCGACAGGTGGAACAGCCGCATCGGCGCCGGTGCGCTGCCAGCTGCGATGCGGCCGCGCAGCCGGTGCGCCTCGACCAGGAACCAGCCGCCAAGCGCGCCCGCGCAGCAGCCGTAGATCCAGCCCGCGTAAGGCGTGAGCACCAGCGTCACGCCGACCATCAGGTAGGAATACACGACGATTTTCCGCGCCACCGTGGCTGGCGTGGCGACGACCGGCAGCATGGGCACGTTGGCGGCGGCGTAATCGTCACGGAATTTGATCGCGAGCGCCCAGAAATGCGGCGGTGTCCAGAAGAAGATAATGGCGAACAGTACGCCCGCCCACCAGCTGACCTTGCCGGTTACCGCGGCCCAGCCCACGAGGACGGGGAAGCAGCCGGCCGCGCCGCCGATGACGATGTTGGACGCGGTCCGCCGCTTCAGGCCGAGCGTGTAGACGAACACGTAGAACAAGATCGCCGCATCAGCCAGGGCCGCGGCTAGCCAGTTTGTCGCCAGCCCGAGCAGCAGCGTGGCCGCCGCCCCGAGCAGGATGCCCGAGGCGAGCGCTTCCGCGGGCTTGATCGCCGTGCCGGCGCCGCTGGCCGCTCCGCCGTGCGCGCTGGCCGGCGCCACCAGCGGCCGGCTCTTGGTGCGCCGCATGACCGCGTCGATGTCCCGGTCGATGTAGCAGTTCAGCGTGTTCGCGCTGGCGGCCGCCAAGGCGCCGCCGAGCAGCGTGATCAGGATCAGCCGCACCGGTGGCAGTCCGCGGTCAGCCAGCATCATCGTCGGCAGCGTGGTGACAAGCAGCAGTTCGATGATGCGCGGCTTGGTGAGCAGGAACAGGCTCCGCGCGACAAGCCGGGCCGGCCTGCGGCCAGCTGGCTGGCCAGGCCCGCTCCCGCCTAGCGCGTGATCGGCTAGATCAGCGCCCGTCCCGGCCAGCACCGTCGGTCCAGCCGACCCGGGCAGCACTACCGGGACAGCCAGGGCGGCCCGTCCCGGACCAGGCTCCAGCGCACCCATTGCACCTGTCACTCCGCTTGCCTCCGCGCCTGTCGGACCAGTCCGCGGGCACGCCAGATCCAGTGCGACCCTCGAAAGAGGGCAGGTCAATCGCCATGACGGCCACCGCGTCAGCAGACACGCTACCGCGCCAGCCAGACGGGTCGAACGCAGGCGGCCCCGTTCCCGGCCGGAGGCTTAACCTGACACGAACGCCGAGTGGCCCAGCCGCCTCAGCCGGTGATCAGAGTCCGCAGCTGCTAATCGCCGCGCTGAACGCCGACTCCCAGTCCGCCGGTGACCGGACCGGCAAGGCCGGGGCCGGCTTCGCCCGGTCGAGCGCGGCCAGGGCGCACCGGGTCACGTCGGCGGCCCCGGGCGAAGTGACCATGGCGTCGCCGAGCTCTAGCTCGTGCTGCAGGTTGTCGCGGCCGTGGCCTTGCACGACGTCAAGCAGGAGCAGCGGACGGCCGACGGTCCTGGCCTCCGAGCAGGTGTCACCTGAGCTGGTGATGACCAGGTCCGCGGCCGACATGAGGTCGGGGATCCGGTTAGTGAAGCCAAACGCGCGCAATCTGGGCTGGCGGGCGGCAGCCGCCGCCAGCTTCCGCGCTAGCCGCTCGTTGCGCCCGGCGACGGCCAGCACGTGCACGCCGGCCGCTGCCAGCGCCTCGGCCGCGGCGGCGACCGGCCCGAGTCCCCAGGCACCAGACATCAGCAGGACGCAGCGCTCCCCCGGCGGCACGCCAAGCGACGCTCTCGCCTGCGCCTGGCTACGCGGGTGATAGAAGGCTGCCCGCACCGGCGGCGGCACCACCTGGACCTTGGCGTCCGGCTGGAACCGCAGCACCGCCAGCTCGGCAATCTCCGCCGTGACCAGGTACATGTCGACGTTGCGGTGCACCCAGAGCCGGTGCGGCGTGACGTCGGTGCAGAAGACTATGTGCCGCATGGCCGGATACCGGCCGGCGAGCTCGCTGGCCGCCGCTGCACCGGTAGCGAACACGGAGATCAGCAGGTCCGCCGGATGCTCATCCAGGTAGCCACGGAGCTTCGGGACAAGCTGGCGTTTGGCCCCGTTGTCGGCCAGCCGGGCAAGCCGCCCGCCGGTCCGCAACGCGGCGAAGTGGAAGGCGTCGTAGAGGCCCGGCACGCCGAGCATCATCCGGAAGACCGCCTCGCCGGCCGAGCCACTGCGCCGGCCCATCATCTTCATGGCATCCAGCGTCGCGGTCGTCCAGCCCTGCGACTCCAGCGAGGTCGTGCACGCCGCGGCCAGCGCGTCGTGGCCCATGCCGATCGACCCCGACAGCAGGAGCGCGGATCGGCCGGGGGTCATGCGCCGCCCCCGGACACCGGCGCCGCTTGCTGGCGCAGCCAGTCCAGATACAGGCGGACACCCGCCGGGAACGACGTGACCGGCGACCAGTCCAGCAGTTCCTTCGCCAGCCGCGTCGAGATGCTCACGCCCTGGTAGTCAGCCGGCCGGGCAGGCTCGTGCCGCACCGGGACCGGCCGCACCAGGCTGCAGACAGTATCGGCGATCTCCCGGACCGACACGGGTGTGCCGCCCTCGATCGCGAGAGTCTGGTCACAAGCGGCAGGGGCGAGCGCCCGGAGGTGGGCGTCGGCCAGGTCCTCGACGTAGACGTAGTTGCGCTGCTGCTCGCCGGTGCCCGCGATGGTGATCGGCTCGCCGGCCAGCGCGGCCCGGACGAAGCGGGCGACGACCAGGGCATCGCGCATGCGCGGGCCGTACGGGATGCCATAGCGCAAGATCGTGAAGTGCTGCCCGTACATCTCCCGGTAGCTGTGCACGATCAGCTCGGCCGCCAGCTTCGTGGCAACGTACACGTGGCCGGGGCTGCGCAGGTCCACGGGTGCGTCTTCGGTGAGCTCGCCGCGGCCGATGGCCGCCCCGTATACCCACACCGTGCTGGCCAGCACGAAGCGCCCGACTCCCGCCCGGACCGCGGCGGCCAGGACGCGCGTCGTGCCCTCGACGTTGAGCCGGACCGCATGCACCGGGTCGGCCGCGACCTCGTTGACATCCGCGGCGCCGGCCAGGTGAAACGCCGCGTCAGCACCGGTCATAGTCGCGGCCAGAGCCGACTCGTCGAAGAGATCCGCGTGCCGGTACTCGGCGCCGGGGTTGAGCCAGCGGCGACCCACATCCAGGACGGCGACTTCATGGCCGGCCCTGATCAGGTGGTCGACGACGTGGGAGCCGATGAACCCGCAGCCCCCGGTCACTGCGATGCGCATGCATCCACCTCTACTACCCGCGTGATCTCAACGGACACCAGCGGCATTCCTCACACGCTGGCCAGAGCGCCGTATACGGCTGACACGGCGCCCACTACCTGATCCACCTCGTCGTCGGTCATATCTGAGTGAATCGGCAGGCATATGTGCCGCGCGCACAAGTCCTCGGCGACGGGCAGCGGCGGCCCGGCGAACTCGGCAAACACCGGCTGGTGGTGCAGCGGCAGGTCATACACCTCGCCTGCGAGCCGCACCCCGTGATCCTCGGCCAGCCGCTGCCGGAATCCGGCCCGGTCCGCGCCGGCCGGCAGGACGGCGATGTACTTGTAGAAGTTGGTCCGGCAGCCCGCCGGCTCGCCGAGCGGCTCGAGACCATCCAGGGCGCCGAGCGCGGCGTCGTACCGGCCGGCCACGCCGCGACGATGCTCTACGAACGCGGCCAGCCTGCGCACGTGCACCAGCCCGGTCACCGCGGCCAGCTCGGACATCCGCCAGGCGTAGCCGTGCAGCACGTGATGATTGGCGCTCGTGCTGCCCTTGCCCTGGTCGCGGTAGATTCGCGCCTGCTGCTCGATCTGGCCAGACGGCGTCAGGATCATGCCGCCCTCACCGCACGTGATGACCTTCGTCGGGAAGAAGGAGAATCCGGCGGCCGCCCCGAACGAGCCGGCCGGCTGGCCGGCGTAGCTGGCGCCGTGCGCGTGCGCGGCGTCCTCAACGAGAGCGACGCCTCGATCGGCGCAGATGCTCGCCAGCTCGCCGACCTGCGGGCTGATGAGACCGCCGATGTGCACGAGCACGACCGCGGCCGTTCGCGGGGTGAGCGCGGCTAGTAGCGTCTGCGGGCTGAGCGCGAAGGTCTGCGCGTCGATGTCGGCAAACACGGGCCTCGCGCCGGCGCGCAGCGCGGCCTCGGCCGTCGCGAAGAACGTATTGGCGGGAACGATGACGTCACGCCCGGCCACGCCGATACTGCGCAGGATGATTTCCAGCGCAGCTGTCCCGCTGGAGACCGCCACCGCGTGCGGCTGCTGCGCGCCGCCAGGCGAATGCGCCGCGGCGAAGGCCGCCTCGAACTGACGGGTGTAGGGTCCGAGCGTCAGGGCGCCGCTCGCTAAAATCTCGGCGACCGCCGCCGAGATCTCCTCCCGGTCCGCCGCGGGAAAGACGACTCGTGCTGCCTGCACTGCCAACCGGTCCCCCTAGCGCCGGGTATGCAACATTTACATGATCCCAGGTAAGTGCCCGCCGTGCCGGGACCTTCAGGCCGCGTGTCAGTATCCCGTGCTACCCCGCAGACTAGCCTGAGCGCGCGCAACCCGAGAGCTACCAGAAGGACATGAGGTGAACATTTTGCCAGGTGCCACTGGGCTGGCCGCGGGACGCGGGCACTGGCCAGCCTGGCTCGCCGTAGCGGCCGCTGGGCTCGCGGTCGCGCACGCGGGTCCTGGCATCACCGGCCTCGGCCCGGCGCGCAAGCTCGTCTTCCGCCGGCTGGGCGGGCAGGGCGACCCTGGCCACGTCGCACTGACCTTTGATGACGGTCCCGACCCGGAGTCCACGCCCGAGTTCGTCCGCGCGCTCGCCGAGGCTGACGTGCGGGCCACGTTCTTCATGCTCGGCAGCATGGTCGCGAAGGCACCAGGCCTGGCGGCCCAGATCGCGGCCGCGGGCCACGAGGTCGGCGTCCACGGGTTCGATCATCGTTACCTCACAGTGCGCGGACCGCGGGCTACCCGGTCGGACCTGACCAGGGCCACCGACCTGATCGCTGACGTGACCGGGAGGCGGCCGACGTTGTTCCGGCCCCCGTACGGGGTGCTGACCGGCCCGGCCCTCGTCACGGCGCGCGAGCTCGGACTGACGCCGGTGCTGTGGGGATCCTGGGGCCGGGAATGGACGCCCGGCGCCACTCCGGCGTCAGTGCTGCAGACGCTGGTCAGCGACCTGGACGGCGGGGTCACCGTGCTGCTGCACGACTCGGGCTGCACGTCCCCGCCGGGGTCCTGGCAAGCCGGCCTCGCCGCGCTCCCGCCACTGCTCGACGAGTGCGAACGGCGCGGGCTGCGCGTCGGTCCCCTCGCGGAGCACGGGGTGCGCGCCTGACTCCGGCAGCGTCGGCCCCGCTAGCCGCGGTCAGCCCCGCTAGCCGCGGTCAGCTGCGCGCTTGGCGGCGCGGCCGGACGACAGACCCGACCACGCCAGTGAAGGCGAAGGCGAGAGCGCCGTGCCAGATCGCGGTGAACGCGCTACCCAAGATCCCGCTGCCGTCCACCATGGTCAGCACGAACACGAGGATCGCCGCTGCGGCCCCTGGCGCCACGGCGAACCGCCACGGCCTGCTCCGGGCCCAGCGCAGTGCCCGGCTGTGCCTGCTGCGGACCAGCGCCCCGGCACCAGCGATCGCGAAGAACGCCACGATGCCCATGGACAGCGAGGTGGCCCACTCAAGCCGGAAGCTGAGCAGGTGGAAGGCCAGGTGGGCGGCGAGATCCGCGCCCGCCACCGCGACGCCGCCAGCTCCGGCCAGCTTCCAGGGGGCCTGTGACAGTGCCGCGCCCGAGACTGCCATCTCCTCGCGGCGGGTGAGGTTAGCTTGATACGTGCTGGGCTGTGCGGACATTGTTGACTCCTGCGTGCGGGGTGCCCTGTGGGTCTCAAGATATATCTCTAGGCGGCCCGCTGACAAGATATATCGCCTTGGACCCCGCTCGAGGCGCCGAGTCGATGCGCGGAGTGACGATCCGCAAGGGCGTCAGACCGCGCTTCTGCGCGCGGGGATAGGCGAAACTCAGGCCTCGTTCAGCTAACGGTCAGGTCGATAGTGCTTACTGGTGTCACCGACCTCCGCGCCACCGCGCCTGCCAACGGAAAAGGACGCGAGAGATCGGACATAGGCTGGCTTTCACTGGGCAGAGGGTGATGGAGATGGACGAGCAGAACAGCGACGGCCAGCAGCCTGGCTTTTGGGAATCCTGGACGACGTCCGCGAGCCAGTCCGACCCTGCCGAGGTCAGTGACGGCGATAAGGCGGACGGAGGCCAGCCATCCGGTCCAGGGACCGGCGCGCCTGCAGCACGGCAGCCCGACAGCAGCCCGCCTGCCGGGAGCCAGCCCGGCGAAGGCCAGGCGGCGTTTACTCAGCCCATCGGGCAGCCGCAGCCCGGATTCACCTACCCGCCACCGGGATACGGCCAGCCGGGCGGTTACCAGCACGGATATGGCCAGCAGCCCGGCTACCCGCAGGGCCAGCCTGCCTACGGCCAGCAGCCCGGTTATGGCCAGCCCGGTTACGGACAGCCTGCCTACGGCCAGCAGCCCAGCTATGGCCAGCAGCCCGGTTACCCGCAGCAAGGTCAGCCGCAGCAAGGTCAGCCCGGCTACGGTGGCCAGCCCGGCTACGGTGGTTCGGCTGGACCGGGCCTGCCCGGACAGCCCGGCGGCGGCTACGGCCAACCGCCCGGCGGCGGCTACGGCATGCCCGGTGGCTACGGCCAGCCGCCACGGCGGCGCCGGCGTGGCCTGACGACCGCGATCACCTATCTCGCCGTCGCCGCGATGGCAGCGACCGCAGGGGGCCTCGTCGTCGCGTTCGCCGACAATACGAGCCAGCAGCCGTCGGCCAGTTCAGGTTCCGGAAACGGCAGCTTCGGCAATGGACTCGGCAACAACCCGTTCAGTGGCAGTGGACCCGCAAATGGCGGCAACGGCATAGGCAGCAATCCCGGCTCGAACATCAGCCAGAGCACGCTGCAGAAGGTCGAAAGCGCCGTCATTCCGGGCCTCGTCGTCATTACCAGCAACTTGAAGTACGACGGCAGCGGCGCAGCCGCAGCCGCCACCGGCATGATCATCAGCAAGAACGGCACGGTGCTCACCAACAACCACGTGATCAACGGCAGCACCGGCCTGACCGCAACTGTCGTAGCCACGCACCGCCAGTACACCGCGAAGTGGCTCGGCTACGACAAGGGCTCGGACGTCGCGGTGATCCAGCTTGTGGGCGCCAGCGGCCTGACGACGGTGCCGATTGGCGACTCCGCCAAGGTCAATGTCGGTGACGACGTGATCGGCATGGGCAACGCCAACGGGACCGGCAATATCACTTCAGTCCCGGGCGCGGTGACCGCGCTGAATCAGTCCATCACCGCTAGCGACGACGGCAGCGGCGCCTCGTCCGAGCGACTGACCGGCATGATCCAGACGAACGCTGACATCATCCCTGGCGATTCTGGCGGCCCGCTGGCCAGCACGACCGGGAAGGTCATCGGCATGGACACCGCGGCGAGCACCAACGGCATCACCAGCAACCAGCAGGATGTCGGCTTCGCCATCCCGATCAACAAGGCGCTGACGATCGCCAGGCAGATCATCGCGGGCCACCAGGGCGCCGGCATCCAGATCGGCACCACCGGCTTCGTCGGGGTGCTAGTGCCCAGCGGAGCTAATGGTGCCCAGAGCAACGCGACTAACCCGAGCGTGCAGCTCCAGCAGCAGGAGGCCAACCAGCAGCAGCTCGGCCAGGTCAACCCCGCGCCGGGCGGCTGCCTGCAGAACAACGCGAGTCCCGGCGTGCCGACCAAGATCGCGCCGGTGGACTCCGGCACGCTCGTACTCGGCTCACTGTGCCAGACGCCCGCTGCGGCGGTTGGCATGGTCGCCGGCGACGTCATCACCAAGGTGAACAACCAGGCGATCTCGTCGCCAGCATCGCTGATGAACATCCTCAAGACGGTGCGCGGTGGCTCGACGATCTCGCTCACGTGGGTCACGCCCTCGGATCAGACCGTGACCCGATCGCTGACGCTGGCCGCGGCGCCGCCGCAGTAACAACCAGAAGACCACTTCACCGGTCGGGTACAGGCGGGGGAGCAGGGGCGTCCGGGCGCCGCTGTTCCCCCGCCTTAGCTCCCGGAGTTTGCGCCCGGCTAGCTGGCGGTTGTCAGCCAGGCCAGCATCCGCTGCTCGCACTCCTCGATCTGCGCCACCGGCACGTGCTCGTTCCTGGTATGGGCGAGCTGCGGGTCGCCGGGACCGTAGTTCACGGCTGGCACGCCAAGGGCGTCGAATCTGGCCACATCGGTCCAGCCCAGCTTCGCCCTTGGCTGCCCGCCAACGGCAGCGACGAACGAGGCCGCGGCGGGCTGCCCGAGGCCAGGCCTGGCGCCGCCGGCCACGTCCGTCACCTGCACCTCGAAACCGTCGAACACAGCGCGAACATGGTCGGCAGCCTCCGCCGCTGACCGGTCCGGCGCGAACCGGAAGTTGACGCTGACGACGCATTCATCCGGTATCACGTTCCCCGCCACCCCGCCGCGGATACCGACGGCGTTGAGTCCCTCGTGGTAGCCCAGGCCGTCCACCACCGGCTGACGAGCCTGGTAGCCACGCAACACGTCCAAGATGCCGCCAGCGGCGTGAATCGCGTTGCTGCCGAGCCATGATCGCGCGCTGTGCGCCCGCTCGCCACGCGCGATGATGTCGGCGCGCAAAGTGCCCTGACAGCCCCCTTCGACCACGGCCCCGGACGGCTCGAGCAGCACGGCGAAGTCGCCGGCGAGCAGGTCGGGGCGGCGGCGGCTCAGCCGCAAGAGCCCGTTCCGCTCGGCCTCCACCTCCTCGCAGTCGTAGAAGACGTACGTCACGTCTCTGACAGCGCTCGCGAGCTGCGCCGCGAGCCGCAACTGCACCGCCACGCCGGACTTCATGTCGCAGCTACCGCATCCGTAGAGCAGGCCGTCCTCGAGATGCGACGGCAGGTTTTCGTGCACGGGGACCGTATCGATGTGGCCGGCGAGCACCACTCGCTGGTCATGGCCGAAATCTGTCCTGGCCACGATTGCGTTGCCGTCGCGGTGCAGCACCAGGTGCGGCAGGTCGGATATTGCGGCGGCGATGGCGTCTGCTAGCGGCTGCTCGTGGCCGCTCACGGACTCGATGTCGACAATCTGGGCGGTGAGCTCCGCCGCCGGCCGGGAAAGATCAAGGTCCACATCCGGAGCTTAGCGAGCCGGAAGATATGCGATACCCAAGGGCGCCGGACGACGATAGCCGGTATGGGCGAAAGATCCGACACAGCCGGCTGTGCCAGATCTTTCGGGATCATGAGACGACTAGTTCGTGCAGTATCGAGGCCCCGCTTCTACCTTTTCGGTAGGACCGCGGCGCCGTCTCCCTCAGGGACTAGATCAATTCGCGACTCGAATGCGCACGTGATAGTCCTGGTAATTAAGTGACAAGCGATTATCTGATCTGGCTGCGGCACGAAATATTCCTAACTGAATGAACATTCAAGGGGCCCACGCGTAAACCGAGGAGGGCCTGCAAATGAAGATCCACTGGGAAAACATCCACTGGGAGACGGACGACGTCGGCACGTCGTGGGCCACCCTCGCAGACGGGGAGCACAACAGCCTCACGCTGGAGAGCCGCGACGACACGATCACCATCCATACCGACGGCAGTCCGAGGTTCGAGATCGGCGAGATCCTCGATCTCACGACTCTCTGCCTTATCTTGTCCAAGAATGCCCTCGTCGACCGAATCGATGCAGGTCGGGACGCCTCTCGCGGGTCGCAGGCCCCCGCCCCTGGCGTGCTCGTCCCGGGCCAGCGTCAGGAATCGCTGACCGAGCAGCAAGACACCAAATCCAGCGCGTGCCAGTTACCATGACCGCCGCCATGGACCGCGTGGCGCCGAGCCGACGCGGTCAGGCACCATTTCAGTCGCTGATAGTTCGCTCGGCGGCCGAATATTCGGATCGTGAACGAGCGGAGTTCTCCGCGAGCAATCTGATACTCCAACCCATGGCTCCGGAGTTCAGGCCGAAAGAATTTGCGGTAGGCGAATTATCCGGGTGTCACCCGAGTAGGCCCTGCGCCAGAAACAAAGCGCACTGCACGAAAATACGGCCCGCTATGCCGGAATACACGACCATCGACTCATGCTCCATCAGCCCCAGAGCCGACGGTTTCGTGCCGCGGACCGGCCAGCGGCTAGTCGGCCGGAGCGTCGCCGTCGCCAGTGCTGGGCGCGCCAGCGCCGGGCGCGGTCCTGATACCACCGGGCAAGCCACGGGCCGCCGTCGTCAGTGCCCTGATGATGACAGCGACCGCAGGCCTGCGCACCGAGGACGCCCTGGCCACCGCGTAAAGGTCCCGCGCCGTGCTGCTGCCCGGCAGCTCTCGGACGACCACCCGCGCGTCCCCGCCCGCGAGCGTGAGGCGCGGCAGGATCGCGATGCCGATGCCGCGCGCCACCAGGCTGAGGATCGTGGCGAGGCCCTCGAACTCCGACGGCGCCTCGGCGACGCCACCGGCCGCTGCGAGGACCTGGTCCACGGCCCGACGGGATGCCTCGCCGGCTGGCGTCGCGAGCCACGGCTCGTCGCGCAGCTTGTGCAGCGAGATCGGAGCACGCACGTCGCCAGCCCAGTGTCCGCGCGGCACTACTAGCACGAGCGGATCGGTCACCAGCGGAAAGAATCGCAGCGCCGACTGCCGGGCCGCGAGCCTGCCAGTCCAGTCGTCCACGATCGCGACGTCTACCCGACCCGCCTTCACTTGCCGCAGCACCTCGCCGCCGGCGGTCTGCCGCAGCAGCAGGCTAAGGCCCGGGTGCGCGCGGACAGTCCGGGTCAGCGCGGGCGCGAAGGCCACCGCTGCGGTCGGGAACGCAGAGATCGCCACCCGGCCGGCCGGCTCGGGCGCGGCCAGATCCGCTTCAGCGGCCTCCATCAGTGCCAGTATCTCGGCTGCGTGCGCCGCTAGCCGCTTGCCCGCCTCGGTCAGCTCGGCCGTCCGCGCCGTTCGGTCGAGCAATGCCGCCCCTGCCTCGCGCTCAAGCGCCGCCAGCTGCTGGGAAACTGCCGACGGCGTGTAGCCGAGCGCAGCCGCCGTCGCGGCGATCGTGCCGCGCTCGGCGAATTCCAGCAGCAGCCTGAGCCGGTGCACATCGAGCACAGTTCAGCATAAGCCCGCCTTATGCTCAGCGTCAGACCTACCCGACCATACTGACGCTTTACCTTAGATCGGCTGGTCACGGGCCTACGGGAAGGTACCCTCGCGGCTGAGGACGAACCCACCGCTTGCCCCCGCAGCTAGGAGTTTCGCCGTGCCCTGGGCTGGCCCAGCAACCCTGACCGAACCGACAACGCTTCCC
>DATHQE010000672.1:0-1562 GCA_035483035.1 Streptosporangiaceae bacterium | reverse complement strand
GGTCAAGACGCACATCAACCATCTGTTCACCAAGCTGCGGCTGCGCGACCGGGCCGCGGCCGTGGTCTTCGCCTTCGACCACGGCCTGGTCAAGCGCCCCGGATAAGCACGACGCGCTAGGACCTCCTCCCGGCGGTGGCGCGGCGCAGTGACCAGCCTAGGCCGACGAAGACGCACACGGGCAGCAGCCACCAGACGTTGACCCCGGCCGCGTGCGCGAACAGCGCGGTGAGCGCGAGGGCGACCACGACGACGACCGCGACGCGCCAGTCGTCGCCCACCACGAAGTCGTACCAGAAAGCGCCGATCGACTTGAGCCGCCTCATGGGGCCACCTCCTCGGAGGAATGCGCGACCGGCGCGGCCAGGCCGGCCCGCGGGCGCTGGCGGAGCAGGACCGTGTAGCCGAGCGACACCAGCGCGACGACCGGCACCAGCACGAGCAGCGCCGCGTCATGGCCCGGCCAGGAGACCCCGGCACCCTCGGCGCCCCAGAACGTGCCGAACGAGGTGAGCATGATGCCCACGACGAACTTCATCGCGTTCTCAGGCACCCGGGCCAACGGCGCCCGCACCGCGACGCCCGTCACGGCGACCACCAGCACGGCCGCGGCCGCGCCGATCACTGCGGCGCCCATGTTGCGCTGGTTGCCGCCGAACGTGATCACGATGAAGACCACCTCCAGGCCCTCGAGGAGAACCCCCTTGAACGACAGCGTGAAGGCGTACCAGTCGCTGACGCCGCGGCGGGACGAGACCGCCGCGGCCTTCGCGGCCGCCACTTCGCGCAGGTAGGCACTCGCCTCGTCGTGCAAGGACTTGTAGCCGGTGGCGCGCAGGATGGCCTTGCGCAGCCACTGCAGCCCGAAGATCGCCAGCAGGGCGCCGACCACCAGCCGGAGCGCCGTCAGCGGCAGCAGAGTGATCGTCGGCCCGAGCACCGCCACAATCGCGGCCAGCACGACCAGGGCCACCGCCATGCCCTGGAAGGTGGACCGCCACTCGCGGGTCAGGCCGGCGGCGAGGACGATCGTCAGCGCTTCGATCGCCTCCACCACGCAGGCGACGAAGACGGTCAGGATAAGGGGAAGCGCGGTCATAAGGCCTCCACTAGGTGCGGGGCCGCGGCTCGGCGCGGGGCCTTCGCTAGGTCAGGGACAATGATCGGGTGACCGAGAGAACTGCAGGGAAACCAGCTGACCAGGACGGCGGTGCGCGCTGGCTGGTACTCATCTACCGGGTACCGCCCGAGCCAACCAGGCTGCGCTCCACCGTATGGCGGCGGATCAAGAGCCTGGGCGCCATCTACCTGCAGAACTCGGCCGCCGCGCTGCCGGCCAGCGCGGCCACCGAGCGCGCGCTGCGCAAGCTCAGGAGAGAGATCATCGACATGTCCGGGACGGCCGTGCTGCTGTCGTGCTCGGTGCTGGCGGGCGAGTCCGATGTGCATAAGGCCTTCCAGGCGGCCAGGAACGACGAGTACGAGGAGATCGTCGACCGCTGCGAGGACTTCCTCCAGCAGGTGAAGAAGGAGTACACGGAGAACCACTTCACTTACGCCGA
>DATHQE010000671.1:0-13786 GCA_035483035.1 Streptosporangiaceae bacterium | reverse complement strand
CAACCTGGCTGAGCACACAGCGGCGGCCCAGCGGCTCTACGAGCAGGGCCGCGCTTACTACTGTGACTGCACCCGCGAGGACATCATCGCCCGCACCGGTGACCAGCACCGGGGCTACGACGGCTACTGCCGGGACCGCGGGCTGGGTCCCGGTCCGGGCCGGGCGATGCGGTTCCGCGCGCCGGACGAGGGCGCGACGGTGATCGATGACCTGGTCCGCGGCAAGACGGTGTTCGAGAACTCGAGCATCGAGGACTTCGTGCTGGCGCGGGCGGATGGCTCGATCCTGTTCCTGCTCGGCAATGTCGTCGATGACATGGTCCAGCGGATCACGCACGTGATCCGCAGTGAAGAGCATCTGCCGAATACGCCCAAGCAGCAGCTGCTGTGGGAGGCGCTCGGGCACGAGCCGCCCGCGTGGGGGCACCTGTCGGTGGTGGTCAACGAAAAGCGGCAGAAGCTATCGAAGCGCCGGGACCGGGTCGCGCTCGAGTCTTTCCGGGAAGAGGGCTATCTCGCCCCGGCGATGCGTAACTACCTGATGCTGCTCGGCTGGGCGCCAGGCGACGACCGGGAGATCATGCCGTTTGACGAGATGGTGGCTGAGTTCCGGATCGAGGACGTGAACGCGTCACCGGCCTTCTTCGACGTCAAGAAGCTGCGCGCGTTCAACGGCGAGTACATCAGGGCGCTGTCGGTCGACGAGTTCATCGCGGCGGTCCAGCCGTGGCTCGCGCCGCCTGCTACGCCGTGGCCGGCGGAGCGTTTTGATCCGGACGTGTTCGCGCAGCTCGCACCGCTGGCGCAGACGAGAATCGGGCTGCTGTCGGAGATCACCGCGATGGTGGACTTCGCGTTCCTGCCCGAGCCCGCTGTCGACGAAGGGTCCTGGGCCAAGACCATGCGGGAGCCGGCTGCCGACCTGCTGGCCGAGGTCGCCGCGGCTTACGAGGTCGTCTCCTGGCAGCCCGATGCGCTGCGGGAGCGGCTGGAGAGCATTGGAGCGTCGTTCGGGCTCTCGCTCGGCAAAGCCCAGGCGCCGGTCCGGGTCGCGGTGACCGGGCGGACGGTGGGGCTGCCGCTCTTCGAGTCGATGACTGTGCTTGGCCGCCCCGAGACCCTGCGCCGGATCGAGTCGGCTCGCGAGCGAGTCACCGGCCTAACTTAGCCGCTGTTCGAATCCCATCCTGGTAGCACCTTGAATACCAGTTTGGGTACCATGGCTATCGTGAGCATCCAGATCGCCGTACGGCTGCCCGACGCCACAGTGCGGGAGCTCGACGAGCTTGTCGCCGCCGGTCAGGCGCCGAGCCGTGCCTCCGTCATCGAACGTGCGCTGGCTCGGGAGTTCCGTCGTCTGATGGCCGCCAGGGACGCCGCGATCCTGGCCGAGGCTGGCGCCGATCCGGATATGGACGCGCTAGCGGACTTCGCCGCTCGCACCAGGCTCGACGTCGACTAATGCGGCCCATCCACGCCGCCCGGCTGGACAAGGCACGCCCGGTCCTCATCCTGACCAGGGAGCTGGTCCGACCGCATCTGGACCGCGTGACGGTAGCGCCGATTACCACCACGATCCGCGGCCTGTCGACCGAGGTCCCGCTCGGACCAGCGAACGGCCTCGACTATCCCTGCGTGATCAGCTGCGACAACATCGTCACCGTGCCCAAGAGCGCGCTGGGCCGCCAGATTGGCTTCTTGCTGCCAGCCCAGGAAGCCGCGCTGACCGCGGCGATTCACGCGGCATTCGACCTCGACTAACCGCTGCCGCAGTTCGCCCAGCATCTGTTTGGCCGCCAATAACGCCGCGGCCTCTATCCCTCCGGGGCCGCGTGGGCCAACCTAGTGCGAATCGTCGTGCAACGGTCTCACCCGATGCCGCGGTCTGTGCAGGTGAGGGAGGTGGCCATGAACGCCGCGGCCGACGCCGAGTTCAGCGATTTCATGCATGGTCGGTGGGCCCAGCTTGTGCGGCTCGGCTACGGCCTGACCGGCGACCGGCAGCTGGCCGAGGACCTGGCGCAGACAGCGTTCGCCCGGGCCTATTCGTCCTGGGGCCGGGTGCGGCGTGCTGACAACCCCGATGCCTACCTGCGGCGGATCGTCGTCAACGCGAACGCCAGCAGGTTCCGCAAGGTCCGCGTCGGCGAGGTGCTGACCGAGACAGTGCCGGACCTGATGGCCGCGGCCGACGGCGCTACGCGGCAGGACGACCGGGACGCGCTGGTGAGCGCGCTGATGCAGCTGCCGTACGGGCAGCGAGCCGCGGTGGTCCTCCGGTACTGGCTGGACCTGACGGAGACCGAGACCGCGGCGATCCTCGGGTGCTCGGTCGGCAACGTGAAGAGCCAGGCGTCCCGGGCACTTGCAAAGCTGCGGACGAGCGCGGCACTCCTGGAAGGGGGACCAGCGTGAGCATTCACGACCAGCGCGAGCTGCGCGACCGGCTAGGCAGCCTGCTGTACGGCATCGAGCCGGGGCCGCCGCCAGTCGTGGACACGATGCGACGCGGCAAGGGGATCAAGATGCGCCGGTGGACCTCGGTCGCGGCCGGAGTTGCGGTGGTGGCGGCCGGGGCAGTCGTACTGCCTGGCGTACTCCGAGGGCAGGCTGCGAGGCCGATGGCGCCGCTGCACGACAAGGTCATGGTCAGCCCCATTGGTGCAGGCGCGCCGGCGGGCCTGATCGGGCAAGGCACGACGGACGGGCGCCGATGGACGGTCGTCATGTCGCCACAAGGGAAGGGCGTGACGCTGACCGGGCGTGGGCTCTCCGGCGCGCTGCCTTACTACCAGGACATCGCCAGCCAGTTCACCCCGAGCCCAGCGGCTCTCACGACGACTGGCTCCGGGCCGACAGTCCTTGAATTCGGCACCGTGCGAGCGGACGTCACGCGCGTCGTCATCAGCCTGCCAGATGGTGAGGTCGTCAGCCTCACGCCGGTGAGCTGGCGCGGCCGCAGCTGGGTGGCGGTCCTGTTGCCCGCCCGCGTGCCGATCGTCAGGGCTGTGCTCTACACAAGCCGCGGTGAGCTCGCTTATGCCGTACCGTTCCGCGACACCCAGCTTGACGTATGGTGGCAGCCCGGTCAGGTGGGCCCGGCCCGGCTGACGAAGTCGATCGGCTCGGGAGTCGTCGATGGGCAGCCGTGGCACGCAGCTGCCGACATCGGACCGTGGGGTTATTGCTACACAGTGAGCTCCGAGTCGACCTGCATCGACAGCACGGTCAGCCCGCTGCTCTTGGCGGCCGGCGCCCTGGCGTCGCCCATGATCTGCGGTTCGCTGGACTCCCCGGGCGCCGGAGCTGCCAGGGCGGGGTTCGGAGCCGCCGCGGTCGCCGTACGGCGCGTCGTACTCAAGTACTCGGGCGGGCGCACCGCCGCCTTCCCCACGGTGGCGATAGGCAGGGGCCGGATGTTCGGGTTTGCGATCCCTGGCGGTCATAAGGTTACGGGGTCGTTGTTGTACGGAGCTGCCGGTCAGGTGCTGGAGTCAACCTCGGGCGCAGCCTGGGAGTGCTAGCGACCAGCGCGTGTGCTTTGCTACTCCAGTGACTGAGAGCCCCTTTTGTGACCGCGTGCGCGGCGGCGAGACTGTGTTCGGCGGGTGGGCGGTGGCGCCTACGGCTGTCTCTGCGGGCGTGCTCGCGGCCAGCGGCCTCGATTACGTCGTCGTCGACCTTCAGCACGGCACGGCTGCCGAACACGATCTGCCGGCGCTGACAACCGCGATCCGGCTCGCCGGCGCGACTCCGCTCGGCCGGGTCCGGCATGCGCATCCGGCCGACATCGGCCGTGCGCTTGACCTCGGCTGCGAGGGCGTTATCGTGCCGAACGTCGAGTCGGCCGAGCAGGCAGCGGCCGTGGCGGGCGCGTGCCGGTATCCGCCGGATGGCTATCGGTCAGCGGGCGGTGTGCTGGCAGGCCAGCCGCTCCCGCTGTGCATCGTCATGGTGGAATCCCGCCGGGCGATGGCCGAGCTCCCGGCAGTGCTGGAGCTGCCCGGCGTGGACGGAATCTATGTCGGTCCTCGCGACCTGTCGTACTCGCTCGGCTGCCCGCTTGATCCGCACGACCCGGTGCTTCGTCCGGCGTTCGAGCGAATCTGGGCCGACTGCGCCGCGGCTGGGAAACCGGTAGGCGTGCACGCGACTGACGGCACCACGGCGCGCCTGTACCGGGAGAACGGCTGCCGGCTGGTCACGGTCATATCCGAGACGCTCGCCATCTCGCGGGCGACCGCGGCGGAACTGGCGACCGCGCAGGCCTAGGCGGCAGGTTCGCGGCTCGCGGCGGCTTGGTCGCCGGCGAGGCTTGCCGTGCTCCGCGTGGCTATGCTCACAAGTAAGAGCTAGCCGGCTGTCGCCTCGGAGGCGCAAATGGGACTAATGGACAAGGTCAAGGCGCAGGCAAACCAGCTCGCGCAGAAGACCCAGGAAGCAGCTCAGGAAGGCAAGGCAAAGCTCGACCAGGCCCAGGCCAACCGCCGCGGCGATGCGCTGCTGCGCCAGCTGGGCGCAGCCGTTTACGCGGAGCGCACAGGCCACGGAACCCCGGACACCGAGGCCAAGATCGAGGAGCTGATCGGCGCCATCTCTGCGCATGAACGAGAGAACGGCCTGAATCTGACGCCGCCGACCGTGCCACAGCCGGGTGCTCCGGCCGATCCGTCGAGTCCATCGCCTGGCCCGGCAGGGTCGCAGTACCCGCCTACGGGTGGCGCCTCGGACGCCGGCACGCCGTTCCCGCCGCCGGGCGGAGGCCAGGACGCGGGCGTGTCGTTCCCGCCACCCGGCCAGTCATTCTTCCCGCCGCCAGGCGACGGCGATTCCGGTGGCACGAGCGGGTTCACGCCGAACAGCTAACAGGCGATTGGTCTCCCCTAGCGGCGTATCGATGGCGATGTCACCGCTTACGTCAGCGTGCGGGCCGCGCCAGGCGCCGGGCCTGATTAGTGACAGACATCCTGCGCGGCGGTCCTGGATCCAGGTGCCCCGGACGGCGTCGGCTTCGCGGCGGGCGAAGCGGTCGCGACCACGCTGTGCCCGGTAGTGCCCAGCACCAGACGGATGCGCGCGAGCCCAGCGACCATGCGCATCGCTGCGCCCGGCAGCGCCTGGGCGAGCACCTGCGCCTGCGCCGCGTGACCTGACGGGTACTCAATCAGCGTCTGGCCGATGTCGTGTGCCGGCCAGTTCAGGCCAGCCTTGTGCACGCTGAACCCGGCGCTGGTGAGCTTCGTGCCGGTAGCCGTCGACAGGCCAGGTAGCAGCGTGCCGTTGTAGACGTCGACCGATACCTGCGCCCTGCTGATCGTGGCCCGCGACGTCGACGGCGGCTTGGACGCGGCCGGGCTCGCTGTCCCCGTGTCGTTCTTGACCCAGGTGAACAGCGCGTTCGCCGCTTTGGCGTCCCAGAGCACGGCATCTTGCCCGGTGGGCGTGACGTAATTGGCGGTCGCCAGCGGGACTGTGGTGAAGCTGACGTCCGCCAGGCGCAGTCCGCGCATCTCGTCAGCCAGCCCGACCAGGTTGAAGCCCTTGTCGACCTTGACCGCGCCGGCTAGCGCGGAGACGAATCGCTCCAGCCGAACGGGGTCGGCGAGCACGCCCGTCTGCGTGGCCTTGGCGAACACCGACGACAACAGTTGCTGCTGATCGGTGATCCGGGCGAGGTCGGACGCGGCGAACGAATGCCGGTCCCTGGCGAACTCCAGCGCGGTGATGCCGTCGACGGGGTGGCGGCCCGCGGATAGGTGCAGCCCGCTGTCCGCGTCGTCGACCGCGAACGGCACGCAGATGTTCACGCCGCCCAGCGCGTCGATGACCTTGATGAAGCCGAGGAAATCGACCTCGACGTAGTCGTTGATGGTAAGGCCAGTTGCTTGCTCGACGGTCTGCACCATAAGCTGCGGCCCGCCATAGCCGAACGCGGCATTGATCTTGCTCATGCCGTGGCCGGGGATGTTGACCCACGAGTCGCGCGGCAGGCTCACGACCTGGACGGTCTGATGATTTGCCGGGATATGCACCAGCATCAGCGTGTCCGAGTTCGCTCCGATAGCGCTGCCGACGTGCAGCCGGAGCTCCTGCTGTCGCGTCAGGCCGTCGCGCGTGTCGATGCCGGCGACCAGAATGTTGACCGGGCCGCTCGTCGGCGTGCCGGAGGTGCCTGCGTTAATCCGGGTGATGAGCGAGCTGACGTAGCCAGTGAGCATCCAGGCGCTGCCCGAGACCAGCAACGTGATCGCCGACATCGCGCCGACGATGGCGAGGGTGATCCGCTGGCGGCGCGCTCTGCGGCTCAGCGCGATCTGCCGGGCCAGTCGCTCTCGTGCCACCCGGGGATCGAGGCCGCGCGAACCGGCGCGGGCACGCGCCGCATCGCCCGGCAGCGCAGCGCGCCCCGGCTGCCCCGGCTGGCCCGGCAGCGCAGGGCGCCCCGGCTGCCTAGGCCCCCGCGCGGCGCGGTCGTCGTCCTCGGTCATTAGCCCCCCAGGGAGTTATCCCCAGGCAGGCTAACCCGGCTAACCCGGCGACAGCCGTTAGCGCCGCCGGCGCACGGCCGAACCTTTTACTAGCTATTGGCCGCCGGCTTCCGGTGGCTCCGGATCGCGGGGCAGGCCGAGTATCCGCTCGCCGATGATGTTGAGCTGGATGTCGGTGGTGCCACCGCCGATGGTCAGCGCTCTGGTGATCAGCACCTGGCGGGCCCAGTGCGCGCCGTCGGGGCTGCCGTCCGCTGTCACCGGCCGCCCGTGGCCGCCGGCCAGCGCGCCGCCGCCGGCCGCCATCTCCCAGCACAGCTCGGCGACCTGCTGCGCGTGCCGCATGCTGAGCAGCTTGCGGACGCTGCCGGTAGCGCCGGGCTCGGTCCCCGACAGCTGCTTGAGCGTGGCCCGCACCGCGAGCACGTCAATGGCGTGGCCGGTCGCGACGAGCTCGCCGACCTGAGCGAGCGGCGCGGCCTCGGCCGCCTTCGCCGTCTCCAGCAACTCGGGCACCCCGCATCCGAACGTCCACGTTCGCGAGAGCGACACCCGCTCGTTCGCGAGCGTCGTCCGCGCGATCCGCCAGCCCTTGTTCACCTCGCCGACCAGGCAGTCGTCCGGCACGAAGACCTGGTCCAGGAACACCTGGTTGAAGAACGCATCGCCGCCGATCTCGCGCAGCGGCCTGACCTCGACGCCCGGCGCGTGCATATCGACGAGGAAGTAGCTGATCCCGTCGTGTCGCGGCTGCGCCGGATCGGTCCGGGCGATGCAGATCGCCCACGACGCCTGCTTCGCGAGCGACGTCCAGATCTTCTGCCCGGTGATCTGCCAGCCGCCGTCAACTCGCTCGGCCCTGGTGGTCAGCCCGGCGAGGTCGGACCCGGCGCCGGGCTCGCTGAACAGCTGGCACCACAGATAGTCGGCGCGCAGCGTGGCCGGCAGGAAGCGCTCCTGCTGCTCCGCAGTGCCGTACTGGATGAGCGCGGGCACCACCCATGCACCAATCGCAAGGCCGGGAACGTGGAGACCTGCCGTTCGCAGTTCCTCGTCGATGATCAGCTGCTCGAGTGCGCCCGCGCCGCGGCCCCAGGGCTTCGGCATATGCGGCAGCACCCAGCCGCCCGCGCCGAGCGCCGCGTTGCGCTCGGCGCCGGGAAGCCTGGCGATATCGGCGAGCTCGGCCCTGATGGACGCCCGCAGTTCAGCGTCGCCACCGCCGGGCAGCTCCAGCCTGATCTCACGCCGGCCGCCCGCCAGGGCGAGCCGTGCAAGCCGCTGCTGCCAGCTGCCGTCTGCGTGGCCGATCTCGCTCAGCAGCGCGCGAATCGTCATCGCGCGCCGGTAGTACAGGTGCGCGTCGTGCTCCCAGGTGTAGCCGATGCCGCCCAGGACCTGGATGCATTCGTGCGCGCACGACACGGCCGCCTCGGTGGCGAGCACGGCCGCCGACGCGGCGGCGAACTCGCTGTCGGCCTCGGCGCCATCGAGTGCCCGCGCCGCGTCCCAGACAGCCGCGGTGGCTTGCTCGGCCGCGACGAGCATGCGGGCGCAGCGGTGCTTGACGGCCTGGAACTGGCCGATAGGACGACCGAACTGATGCCGGATCTTGGCGTACTCGGATGCCGTGTACACGGCCCAGTCGGCGATTCCGACTGCCTCCGCGCCGAGGACAACCGCGGCCAGGCTGGCCACAGTCTCCGTGGTCAGGCCGGTGAGCTGCCGGTCAGCGGGCACGACCAGGCCGGCCGCCGTAACCCGGCCAAGCTGACGGGTGAGGTCGAGGCTGTCGACCGGCGTGATGTCCAGGCTCGCGGCGTCAACGGCGACCCAGACAGTGTCCTGGCCTGATCGGACGGGCAGGATCACCAGGTCCGAGCCGACCGCACCGAGCACGGTCTCCGCGCTTCCGCTGATGATCAGGTCGCCGTCGGTGCCGGCCGCGGCCGTGAGGTCGGCGGCGAGGGCAACGGCACCGTTCCCGTCTGGTTGCGCGAGAAGCGTCACGAGCTTGCCGGTCAGGCCAGCCGCGACGAGAACGGCGCTGGCGAGGGTCGTGGGCACGAAGCCGCCGGGGACGAGGGCCCGGCCGAGCTGCTCGACCGCGACCGTGAGCTCGGTCAGGCCGAAGCCCTGGCCGCCAGCCGCCTCGGGTACGTGCAGGCTGAGGAGGCCTTGCTCGGCGAGGCTCGGCTGTAGCGCGTCGCGGTACTGGGCTGCGCCGTCTTCCTTGCCGTCGGCGACGGCCCTCGCCACAGTGGGCGGGCTGTGGCGTTCGGCCCAGCCGCGTACCGAGGCGGCGAGCTGCGTGAGTTCTTCTGTCAGTCCGAGCGCCATTGCTGCACCTCATCTGCCACGATCCGGCGGGCTTCGACCGCATTCTAGAATGCGGTTCGGTTTTCGGCCAGGGCTGTGGGCGCGATGATCCGCCACCCGCGTATCGACGTCCGCTATAGCGGCTTGCGATATAGCGGACAGCGATATAGAGTGCTGACCGAAGGGTCGATGACGCCGCTCCGCGGCGGGCCGAATGGGGACCGACATGACCAACCGACTGGACCGCTGGGCAGATCCGCCGCTGCTGGTGCTGGCCAGCCTGGCGGACGAGCCCAGGCATGGGTACGCCATCACGCAGGACGTTGCGGAGACGATGGGCGTCCGGCTGAGCGCGGGCACGCTCTACGCAGTTATTGCGCGGTTGGAAGCGCAGGGCCTGATCGAGCCCTTGGACGCCGTTGACCGGCGGCGGCCTTACCGCATCACCATGGCCGGCGCTGAGGCGCTAGCACAGCAGTCGTCGCGGATGCGCCAGGTAGCGTCCCTGGCGCAAGCGCGGCTCAGCGTCCGCTACGGGCTGACGGGAGCGTGACCCGATGAACGTGCCACCACCCGGCTCCGGCGAGACCGGGCCCGATCACATCGAGCACCAGGAGAGCGCGCGCAGGCTCGCGCGTGCTGCCCTGCTGCTGTATCCGCGTGCCTGGCGAGCCCGGTATGGCGAGGAAATCTTCACGCTGCTTGAGGACACCGGCGGCGGCATGCGTGCGGTGTTCAGCCTGGCCTGGCATGCCGTGCCCGCCTGGATCTGGCCGCCTAGGCACTTGCACGACAGGGACGACCGGATGCGTGCCTCGCTCGGCACGGTCCTGCTTGCGTGGTCAGCGCTGGTGGGCATCAGCCTGGTCTTCGTGCAGCTGACCCAATTCCAGGGATACAGGCCGGCTGGTCATCCGATCATCGGCTGGTGCTACGCCGTCATCGACGCCGCTGTCGCCGTGTCGGCGCTGAGTGCTGCCGCAGGCGGGCTGCCGCTGTGGCTGCTGATGCTGCGCCGCGCTCGGCGGGAGCACCGGCTACGTGACACTTTCTACTTGCTGCTGCCCGTCCTCGCGCCCGCCAGTTACCTGGCAGCGCTCGCGGCGACCTCGCGGCTCGTGTCGCATCCGAACGGGTTCAGCGGACTGCAGTTCCTTGGTGTCACCATCGCCGGGTTCGTCGCGGCGGCAGTTGCGTGCGCCGGGCCGATCCTGGCGCTGAGCAGGCTTCGCCCACGCGGCCCGGCCGTGCACGTGGCCGCACGGTGCGCGGGCGTGGCCGCGGGCAGCATCGCCATCGCCGCGGCCGCCAGCGCGATCGCGGCCGTTGGCCTCAGCCTGTGGGCGCGGGAGTTCGCTGGTTATCACCAGGTCGCCCAGGTTGGCGGTTACCTCGCCGTCGTGGCGATCGGGATTGTCGCCGCCACTGTCGGCGCGACCCGCGGCCTGCGCTCGACGCTGGCTAGGCCGGGTCGGTAGCAGCGGCGCCCGATCACCTGCATCGACGACGCTCAACGCTGCGCTGTGCGGTCCGGTCACGCGTTGCTAGCGCACGGGTGAACATCGAATGAAGTCGTCCCGCTGACTATTGCCCGAGGCCAGAGCCTAGTTCTTGAATAGAAACTACGGCCATGGTGCCCATGTCGTCCGTGCCACAACAACTCTCTGCTAACAACTTTCGGCTGTTGTCTGCGAGTGTCACGGAGGCGTGAGACATGGGCACCGCTCTGCTTGCCAATTCCACCGTCAAGTTGTCGTTCGCCTGGAATTCCTTCTTCTTCTGGGGCACCTGGGCCTTCTGCATCATCGGCCTCGGAGTCGTGCTCTGGTCTGCGCTGCGGTCCAAGCGCTGGGACCGCTGGACTACTCAGGACATCCTCATCGTGGCGTCCCTGGGCGTCATCCTCGAGGTTTACGACAACATCATCGGCGACCAGTTCCTCAAGCCGATCATCGACGTGATCCCTGGCGCCGATCTGCTGCAAGTGCATGACCTGCCGTACATGTTCCTGCTCATGGTGGGCGTGGCGCTCGTCCGGAAGCCTGGCTGCGTCACCTCCATGGTGTTCATCAACTACCTCCTGTCTCAGCTGCTGTTCGGCAGCGGTCACGGGGCACTCGACTGGACGGACGGACTGACCCAGGCAATCTTCTGCGACCTGTACATCGTGGCGCGGCGCGGCAAGGTCTACGCGCCCGGCGCGAGCGTGCTGTCCATGGTCGTCGATGGTCTGATGATCGGCCTCTTGCGTGGCGGCCCGAACGCCTTCCTGACCGACTGGACGTTCGACCCCTATCTGAACTCGACCTACTACACCTGGTACGCGATGTGGCGGGACACCTGGTCGAATGCTTTCGGCAACGGCATCGAGGCGGCGATCACCGCACCCCTCGCGCTGCGAGTGGCCCGGTCGGTCATCCCGTCGATCGGTGCGCGCAGGGGCGCGACCACAGACGTCGACCCATTCGCGGAGCCGCAGTCGGCCGGGCCTGCCGGTCCTGTCCCAGCAGCGGCCGGTGACGCGCTGCCGACGGAAGGAGAGCTGGCATGAGGCGTCTCGCGTGGACCTGCTCCGTCATTTCGGCCGTCATCCTCATCATCGGGCTCATCGACTTCATCACGAAGTACAACTGGGCTCAGGGCGACCAGAATGCCTTCTTCGGCAACCAGAACGTCCTGTTGAACGACGGCGCGACCGTGCTGATCGCCGGCGGCTTCCTCGCCGTCGGCTCGATCCTTATGTGGGTCCTGACCCTGCGGAGGGAGCACGGCGATCAGCAGCAGCAGCAACAGCGCGGTTCTAGCAGCTGACGACATCTCGTTCGCCTACCTCGGCGCAGCTACTGCGGCCTTGCGGCACGTAGACCTGACCGTGGCGGCCGGAGAGGTGGTCCTGATCACCGGGCTGTCCGGCTGCGGCAAGTCCACGCTGGCGCTCGCGCTGTGCGGCCTGATCCCGTCTCGCGTGCATGGTGAGCTACGCGGGCAGGTCAGGTTCGATGGCCGGCCGCTGACCGGGCTGCCACCGCACGAGGCGTCCCAGCTGGTCGGCATGGTCTTCCAGAATCCGAACCTTCAGCTCATCAACCACACCGTGCAGGCGGAGGCGGCGTTCGGCCCGGAGAATCTGGCCCTGCCGCAACCGGAGATCGCCGCCCGGGTTGACTGGTGCCTCGACGTCACCGGCATGGCGGCCATGCGGAAGGCATCGACGGTGACCCTGTCCGGCGGCCAGAAGCAGCGCACTGCGATCGCGGCGACGCTGGCGATGCGGCCGCGGATCCTGCTGCTGGACGAGCCGCTGTCCGACCTGGACCCGATTGGCGCCCAGGAAGTGCTCGGCACCCTGCGCAGGCTCGCCCGGGAGGAGGGCACGGGCGTAGTGATCATCGAGCACCGGGTCGACGAGGTAGCGCCGTGGGCCGACCGGGTCGTGCTCATGGACGGCGGCCGGATCGTGCTGGACCGGTCGCCCAGAGATGCCTGGGCTGACCAGGCCAGGTGGGCAAGCATCGGCGTCGGCGTCCCGGATATGGTGCGGCTCGCGCACGCGCTGCCCGATGCGTTCCCCGGTCCGCTGCCGCTGTCGGTTGAGGAGGCGCTCGGTCAGGTCCGGGAGACCTGGCTGGTCCCCGCGCTCACGAAGGCTGCCACCGCGCGCGTCCTCGCCCAGCAGACTCTCGACCGGAACGGGCGCGGCCTGGGCCAGTCACCGGCGCGACCGCCGGTGCTGGCCTTCGACCACGTCACGGTCGACTTCGACGCGAACCGCGCGATCGACGACGTGACGTTGTCGATCGCGGAGGGCGAATGGATCGCCATGATCGGAGCGAACGGCTCGGGCAAGAGCACCTTGACCGGCCTGACAGTGGGCCTGGGTACGCCGAGCGCCGGCCAGGTGTACTTTCGCGGCAGCCCCGTCCGGCCAGGCAAGGTCTTCGAGCATGCGGCGCACGTCGCGCTGCTCCTTCAGGCCGCCGACGAGATGCTGTTCGAGGAGACGGTGCTGCGCGAGCTCAGCTTCGGCAGCCGGTTTCGTGCCATGCCGCCGGATCCCGTCCTGGATGTGCACGGCGCGATCGACTTCTTCGGCTTCCGTGGGCTCGAGGAGACGAGCCCGTGGGCGCTGAGCCAGGGCGGCCGGCAGCGGCTGGCGTTGGCGGCGCTGCTCGTCGGTGCGCCCGGCGTGCTCGTGCTCGACGAACCGACCACAGGCCAGGATGCCGATCGGATGCGCTCGTTCCTGCGGCTGCTGGAAGCAGTGCGTGTGCGGACCGGGCTGACGGTGGTGACCGTCACCCATGACATCCGCGGACTAGCCAGCCGGGCGGCGCGGATCGTGCTGCTTGGCGAGGGCCGGGTCCAGCTCGACGGACCGGCCGGCGAGGTATTCGCCCGGACCGCGGAGCTCGAACGCTGGGGCGTGCTGGCGCCGCCAGTGGCCAGGCTCCAGGTTGAGCTTCTCGGGCCGGACGTCGCAGACGTGCTGCTCTCCGTACCGGACCTGGCCGCGGCCGCGCTCTCGTTTCACGGGCTCGCGGCCGGCGCCGCTGCTGGCGTGACGGCCGGGACAGCGGGCGCGCCGTGATGTCGTCCCTGTTCGTCCGGACGATCATCGCGTATTTGATCGTGTTCGCCGTACCGTTGCTCCTGCCGGTTGCGTTCTTCAAGCTGGTCGGCCTCGGCGGTCTGCGCGAACTAGTGACCTACGAGGCTCGCGACACCCCGCTGCACAAGCTCGATCCGCGGCTCAAGGTGCTGTACCCGATCGCCATGGGGATCCTCAGCATCATCCTGAACTGGGACTTCATGCTGATCATCTTCGGACTCAGCATCCTGCCGTGGTTCTGGCTGCGGCCGTCTCGGGCCAAGGTGCGCGTGCTCATGGTGATGGTCGGCGGCCCGGCGCTGACGGGCTTCTGGTCACAGGGCCTGTACTACCTGCCGAACCCGCCGATCCACTTCATCTACCAGTTCCC
>DATHQE010000670.1:0-3998 GCA_035483035.1 Streptosporangiaceae bacterium | reverse complement strand
GTCGTGGAAAGCGCCGTCTTGCCATCGGCTGGCTCGGACCACCTGCCGATCCGGGCCCGGCTGCGGGTCCTGCCTTCGCGCTGACCGCGACTAGGCTGCCTGAGCGACCTGGCGGGCCGTCAACAGACGGCATTGCCTCGGCGAACGCCATTTCGATCTTGGCCTTAGCGACATTTCCCGGCTAACGTGCGCGCAATACAGGGCAAGCCGGCGGCCAAGTGCATGCTGCGCGGGAAATGTCGGCTAACCAAGATCGAAAAGTGCCCGACGGTCGCCAGGATCGGCGCACAGCGACAATGCCCCAGCCTGTTGGATAACTTTCGCGAATTAAGTCCCTGGAAGCCGGGCGCCTCCGAACCACGAGCCCAGGCGACACTGAACCCGCGAGCCCTGCACTACTGAACCGCTGTGCGATATGTCGCAGAAGCACCTGGTATTTAGGCTTACATACTTTACTATCTCTTTGCCTCTGCCTTGTTTCACCATGACTATCGATCGCTATACGTTCACCGCAACCCCGCTCGCGATGATGAACTGGCTCGAATATGTAGATTTCCCCTTATGCCCAAACTGCACGTGAGTTTGGGCTTTTTTCGCAAAGCCAGCGTCATTGCGGCATAACCGGCCGAAGGAGACCGATGACAAGACGCTGGAGCATTCCCCTCGCGACCGCAGCGATAGCTCTCTGCACACTCCTCGGGTTAACAGGAAACGCCTCGGCAGCAGTAGCACACCATCCGTCCACTACAGACGTTCGTCCAGGCGGCGCGGCGGCGGCGGCGTTCAGGCCAGGCGGCCTGATGCAACGGCCGACCGGTGGCACGGCACATGCCGCGGTACACGGCCACTCGTTCCAGGCCGAAAGCACGAACTGGTCCGGATACGCGGCGACCGGCGCCAACGGCGCCTTTAACTCCGTGTCCGCGAACTGGACCGAGCCGACCGCCACCTGCTCCGGCGGCAGACACGGCCGCGGCTCCGCCCAGTACGCCGCGTTCTGGGTCGGCCTAGACGGCTACAACAGCAGCTCCGTCGAGCAGACCGGCACCGACTCCGACTGCAGCGGCAGCTCACCGGACTACTACGGCTGGTATGAGATGTACCCGGCCAACCCGGTGTACTTCACCAACACCGTTAAGCCTGGCGACGCCATCAGCGCCTCGGTTACCTTCTCCGGCACCGAGACCTACACGCTGGTGCTCAAGGACTCCACTCAGGGCTGGACCCAGACGATCACCAAGAACCAGGCCGGGCTGGATCGGTCCTCGGCCGAAGTCATCACCGAAGCGCCGTCGTCGGGCAGCGGCGTCCTGCCGCTAGCTGACTTTGGCACTGTCACCTACGGCTCGTCCACCGGCAACGGCACCTCGCTCGGCTCGGAGAGCCCGACCGAGATCATCATGGTCGACAACAGTGGCGCCGATAAGGACTCGACGAGCGCGATCAACGGCTCGGGCGGGTTCAGCAACACCTGGCTACGCGCTAGCTGACCTTCATCGGGCACGGCCGAGTGTTCAAGCTGCCCCGGTGGCCACATGCCGCCGGGGCAGCGCCCAATCCGAGCGTGTTAACTAGCCGGCTCGCGCCCTGATGGCCGCCACCAGGGCCGGAACGACCTCGTTCACGTCCCCGATCACCGCGTACTCGGCGTGAGCAATGATCGGGGCGTCTGCGTCGGTGTTCACCGCCACGATGTGCCGGGCTGACTGGCACCCGGCCATGTGCTGGATGGCACCGCTGATGCCGCAGGCCAGATACAACTCCGGCGAGATCTTGGTACCGGTCTGCCCGACCTGCTGCCGGTGCGGCCGCCACCCCTGGCTGGTCACCACCCGCGAGACGCCGACGACGCCGCCGAGCAGGCCAGCGAGTTCCTCGAGCGCGCCGAACCCGTCCGGTCCGCCGACGCCACGCCCACCGCCGACTACCACTCGCGCGGTCGCCAGCGACATGCCCGAACTCTGCCCGGCCGACTCGGTCGCAAGAACCACGAGATCAGCAGCCGTCAGCGCGGGCGTGAAGTAGCCCACCGTCGGCCGCGCCGTGCTCGGTGCAGGCGCGGCCAGCGTCAGCGCATCGGTCGCGACAGTGAGCAGCGCGCATGGCGCCGCCAGGACAGCGTCCTCCAGCACGCTGCCGGCCCAGCGCTGCCGCACTAGCTGCCAGCTGCCAGGCCCTGAGTGCTCTGCCGCGACGCAGTTGGCCGCCAGGGGCAGCCCAGTCATCGCGCCGAGATGCGCAAGCACCTCGTTACCGCGATCGGTCGCCGCCGCCACGACCGCGCTCATCCCCTCAGCTGCCGCCAGCTGGGCTAGGCTGCGGGCCCACGCCGCTGGCGCGTACCCAGTGAGCTCGTCCGAGCGCACGAGGCAGACGTCAGTCACGCCGTAAGCGCCGAGCGCGTCCGGGGCCAGGTCGCCATCAAGATGAGCAGCGTCCGGCCCAGCCGCCCCCGGCCCTGGGAACAGGACTGCGGTCACCCCGGCAGTCCCGGCCAGCGACGCCGCGAACGACAGCGCCCGCAGCGACGAGTCGGCCACGACGGCGCCATCACGTTCGGCCAGGCAGAGCACGGCGCCCGTGGTCTCATCTCCCGTGGTCCCAGCACCGGCGGCGACACCGGCGGTCACGGCACCGGCGGCCGCGGCCGCCGCCCCGTCCAGAACCGCGCTCACGCCGCCGCTCCGTCATCGCCGCTGCGGGCCGCAGCCGGCAGCACACCGAGATCCCCGAGCACGCCGATGAGGGCGGGCACGGCGTCAGCTCCGTGTCCGAGCACTTGCGCCCGTCGCGTCGAGCTCGCCGGCGCCCGCAGTCCCAGCTTGCGCAGGCCGTCGTCCTGCCACTGCGGCCGCAGCACCGCGATCTCCGCGCGCTTCGCCCGCAGCCGCCCGGGCAGCGACGGGTACCGCGGCAGGTTAATGCCCTCCTTGACGCTCACCACGGCCGGCAGCGCCACCTCGAACATCTCCTGGGCGCCGCCGTACTCGCGCGCCGCGCGCAGCACGCCGCCGGCCAACTCGAGCCGCTTGATCCCGGACACGCACGGTCGGCCGAGCGCATGCGCGACCCGGATGCCCACCTGGTAGCCACCGGTGTCCGCCGCCTCATTACCAGTCAAGATGAGGGGGAACGGGGTAGTTCCCAGTTCGCCAACCGCCCACACGATCGCGGCCGCCGTTGCGACCGGGCCCCACTCCCGCCCGTCGGTCTCCAGCAGTACGCCGCGGTGCGCGCCCAGCGCGAGCATGTCCCGCAGCTGGTCAGCGGCCTCGGGCGGTCCCAGCGTGAGCACCGTGACGGTACCGCCGTCGCGCTGGGTGATCTGCACGGCCTCTTCGACCGCGCACTCCTCGTGCGGGCTGACGGTGAACCCGGACATGCGCGTGTCGACATCCTGGCCGTCGGCGGTGACCACCACCTTCCCGCCGACCATCGGCACTCGCTTCACACAGACCAGAATGTCTAGTGGGTTAGTGTGCACCGGCTAGCGCCTTACCCGCTCGTTCGCCGGGTCGAACAGCGGCGTGGCACCGGCCACGGCCACCGTCACGGGGTACTGCTCGCCCATGTACTCGACAAGCAACGCTGCCCCCTCGACAGCATGCTCAGGTGGCAGATAGGACATCAGCAGGTGCTTGCCTACCGAGGGCCCCGAGCCAGCGCTGGTCACGTACGAATGCCGCCCCTTAGCGTCGGTCAGCGGCTGGCCGTCGTCGGTCAGCACGGGCTCACCGCCCAGCATGTACCGCAGCTCGCCGGTATCGGACACGTGGTCGTCGACCGTGAGCGTGCACAGCACCGCGGCCGGCGGCGCCTGGCGCTGGCGCAGGTAGGCAGTCTTGCCGACGAAGTCCTGCTCCTTGACCTTCGGCCGCGCCATGCCAGCCTCGACGAGGCTGTAGCTGGCGTCCAGCTCCGCGCCGTAGGCGCGGTAGCCCTTCTCCAGGCGGCCGGTCGTGCCGTATACGCCGATGCCGGCCGGGATCATGCCGTAG
>DATHQE010000669.1:0-2064 GCA_035483035.1 Streptosporangiaceae bacterium | reverse complement strand
GAAGCCGTCCGAGCTCAGCGTCACGCCGTCGAGCCTGGCGAGCCACTGGTTCCGCTCAGCCGGGTCGAGGTACGGCGCCGTGCCGGGGAACAGCGTGGCGAACTCGACAAGCTGGCCCGGTGTCATATCGCCCTCGGCCATCCGAACCTGCCAGTTCAGCCGCTCCTGCCGCAACATGCCGGGAACGGCCGGCAGGTCCCGGATGTGGTCGTGACGGCGCAGCCACCACGTCGCGGCCTTCGCGGCGGCGAGCCGGACGCAGTCCACCCTGTTCTGCTGGCCAGCCCCGATGCCAACCGCCGCGCCGTCAGCGACCAGCGCCACCGAGTTGGACTGGGTGTACCGCACCGTGGCGAGGCTCAGCAGGGCATCGCGAACGGCGTGCGGTGGCAGCGCTGCGCCGGAGACGACAGTGAGCAGGTCCGGGGTCAGCGGCACGTTGTCGCGCTGCTGCTCCAGGACTACTCCGTTGACGTCGCGCGCTTCCCACTCCGGCGGCTGATAGCCGGGATCGGCAGTCAGCACGAGGAAGGAGCCCTGTTTCTTCGGCGCCAGGATGGCGAGGGCGCCGTCCTCGTACTCCGGCGCGATAATGCCGTCCGCTACCACGCCGGCCACGAACTCGGCAAACTCAATGTCCACCGGCGCGGAGACCGCGATCAGGTCGCCGAACGACGACTTCGGGTCGGCATCCCTGCTGCGGACGTAGGCGGCGGTCAGCTGGCCAGGAGCAGCTCCGATGCGCCAGGTCTGCTGCGCGGCCGCGTCGACCGGCCCGGCCACGGCGACCCCTGCCGGGGACACGTGCTTGAACGATGCAGCGGCCGGCAGTCCGGTCGCGGCGCTGGCCTCCAGAACCAGCCGCCACGCGTTCAGCGCGTCGAGCAGGTTGATATAGGACGGCTCGCCGCGTATCACCTGGATCGGGGGCTTACCCTTCGGCAGCACGACACGTGCGTCCTGATGCGGGTTCATGCCATACCGCAACTGCATCGTGACGAGGTACCCCCTGGTCGCCTAGTCTCAGGCTGATGATGGCAACGATGCCTGCTACGTCCGCGAGCCAGGACGTGGCGCAGCGACTGCTCGACGACGGCTACGTGGTCGTCACGGGGATGCTGGACGCTGGCGGCGTTCATGCGGCCCGTGCCGACCTGGACCGGATCCTGCAGTCGACCCGGACCGGTCGCAACTCCTTCGAGGGCTTCGATACCCAGCGGATCTATGCCCTGTTCGCCAAGACCAGAACCTTTGATCAGACGGCGATCGACCCGCTGCTGCTCGGCGTGCTCGACCGCGTGCTCGGGCACTATCAGCTCAGCGCGCCCGTCGGCATCAGGATCGGTCCGGGCGAGCAGGCGCAGATCCTGCACCGGGACGATTCGATCTATCCGCTGCCCGAGCCCCATCCGCCGGTGGTCGTCAACACGATGTGGCCGCTCGACGAGTTCACGCCGGAGAACGGCGCGACCCGGTTCATTCCCGGCAGTCATGCCTGGGAACCGGGCCGCAAGCCGACGCCCGACGACGAGGTTGAGACGGCGGTCATGTCGCCTGGTTCGGCCATGTTCTACCTGGGCAGCCTCTGGCACGGCGGCGGGGCGAACCACACCGCGCAGCCGCGGCTCGGCGTGATCCTGGAGTACGTCGCCGGATGGCTGCGCCCGCAGGAGAACCACTGCCTGGCGGTGCCGCGCGAGATCGCCAGCCAGCTTCCGCCGCGGCTCCAGGAACTGCTCGGCTACAACATCTATCCGCCGTTCGTGGGGTATGTCGACGGCAGCCATCCCCGGAAGGTCCTGTCGATCTGAGCACAGCTTGTCGATCTGAGCACGGCCGTTCGTGTAAAGGGTGAAAAGCCAGCTCGACGAGGAGGTTCATCCGATGAAGCAGTACCTGCTCAGCGTCTACCAGCCGGACACCGATCCGCCGCCGCCAGAAGTGCTCGGCCCGATCATGGCGAAGGTCGGCAAGTGGCGAGATGAGCTCGAGGCCGCAGGCGCCTGGGTCTTCACTGGGGCGCTGCAGCCTGCCAGCACGGCCACGGTCCTGCGGATTTCGGGC
>DATHQE010000668.1:0-2758 GCA_035483035.1 Streptosporangiaceae bacterium | reverse complement strand
CAGCCGCAGATGGCCGCGCTGCGCAAGAAGTACAAAAACGACAAGCAGACGCTCAATCAAGAGACGATGAAGCTGTACCAGGAGGCGGGCGTCAACCCGCTGATGGGCTGCTTGCCGTTCGTCCTGCAGTTGCCGCTGTTCTTCTCGCTGTTCAGCGTGCTGCGCGCGATTGCTGAGTGGGTTCCCGGCACGACACCGAAGTACCACCTCCCGCTCTCGCTGGTAGTGGCTGGCCAGCATGCGAAGATCCTGGGCGCGTCGATCGCCGACAAGGTGCTGTTCACCGGCACGGCGCACGTGCCGCTCCACGCGAAGCTGGTCATCGTCGCTGCGGTGGCAGTGAGCATGGTGACGACGTTCCTGACCATCCGGCAGAGTCAGAAGCGCGGCATGATGCCCGCCGCGACGCCCGATAACCCGATGGCGTCGTCCCAGAAGTACATGACCTACATCATGCCCTTCTTCGCGCTGACCGGTCTGTACTGGCCATTCGGGCTGGTTCTGTACTGGGTGACGACGAACGTGTGGACGCTGGGCCAGCAGTGGATCCTCGGCCTGCGCTACCCCTACACTCCGCCGGCCGCGGCAGACGCTGCTGGGGCGCCAGCCCCCGCGGCGGCCAGGTCGCTGACCGGTGGCGTCTCCAAGGCCCGGCCAGTGAAGGGCGGTACGGCGAAGTCTGTTACCGGCACGCAGGGCGGTCAGGCCAACGGCACCCAGCAGAGCCGCACCCAGCCGGGGCGGACGCAGCAGGGCGGCGCCAAGGCGAGTCGGCCAGCAGCAAACGGGGCCAGCGCGAACGGCGCGCCAGCAAGTGGGGGCGGCGTGCTTAAGCGTCTCGGCAGGGCCCGCTCGGAGCCCGAGCCACAGCCAGAGCTCCCCGACGTTAAGCTCGTGAGGCACCAGACGCAGCGGCAGTCCCGCAGCAAACGCTCGGGTAAGCACTAGGCGCCGTTGTTGGCCAGGCGGACGGCGGGGCGGCGTGCTGCCCGGCTCGGGCCGGGTAGTCAGGTGCCGCTAGTGTTGGGGCGCCTGCTGACACCCGGTTCGATCAGGGACGGGATCGAGGAGGAGCCTGGCAATGAGCCAGCAGGAGGACATAGTGACGCAGGACGCTGGTCACGAGGATGAGACCGGCTCGTACGTGGCTGTGAGCCCTGCCGCGGAGGAAGCTGGCGGCGCCGGGGACACTGCAGACGAGGCCATCGGAGATCTCGACGGCGACGAGGAGCCAGGCGAAGCCGACGAGGATACGGGCGAAGCCAACGAGGGGGCCGAGCAGCCGCACCGGTCGTCGGTGGCTGACCTGGAGCTTGAGGGCGAGGTCGCAGCGGACTATATCGAGGGCTTGCTGGACGTGGCAGACCTCGACGGCGACATCGACATGGATGTCGAAGGGGACCGCGCGGTGGTTTCCGTGGTCGGCGCAACGCTGGACGAGCTGGTCGGTAGGCGCGGGGAAGTGCTGGAGGCCCTGCAGGAGCTGACCAGGCTCGCGGTGCACCAGCAGACCGGTAACAGGACCCGGATGATGCTCGACGTCGGTGGCTACCGGCAACGGCGCCGGACGGAGCTGGCGGAAGCCGGCCATGATGCCGCTGACGAGGTGCGGCGCACCGGGCAGCCGAAGCGGCTCTGGCCGATGAACCCGTTCGAGCGGAAGGTCGTCCACGACGCAGTCGCGGCTGCGGGCCTGCGCAGCGAGTCCGAGGGCGAGGAGCCTGAGCGGCGCGTGGTGGTACTGCCGGTCGGCTAACGGTCGCTCGAAGCCCGGCACGGCAGCGGAGGCGTGCTTATATGCCCGATGAAGATGATCTGCCAGTAATGTCATCAGCAGTACAGTCGTCCGCCAGTATGGCCGCGGATATGTTCGGCGATGCGCTGCCTCAGGCGGAGAAGTATGCAGCCTTGCTGACAGGTGTCGGCGTTGAGCGCGGTGTCGTCGGACCAGCAGAAGCTGACCGGATCTGGGACCGGCATCTGCTCAATTGCGGGGCGCTGGCCCGGCTGATTCCGGCCAAGTGCACGCTCGTTGACCTCGGTTCTGGCGCGGGCCTGCCGGGCATCGTGATAGCGATCCTGCTCCCTGGTGTCCGGGTTACGTTGCTGGAGCCGCTTGCGCGGCGGGTGGACTTCCTGACCGAGTGCGTCACGGCGCTCGGACTTGCTAATGCCGAAGTCGTTCGGGGCAGAGCAGAGGACATGGTCGGACGGGTGCTGGCGGACGTGGTCGCATCCCGAGCCGTGGCGCCTCTGGACAAGCTGGCAGGCCTCAGCGTGGGCCTGGCCCGGCCCGGCGGCCGGGTCCTCGCGATGAAGGGAGCGTCGGCCGAAGCAGAGCTCGTGAAGGCGCGGCCGGTGCTCGCTCGGCTGGGCGTCACCGACGCGCGGGTGGTGCATGCCGGTAGCGCTGGGGGCGGTGCGACTGCCACAGTAGTGACGTTCAGCGCTCCCGAACACCGGAGCTCACGGACAGGCGGCCGATCAGCTGGCCGCCCGGACGGCGGGCCCGCGGGCAGGCCGGGAAGTCGCGGCGGCAGCGCGGCAGGCCCGCGGAAGGCGCGACCGAACAGCCGCCGCAGTGGCGGTTAGGCAAGCCCTGCCCCGTGGGATGGGCTTGTTACGCCATCAAAGCGGTCTGAGGCGGCCCGTCTGCCTGGCCTTGGCACGACGAGGAGAAGCTGCGTAATGACGTACTCGGTGCCGGGCCTCGGCTGGCCTGAGGACGTAACAAGGCCGGCCTGGCCAGATGATGATC
>DATHQE010000667.1:0-4532 GCA_035483035.1 Streptosporangiaceae bacterium | reverse complement strand
AGGCAGGCTCGAACACCCGATAGACCAGCCGCCCCGAGGCGATCATGCCGAGATACAGCTCCTTCGACAACCGCGTCCCAGTCGGCGTGATCAGCTCATACTCGTCAGCATGCAAGCGCTGCGCGAGTTCCAGGTCGGGCTCAACAAGCGACCACAGCCGCGAAGCCTCAAGCTCCCGGATCTCAGCCGGGTCAAAGGTCATTTCACTCCTCCTGGGTCGACGGCGACCGGTAGTGACGCAGCCATTTCTCTGCCCTGGCTGCGTCGCTATCGGTCGGCGCCGGCCAGCTTAAGAGGAAGCTAGCGCAACACCGATCCGACGCAACTGAGCAGTAGCCCCACCAAGGGCGAACTCATTGTGCTTCGCCGCGACGAAGTACCGATGCACATCGCCATCCATGTCGATGCCGACGCCGCCATGCACGTGCACCGCGGTGTGCGCGACCCGGTGCCCGGCCTCCGCGGCCCAGAACTTGGCCGTCGCGATCTCGGTATCGCTCGGCAGGCCCTCGGCGAGCCGCCAGGCGGCCTGCCAGAGGGTCAGCCGGATCCCCTCGATGTCGATGTAGGCGTCAGCGAGCCGCTGCGAGACCGCCTGGAAACTACCGATCGGCTTGCCGAACTGCTCACGACTACGAGCGTAGGCCGCGGTCAGCTCCAGCGCCCGCTCGGTCACCCCGAGCTGGAGCGCGCACAGCCCGACGGTTGCTCGCCCGGCCAGCCAGTCGATGATCTCGGCGCCTGCGGCGATGCCGCCGAGCACGCGGTCGTCGGGGACCACAGCACTGCTCAGCTCGATCAGCGCGGTGCCGTCGCCGCCGGTGACGTCCTGCGGCTGGACTGTCACGCCGGGGTCGTCCGGCCTCACCAGGAAGACCGCCGCGCCGTACGGCGTGCTGGCCGGGACGAGCAGCAGGTCGGCGACCGTGCCGCCGAGCACGGTGGTCTTGGTCCCCGACAGCCGCCAGCCGCCATCGGACTGGCGTGCGGTCGTCGCCGGAAGGCGGACGTCCTCTACCTCGTCCTCCGACAAGGCCGCGGCCAGGATGACCTCGCCGCGCGCCGCCGGCGCCGCCCAGCGCTGCTGCTGATCGGGCGCGCCGAACGTGGCGATTGCGGATGCGCCCGTGACGATCGAGGCCAGGTACGGTACTGGCGCCACCGTCCGGCCGACCTCGACGAGCACGCTGCACTGCTCGAGCAGGCCGAGCCCGGCGCCGCCGACCGACTCCGGGAGCGCAGCGGACAGCACGCCGGCTGCCGCCAGGTCAGACCAGAGCGCCGCGTCGAACCGGGTCTGACCGGCCTCGATCTCCCGGAGCCGCTCTTGCGTGACGCGGTCGGTCAGGATCTGGCGGCTCAGCGCACTGAGTTCGTCCTGAGCTGTTGTCAGCGTGAAGTCCATCGTTCCCTTTGTGGTTGTGGTTGTGATCTTCGTGCCGCGCTTACCGGCGGCCCAGCGGCAGGCCAAGCGCGGCGGCCCCGATGATGTCTCGCTGGACCTCGTTGGTGCCGCCGCCAAAGGTCAGGATCAGGGCAGACCTGTGCATCCGTTCGATTCGACCGGCGAGGAGCGCGCCCGGTGACGCTGTCCTGACCTCGGCGTTCGCGCCGAGCACCTCCATGAGCAGCCGGCAGGCCTCGATGGTGAGCTCGGTCCCGTACACCTTGGTCGCCGACGCGACCGCCGGGCCTGGCGAGCCGGCTGTCGACGCGATGCGCCAGTTCACCAGCTTGAGGAAGTCGGCCTTAGCGTGCACACGAGCGAGATTGAGCTGCACCCATTCGGCGTCGATGACCCGGCGGCCGTCGGCGAGCTTGGTCGACCGGGCCCAGTCGGTGACGTCAGCGAGCGCGGACATGACCGGGGACGCTGAGGTCAGCGCGACCCGCTCGTGGTTGAGCTGGTTGGTGATCAGTGGCCAGCCCTTGTGCTCCTCACCCACCAGGTGGCCCGCCGGGACCCGGACGTCGGAGTAGTAGGTGGCGCTCGTGGTCACCCCGGCGACTGTCCTGACCGGTGTCCAGGAGAAGCCGTCGGCGTCGGTCGGGACAATAATGATGGACAGGCCCTTGTGCCGGGGCGCCTCCGGATCGGTCCGGCAGGCCAGCCAGACGTAGTCCGCGTACTGGATCAGGCTGGTCCACATCTTCTGGCCGTTGATGACGTAGCTGTCGCCGTCACGGACCGCGCGGGTACGCAGCGAGGCGAGATCCGTGCCGGCGCCCGGCTCGGAGTAGCCGATGGAGAAGTGCAGCTCCCCCGCCGCGATGCGGGGCAGGAACCGGTCCTTCTGCGCGGGCGTGCCGAAGCGCATGATCGTCGGGCCCACGGTGTTGATCGTGAGGAACGGCACCGGCACGCCGGCGATCGCTGCTTCGTCAGTGAAGATCAGCTGGTCGAGCACCGAACGGCCCTGCCCGCCGTACTCGGCCGGCCAGCCGAGCGCCAGCCAGCCGTCGCGGCCAAGCTGGCGCACGACCTCCTTGTACGTGACGCCGTCGCCGTATTCGCCGTCAGCGTGGGCCAGCCCGGCCCGCCGCTCCGGCGTCATCAGCGCCGCGAAGTACTCCCGCAGCTGCTGGCGCAGTTGCTCCTGCTCAGGCGTGTAGCTGATGTGCATCGGGGCCCTGCCGCTCAACTAGAACGTGTTCTAGCTCATGGTAGCCGAGCCCGGCCAGCCAGCCCAGACAGCTAGCTCTTGCCGGAGACGCACGTCACCATGCGGATCCGTCTCTGCGGACCGCCTGAAGGGTGTAGCTGTGAGGCAGCCGCCATGGATCGGTCGCGAGCCGCCACTCGCCGGCCGGCGTCCGTACCATCTTGCCCGGCAGAGCTTCCCACGGCACGCTGTCGTGCTCGGTCAGCCCGGTGATCAGCATGCCGGAGTCCAGCAGCGCGGTGACGATCTCGCCGAGACCGTGATTCCACTCGTGTGTGGTGACGTTCTCAAACACGGCGTCCGTAGTCACGTACGTGCCGCCTTCATTCCACACGAGCGAGTCTTCCCGCTCGAAGTAGGGATACGTGACCGTGAGCAGGTCATCCGTGCGCCTGTCGTCGATCGACCAGAGCACCGGATGGCCCTCGCGGATAAACAGCCGACCGCCAGGCTTCAGCAGAGCCGCGACTATGGTCGCCCAGCGGCGCACGCTCGGCAGCCAGGGCAATGCGCCGATGCCGGTGTAGACCAGATCGAACTGCCCGGTCGGTAGCACATCCAGGGCCTTGTAGACCTCCGACTCGACAAAGGTGGCATCCGCGCCGGTCCGCTGGGCGAGATGCCGGGCCATCTCGAGCGCGGGCCTGGAGAAGTCCAGCCCAGTCATGGACGCGCCCAGCCTCGCTAGCGAGATCGTGTCGGTCCCGATATGACATTGGAGGTGGACGGCGCGCTGGCCGTTGATGTCGCCGAGCAGCGGCAGATCAAAGCGCACGACCTCGGACAGAAACTCGGGGTCTGCGGCGAAGCGATCCACGGCATAGTCCGGCGAGGCAAAATGTGCCGAGACTCGCTCGTCCCAATTGGCCCGGTTCACGTGCAGGTATTCGTCCATACGCTTACTGCGCGTCGATCCAGGCGTCAAGGCGGCCGGACGCGTCCGAAAGAACCTTCGGGTCGCGCAGGGTGTTGGCGAGCAACGCACTTCCCTCGTAAGCGGCGAGCAGGTCGACGGCGAGTCCCCGCGACTGGGTGCCGCGCCCCAGCTCCTGGAATTGTGCTTCGGCCCAGTCGATGATCAGCAGCATCAGATCGGCCGTTGCGAAGTCCGGGGCGTCGAGCCGCTTGTCGAGTTCGGAGCAGAGACTGCCCAGCGGGCAACCGTAGCGGGCGACGATCTCGCTCTGGCCGGCGAGTTCCTGCACCAGGGCCTTGAGCCTGCCTTTGGGTGACGGAAATCTCGAGTCGATAGCGGCCAGGGCCGAGCTGACCTGCTCGGCATGGCCGGCGACCACGGCAGCAACGACGTCATCTTTGGTTTTGAAGTAGTAGTACACGTTGCCGGGCGGTACCTCGGCGAGGTCGGCGACGTCGGCCAGGGTCGTGCGTTCGATACCGCGCTGATGGAGGAGCTGGGTTGCCGCAGCGACCAGGCGCTCTCGTTTGCCTGGTCGCTGTTTGACGCCAGTAGTCTGCCGCCTTGGTGAGTCAGTCATCTCACTCTTCAGGATAGCGAGTGGGTTGCGCTCTAGCCGCGCCGCTCGCGCTGGGAGCAGACGCAGGTTCACGCACTGACGTGGCGTCGGCGTTGACCATGACCAGCGGGGCAGCCTGGCGGGTGTTGCCAATGCGGAGGGCGATCAAAGCAGCGGCGGCCATGATGCTGCTTCCGACCAGCAGCGCGAGGTGGTAACCCCCGTCGGCGGCCGCCACATGAGATGCGCCCGAAGCGATGAGTCCGCTCGTGCGGGTGATGGCCACTGCCGACAGGATGGCCAGGCCGAGGGCGCTCCCAACCTGCTGGGACGAGTTCAGCAGTCCGGCAGCTAGGCCAGCCTTGTCAGCCGGCACACCGGCGTTGGCCGCAGC
>DATHQE010000666.1:0-2399 GCA_035483035.1 Streptosporangiaceae bacterium | reverse complement strand
AGCTCGCGCGCCCGGCCGACAAAGCTGGTCTGGGCGACCGGCAGCGCGTCCCGCGCGCTGGCGCGGTGGCTAGCTGCGGCGAGTTCGGCCTCGAGCGCGGCGAGTGCCGCGGCGGCTCGTGCCGAGATCTGCGTGCGGCCTGATTCCCATCGGTTCACGGTAGCGAAGGACATGCCAAGCCGACGGGCTAGCTGCTCCTGGCTGAGCCCGAGGCTGCCGCGCAGGATGCGAAGCCGCGCCGCAACCGAATCCGCCTCGTGCGGCTCGTTCACGGCATGCAGCCTACCTTCGCCCGGTCTGGCGTCGGCCGACCATGCAACGCGCTTGCGAAGCTAGATGGAGCCAAACAGCCTGTCGCCAGCATCGCCTAGACCGGGCACGATGTAGCCCTTGTTATTGAGTCCGGCGTCCAGCCCGCCAGCGACGATGCGCACCGGTGTCGCGTCTTCAGCGAACGCCTCGGCGAGCCTGGCCAGTCCCTCCGGCGAGGCCACCAGGCTGACTCCGGTTACGGTGGCCGCGTTCCGGTCGCGCAGCATCCGGATGACGGTCTCCATGGAGCCGCCGGTGGCGAGCATGGGGTCCAGGATGAACGTCTGCCGTCCGGTCAGATCGGCAGGCAGCCGGGTCGCGTACGTCGAGGCGACGAGGGTGTCCTCGTCCCTGGCCAGTCCGACGAACCCGATGTCAGCGTTCGGCAGCAGCCGGGCCATCCCGTCGAGCATGCCGATGCCAGCGCGCAGGATCGGGACGAGGAGCGGGAGGGGACGGGCCAGCTTGACGCCGGTCGCCAGGTCGACCGGCGTCTGGACCTCGACCGGCTCGACTTTGATGTCGCGGGTGGCCTCGTAGCCGAGCAGCGTAACGAGCTCATCGCACAGTCGGCGAAAGGCCGGCGTGTCGGTGTTGATATCGCGCAACAGCGTGAGCTTGTGCGCGACCAGGGGATGATCGACAACGGTCGTCTGCATTCTCGGTAGTGTGCCAGCTTGCGCGCATCTCGGCCCGCTCGCCGCGGTGTGTGCTTCGGCCTAGCGGCCGCGCTCAACCGCATCAGCGGCGAGTAGTCGCTGGGCCGACCGCATGGCGTCAGGACCGAGCGCGTCCTCAATCCCCGCGAGCAGCTCGCGCTGGGCGTTGCTGATGGCGTCAGCGACTGCCTCGATCTCGGCTGTGGTCCATGCGCGCCCGGTGATCTCATACCCGCCGTGGCCGCCACGCAGCTCGGCCGGGCCACCGTCGGCATCGGTGCCCCACGCGTCATGCACGAGCCGGTTCCGGTCGCGGTTCGCGTCACGACAGGCGCGCAACGCAGCGCGGATCGCCTCGAGCTGCGCCCCGGTGAGGTCAGCACGGTGGCGCACGATGGCATCGCAGTTGTCGATCAGCCAGTGCGTCTCTTGCCCGCCGGCCACGACTGCCGCGTAGGTGCTGCCGATGAGGACGCAGAACGCCATGCGCAAGGCGATCTCCATCAGCGCGGCCAGCTCGACAAGCCGCCCGAGCGCCCCGTACCGGCCGTCGTCCGGCGGCGCCGCGGCAGGCTGAGTCATAGGCGGCAGCTTAGGGCCTGTGAACTGGCGCGCGGGCTGCCTGTGCGCCGGATCGAAAGTATGTTCTACTACGAGGATGAGTGCAGTCGTCCGCCCGGACTGGTGGTGCTATCCGCTTCAGTGCCCTTCGGGACATCCATGGGCGCCTGGGCGCGTGACGGTCGGCTGGATGCCTTGCGACTGCGCCAACGCGCTGGCCAGCGGTTTCCTTGGCCATCTGTGGGTCCGCTGCCGAGCCGACGGGTGCCGCTCGATCTGGTACCGCCCGCGGCACGACACGGCGAAGCCAGGATTATGTCTTTGGCCTAGTGCCCAGGACTGGTCTGCCTTGAGTTGCTATAACTAGACCAGACTAGACCAACACATTAGAATGGCAGCCATGGCAGTCAGCTACAACGTGTATGAAGCCAAGACGCATTTGTCGCAGTTGATTGACCGCGCGGCGGCAGGCGAGGAGATCGTGATCGCCCGAGCGGGTCGTCCGGTAGCCCGCCTGATTGCTCTGGCTGGGCCCGGCGGGCGGCGCCGGTCCCCTGGCGCATGGCGCGGACAGGTCAGCATCGCTGCGGACTTCGACGACCTCCCGGAGGAGATTGACGCCGCCTTTCGCGGGGACGCCACGTGAGGTTGCTGCTCGACACTCACGCGCTGCTGTGGTGGCTGGCGGATGCCGAGCTCACGCCACAGGCACGCGACACGATCGCCGATCCTGCCAACACGGTCGCGGTATCCGCCGCCAGCGCTTGGGAGATCTCGATCAAGAAGGCGCTGGGCAAGCTGTCAGCTCCTGACGATCTGGCGCGGCAGGTTCAGGCCAGTGATTTTTCACCGCTTGCGATAGAGATC
>DATHQE010000665.1:0-6242 GCA_035483035.1 Streptosporangiaceae bacterium | reverse complement strand
ACGGTCCTCGCCGCCCGCGGACCAGGGCCACTGGATCCACCTCGAGTAGCAGCGCGGCGGTGCAGCGGCCGGGCGTGCGCTCCGGATAGAAGACGTGCGCTGTGCCCACGGACTGCGCAAACGCCTGGACCCGGCCCGGATGTTTGTGCAGGAGGTAGCCGAGGTCCGTCGCCGGATCGTGGGACGTGGAGATTGTGAGCAGCACAGTCACTCAGTCTTCACCTAGTGGCTGGTGAGGTCGCGGTTATTTTCTCGGCGACCACGACATAACCCTAGAAATCCCTCATCACCTGCGGCCGCGGCGGCGTAGCCAGATCATGGTTACCTAGATCATGATGGCCGGACGGCTCGCGGTCGCGTGGAGCAGTGGCCCCGGAAAGGCCGCAGAGAAGAAGAAGGAGCAGGCTGTGGCTGGAATCGTCGTGGGCGTCGATGGCTCGCCTAACTCAGAACGGGCGCTGGACTGGGCGCTGGCGCACGCAGCCGCTTTGGATGCCCCGCTGGCGGTCATCGCCGTGCATGAGGTCTCGAAGAGCTACTGGGGAGATATCCCGGTGGTCGGTCCGGCCGACCAGCCGATCGCGGACAAGCTCCAGCGGGCCGCCGAGGAGATGACGCAGCGGGCGGTCAGCCGGCTGGGCGACGCCAAGCCAGCGTCCGTGCAGGTGCGCGCCGTGAGCGGCTTTGTGGTCAAGGAGCTGATCGATGCGTCGATTGATGCGGACATGCTCGTCATCGGCTCACGCCGCCGCAGCGGCCTGGCCCAGCTGGTCCTGGGCTCAGTGGGCCACGAGCTCGTCGAGCACGCAAAGTGTCCCCTAGTGCTCGTCCCGCACCGGTCCTGATCGGCGGACCGCGCCTCCGCTGCCGTCAGGTGGCGATGTCGGGATAGGGCACGCTCCAGTGGCTGAGCCGGGCCGCGAATTCCCGCTGGAAGCCGAGCGGCTCGGCGTGGTCGCGCTCGAACAGCGCGATGAAGAGGGTGAGCAGCAGGAAGTTGTGCGCGCCGAGCTCGAACAGCGTCACGTAGTCGTGCGCCGCCAGCGCCTCACGCTCGGCTGGCGTGAACTCAAGCCAGGTGCTCCGCTCAGCCGCGGTGCAGTTGAGGATCACGCTGCCGCGCTCGGCTTCCCACCACTGCACGGTGCCGCGCGGGTCTTGCCGGTAACGTTCCACCAGATCCGGGTCGCGGTCGATGGTGTACAGGAACTTGTTCAGCAGGTACTTGCTCACCGTGTCAACCTCATTGGACACCCTCCGGATACCAGGTGAAGTACGCCTCCATGGTGTGGAAGAGGTCGAGCGAGTCCGCGTAGTCCGCCGCGACCTTGTCGCCGGCCACACCCATCATCAGCATGAAATCCATGAAGCCGTGCGTCGCGTTGCCCGGCAGCCACAGGCTGTCCAGGCTGACCTCGGCGAGGGCGGAGTCCAGGTCGCCAGCGGCGATCCAGCTGACCGCCTTGCGGTCGAACTCCGGATCGGGTCCGTGCGGGCCGAACTGGCGCGGGCCCCCGAGTTCGAGCGACAGATGGCCGGTGCCGATGATGGCGACTCGCTTGTCGACGGGCCAGGACTCGACCAGCCGCCGGAGCGTCCGGCCAAGCTCGACAAACCGGCTGGGCTGCGGCAGCGGCGGCGCGAAGATGTTGGTATAGACCGGCACGATCGGCAGGTCCGCCGCGGGCCTTAGCGTGATCAGCGGGCAGGTGATGCTGTGATCGATCCGCAGCTCGTTGCTGAACGCCAGGTCGAATCCCGCGTCCATGCCCTGGCGCAGCAGGTAGGCCGACAGGTCCTCGTCCCCGCGTAGGAGCATCCGCGGCAGCCCGAACTCGCGCTCCTCGTTGTACCAGTTCGCGTCGTAGAACGGCGCCTTGCCGATCAGGAACTGCGGCATGTTGTCCAGCCACAGCTGATGAAAGTGGTCGCTGCCTACCATCACGAGCACGTCCGCGTTAGCCCTGGTCAGCGTCTCGCGGAAGGCCTCGATCTTCGCCACCCACTCGTCGGCGAACGGCGGCCGGTCCGCCCCGGCTGACGTGCTTGCCTTGTAGTAAAACGGGTGATGCGTCGATGCGATGACCGCGGCGACTGTCGCCATGGCGCTCCTCAGCTACTGGGCCGGCTGGTTTCGTCCTCGCCGGGCTGCACATACTCGGCATGTTGCTCCACCGTCAGGTAGACGTCCATGCCGATCGGGTTGCGACGTTCCTCGGCAAGCTGGCCGAGCAGGCCGGCCGTGCGCGCGAGCAGCGCGAATCCGCGCAACAGCTCGACTGGCAGGCCAAGGTCAGCGAGGGCCGCGCCGCAGGTGCCGGCCCCGTTGAGCGGCAGGGTCCGGCCGAGTACCTGGGGATGGACGCGGCCGATCGCCTCGAACAACTGCAGGTGCGGCCCGCGCAGTCCCGCGTCGTCGGCGATGGCGATCAGGACGGGGGTGCGGGGATCGGTCACCTTGTGGATGGGATGACCAAGGCCGGGAACGAGGCGGCCCTCGGCGCGGGCCGCCCGGATGGCCGCCAGGGCCAGCGCATCGTAGCCCGCATCGTCGTGGGGGATGGGCCGCCCGGCCAGCGCACTTGCCAGGAACTGCCCTGCGTCCTCGGTGACGCCGAGAAAGCGCGAGCCGCCGCCCAGCAGCCCGGCGGCCAGCGCGCCTTGCACCGAGTCCGGCGCGCTGAGGTACGTGAGCCTCGCGGCGATCGCCGTCGGGGTGAAGCCGTGATCGGCTAGCGCCACCAGGACCGCTTCGAACACCCTGACCTGAGCCGCGGTCGGCCGCTGCTGGGTGACGAGCCACATGGCCAGCTCGGCGAAGCCCACCTTGCCCATCAGGTCGGCCGCCAGATCCTGTCCGAGCAGGGTGATGGTGTCCGCGTCGGAGGTGCCAAGCGAGGTACGGAACGCCGGCACCGCTGCCGCGGGGCCGTGGTGCTCTTGCGTCATCGGTCGGCTCCCGTCAGCCAGGCGCGGATCTGCTCGCCGTGCTCGTCGAGCTGTGGCGGTGGCAGGTCATATCGGACCGCGCTGCCCGAGAAGGCAAGGGGATGGCGGATCGTCGGCACGGCGGCGTCGCCGCGGCCGGCGGGCACGATCGGCGCCAGGCCGATCTGCTCGGCGAACGCTATCCCCTGGGCCACGGTGTTGATGGGCCCGCATGGCACGCCGGCCGCGATGAGCTCGCTGAACCACTCGTCGGCCGGCCGCCTGGCGAGCAAGTCAGTCAGCAGCGGCCGCAGCTGATCCCGATGCGCGGTGCGACCGTCGGTACCCGCGAACCTGCTGTCGTCGGCGAGCTGCTCAGCCCCGAGTACCCGGCAAAGCTTGCGGAACTGGACGTCGTTGCCTGCGGTGACGATCAGTTCGCCGCTGGCGGTGGGCAGCGGCTCGTAGGGGAACAGGCTCGGGTGCGAGTTGCCCATCCGGACCGGCGTGACGCCGCCAGCAGCGTAGGCGCTGGTCTGATTCACCATCGCCGACAGCGCGGAGGCCATCAGGCTCGCCTCGACATGCTGGCCGAGCCCGGTGGCGGCGCGCTGGCCGAGCGCGGCCAGGATGCCGATGGCCGTATGCAGCCCGGCGATGACGTCGAAGACGGAAATGCCAGCCCGGTAGGGCGGCCCGTCCGGATCTCCGGTCAGGCTCATCAGCCCGGAAATCGCCTGCACCATCAGGTCGTAGCCCGGCAGGTCGTGCCCGCCGCCAGCGCCGAACCCGGAGATCGAGGCGTAGACGATGCCGCTGTTCACGGCGCTGACAGAGTCGTAGTCGAGGCCGAACTTTGCCAGGCCGCCGGGCTTGAAGTTCTCCACCAGGACGTCGGCTCGCCGGGCGAGCTCACGGGCGGCCGACACGTCAGCTTCGGTGGTCAGGTCGAGCGCGACCGAACGCTTGTTCCGGTTGATCGCCAGGAAGTAGGTCGCGACACCGTCATCGGTAACGGGCGGCACCCAGCGACGCGTGTCATCGCCCTGCGGGCTCTCTACCTTGATCACATCCGCGCCAAGATCCGCCAGCAGCATGGTGCAGTACGGGCCAGCCAGCACCCGGGAGAAATCGGCGATCAGCACGCCCGCCAGCGGCGCCGGATTCGGCATCGATTCGGCCTGGCTCATGTGCAGTGACGGTCCCTCTGTCCGCTAAACGGACACTAGTCCGGCGAAGTGCCAGTGTTGCCTCGCGCGCGCCGTCATGTCAAGAGGCAGCCTGGCCCAGGGAGACCGTGATCTGAGGCGGCGACTGGCAGGCTGCCCAGTCGGCGCTGATCGCCCCGGCCGTCTGGAGCAGCAGTGGCAAGTACTGCCCGGTCAGGACCTCAACCGGGGTCTCGGCGGCGTGGACGGTCACGTTCATGGCGGCGATGACCCGGCCGCTGCCGTCGCGCAACGGCGCGGCGACCGAGCGGATCCCGAGCGCGAGCTGCTGGTCGGTCAGCGACCAGCCGCGAGCGCGGACGTCGCGAAGCTCGGCGGCCCGCTCGGCGTCGTCCGGCTGCCAGCGAGCGGCGATGCCCGATCTGCTCGGCTCGGCGAGCACTCGCTCCGCCTCGGCCGGCGGCAGGGCAGCAAGCATGACCTTGCCGAGGGATGTCTGCATGGCCGGGAACCGGGTGCCGATTGTCACCGCGAGCGCGATGATCTTCGGCACGGCGACCCTGGCCACATACACGATGTCAGAGCCATCGAGCTGGGCGATGGAGCTGGATTCGTGGGTCTGCGCGACCAGCGCCTCCATGTGCGGGCGGGCGACCTCCCACAGGCCGCGCGACAGGACGTAGCTCATGCCGAGGTCGAGCACGCGCGGTGTCAGCTCAAAGCCGCCATCGGCGGCCCGCACATAGCCGAGCTCCTGCAACGTCAGCAGCATTCGCCGGGCAGTCGGCCTCGCGAGGCCGGCCGCGGCGGCGACCGAGGCCAGGGTCATGACTGGCTGACCCGGCTGAAACGCCCTGATGACGTCGAGTCCGCGGGCCAGCGCCTCGATGAAGTCGGGGCTCGTGTCCTGCCGTGCCATGCCATCTCCCTCGGTGCCGGCCTGTGCGCCGGGCTGTGCTGCCCTGCTGGGCTGCCCTGCTGTGCTGCACTGCTGTGCTGCCCTGCGTCGCGTCCGCAGCGCGATCCACGCTGTCGTAAGGACGGCTGGCAACGACTGTAGCGCGGGCCGGGCAGTCTGTCCGCTATGCGGACGCCCTCAATTGCGAGCCGATGGTAACGGATGAATGTTGCCTCTTGACACCGGTCCTCAAACCGGCCACGCTTCCGGTCAGGCTCCATGTAGTCGTGATCCGGACAACTGTCCGTGAGGCCGGCAACTCCCCGGCGAGAATGGAGGTCTGAGGTGCCAATGGACGCAGTGACACCAGAGGCAGGTCGGCCGCTGGTCTTCCGGAACGCGACGATCGTCACTATGGACGACGCGCACAGCATCGAGCACAACACCGATCTCCTGGTCATCGGCGAGCGGATCGCCGCAGTCGGCAGGCAGCTGGCGGCGCCGGACGAGGCGGTGGAGATCGACGCGAGCGGCGGCCTGCTGATGCCGGGCATGATCGACACGCACCGGCATATGTGGCAGACGGCGATGCGCGGATACGGGGCCGACTGGACTCTCACCCAGTATTTCGTCTGGTACTACCTGAACTGGGGCAAGGTCTTCCGGCCCGCGGACATCTACGCGGGCAACCTGCTCGCGGCGATCGAAGCCATCGATGCCGGCGTGACCACGACGGTGGACTGGTCGCACGGGCTCCAGACCGTCGACCATGCTGAGGCGGCGGTGGACGCGCTGACCGAGGTGCCTGGCCGGTTCGTGCTGGCCTACGGCAACATCCAGGCTGGCCCCTGGGAGTGGTCGGCTGCGCCCGAATTCCGCGCCTTCGTCAGCCGGCGGTTCGGTACCGAGAACGACATGCTCGGCTTCCAGATGGCGTTCGACGTCACTGGCGACCCGGCCTTCCCGGAGCGGGCTGCTTTTGAAGTGGCCCGCGACCTCGGCGTCCCGGTCACGACGCACGCCGGGGTCTGGGGCGCTACCAACGACGACGGCATCCGGCTCATGCATGAGAACGGGTTCATGACGCCGGCCACGGTCTATGTGCACGCGGCGACCCTGACGCGGGACTCCTATCACCGCATCGCCGCGACCGGCGGGTCAGCGTCGGTCTCCACCGAGAGCGAGCAGAGCGCCGGGCAGGGCTACCCGCCAACCTGGCAGCTGCGCGAGCACGGCATCCCGGTGTC
>DATHQE010000664.1:0-10293 GCA_035483035.1 Streptosporangiaceae bacterium | reverse complement strand
CCGCCAGCGGGGCCTGGGTCTCGGCTCACCCCGATGTGATCGCCGCGCTCGGGACCAAGGAAGTGCTTTACCGGACCCGCGATCTCGGCTGGGGAACCGATACCGATCTCTATCCGGACGCCGCCGATTTCCGGGCAAGGTTTCCCGCGGCCCTGGCCAAAGACGGCGTCCGTGTCCTGAAGCAGGCGCGTGGCAACGGCGGGAACGGCGTGTGGAAAGTCGAACTAGCGGAGCCGACCGCGAGCGCAGACGCGCCAGATCCCGACGTTCTGGTCCGGGTGCGGCACGCTATGGAGAAGGACCAGGCACGGTCCGAGCAGCTTCGACTCCGCGACTTCCTGGACCGCTGCGAGGAGTACTTCGCCTGGTCGGGATGCCTTGTCGACCAGCCCTACCAGCAGCGGCTTGCCGACGGGCTGATCCGGTGCTATTTCGTCCACGACGAGGTCACCGGTTTCCTGCATCAGTGGCCGACCGGGCTGCTGGAACCCCCGCCGCCGCCCGGCCAGTCCCGCCGGCCTCCGCCGCCGAAGGACCCGACGCTCCGGCCCACCGCGCGCTCAAGCGGTCGCTGGAACAGGAGTGGATCCCGCAGCTGAAACAGCTCCTCCGAATCGACACCCTCGCCCTGCCCGCCATCTGGGACGCCGACTTCCTCTACGGGCCGAAGACAGCAGACGGCGACGACACCTACGTTCTGTGCGAGATCAACGTCAGCGCCGTCTGGCCCTTCCCCGACCAGGCCACCGAGAGAATCGCTCAGGCCGCGGTCGCCCGCGTGACCTCGCCCACGCGTGGCAAATAGCAGGGCGGCCAGCAACTCCAGCGGCGACGTTCCGTCACGGGTCAGGCAGCCGTGCGCGTGCGCTGCCGGGGCGTTCCGCGGCTGAGCGGCGTCGACCACCAGCACCGAGCGCCTGGCCCTGACCAAGGTCAGCGCGCCGGCCAGGCCAGCCAGCCCGCCTCCCACTGCGATCACGTCCGCCGACGAACTGCGGACAGTGCTGGCGGCCGCCTGTGAGCTGCCTTAGGGCGTGCGCTGCTACCTCAAGTCTGCGAGGCCGGGAAGCATCGAGCTTCCCGGCCTGGGGCGGTCACGACCTCGACGCAGACCAGCTACCGCCCGTCGCGCCGCTGGCGAGATGGATCTGGTAGTTGCCGGACATAGAGCTACCCGACACCGAGCCCGAGTAGGTAATCGCCGTCGAGCCCACAGTGCCGAAATGTATGGAGCCGCCCTGAACTGTGCCGTGAATCGGGAGCGTCCCGCCAGCTGGGTTCGAGAGCTGGATCGTGCCGCTCAGCGCGGTGCTGTTCTGCTGCCAGTTCAGCGTAAAGGTGCCCGAATAGGCGCCGCTGTACTGGCCATGCCATGTGCCGGACAGTCCGGCAGCGGCCGCCGACGATGTCGTGGCAGCCGGCGCGCTGGCAGCGGACGTAGCCGCGGCCGGCGTGACGGCGGGAGCCGACGAAGGCGGCGGCGTAGTCGCCGCCGGCGGTGAGCTGCACGCGGCAATCAAGGCGGCGGCCGGTACGGCAAGAATGGCGTATTTGACTCGTGACATTGCTTAGTCCTCCCCGGATAGGTCGTGCGCGTCGTCCGATGAACGCTCACGTACTCGGTCGTGGGACAGACTTGGCCGGTCAGCGGCTACCGCGCTCAGGAGCGCATTGACCAGCTCCTGCTGATCGCGAAAGGTCGCCCGCAGCCCAGTGGCCACCTCGTCCACGACCCCGCGCAGCCGCGCGGTGGCAGCGCCCCCCCGGTCGCTGCCACCCGCGTCTTCCTGGAGCCGGACAATGAATGTCCTCACGCGGCGACTATCGACGGGCGGTCTTTGACTTGGCTGAAGGTGGTCTTAAGGCCGCCAGCTCGCGGCCTCTGTGAGCGCAACGGGAACGACATCGAGTTCGCCCATGCGACGGGCGTACGCCACGTAGCGACGCCGCGCTTCGCCGTGGCGGCGGAGCCGGAGCTGCCCGGCGATGAGCGCCAGCCAAGCGTCCTCGTCGTAGGGCTCGCGTTCGAGCAACTGGCCGAGGAAGTGGCCAGCCGACTCCTCGTCACCGCGGTCGGCGGCCAGGCGCGCGAGCAGCCGCAACACAGTGAGAATCCGGGACCTGGCTTCCTCGCGCGCTTCGACCGCCCAGTCCTCGTAGAGGTCTTCCTCCAGGAATTCGCCCGCGTAGATCTGCCGGGCCTGCCGCAGCGGCGTCGCCGCCGCATCACGGTCTCCTTTCGCCATCAAGTCGATTGCCTGATCCGCGACAGCGAGAAACTCGATCAGGTCGACGTCCACGTGGTCCAGGCGGAGCGCGATGGTCCGTGTGTCCGCCACGATGTAATAGTCAGCCGCATGCCGCCGCCCCGGATCCATGATCTTCCGGATGGTGCTCAAGGCGACTGATAGCCGGTTAGGTAGCGGGGCTGGGTCTTCATCGGGCCAGAGCGCCTCGGCCGCGGCGTCCCGGGTTATCGGCCGGCCGCGTCGGGCAACCAGCACCTTGAGCAAATCGCGTGCCTTGCGAGACTGCCACGCTGTCAGCGGGACCGGCTGGCCCGACTGCAGCACGGCGAATCGCCCGAGCGTGACGATCGCCACTTCGCGTCCACCGCCGCGACTCGAAGCGAGTAGCGCTGGTACTCCGAGGGCTGGCGCCGCGCCCAGGGCTGCCAGCTCTCGCTGCGCGTCGTCGGCAATCTGCTGATCACCAGTGACCATTGCAAGTGCAAGTCGGGCCCGCGCCGAGCCGACCGTATTGCCGATGTCTTCCCACAGGTTGATCGCCGAGCGAAGCCGGCCTTCGTCGGCGGGTTTCCGGGCCGCGGCTTGCAGCTCGAGCGACTCGGCCAAGGCGGCACGGTCGCTGGTAGCGCGGGCGTGGCTTTCGGCCTGGCGAGCGAGCACGTCCGCGGCCGCCGAGTCCCGGCCGCGCAGCTCGACCTCCGCCGCAGCGCACATCGCAGCGGCCCGCTCTAGGCTGCTCGCTCTGGCCACAGCCTCGGCGGCCGTACTGCGGGCTGCCGCGAGGTCCTCGTCCACCAGGACCCTCGCGAGCCCGGATAGCGCGAAGACCACGGTATGGGCGTCATCCGATTCTTCTGCGAGCGCCCGAGCCTGCTCGAACGAGCCGCGCGCCCGCACCATGTCTCCCCGCTGCCGGTACAGCTCGCCGTAAAGCACGTGCGGAACGGACGCGTACAGCGATCCGAGAGACGTGTAAATCTCTGCGGCGCCGCGAGCGGCGACACCTGCGTCGTCGAGCTGGCCGAGGCGCAGGTGCGCCTCGGCCTTGTTAGTTAGGGCGAGAGCAGCGAAGAAACGATGGCCAGCCCCGGTCTCGAGGGCCAGCTCCGCCTCGGTGATGGCCTGCTCGTACGCGCCGTTCTCGAGCGAACGCGAGCTCAGATTGGCATGGATTCTGGCCAGCTGCACCCGGTCGCCGCCGTCGCTCGCCGCAGCGAGTGCCAGGCGGTACGCCTGCTCGTTGCGCTCACGCTCACCGCGGCTCGCGGCGACCAGCGCGACCGAGACATAGGCCGCAGCCAGCGCGCATGAGTCGCCACTGTCACCAGCCTGGCGCAGTGCGGTCGCGGCGAGATCATCGGCCGCATCGACCTGCCCCTGGCTCCACAATGTGGTACTCAGCCACGCTGAGACCATGGCGTCGTCCGCACCGACTCGGGCTGGGTCATGCGCCGCCGCGAGAGTGGTGGCAGCGGCCACCGACTGGCCCCGCAGATACAGCAGCACTCCGTATCGCCACGCCACGCCCGCCGGGAGCCCTCTTGATCCGCTCGAGTGCTGCACCCGTGAGAACAGGTCGATGGCCGCGTCCCACTCACCTACCGCCTGCAGGGCTTCAGCCAGCACAGCGTCGAGCGCGGGGTCTTCGCCGGTGCCGTGGCTGCGCAGTATCTCGATCACCCGCGCGGCCGCGCCCGTTCTGACCAGGGTTGGTCCGTGCCGGCGAAGGAAAGACCAGGCTCCCTCCCGACCGCCGTTCGCATGGCATTCGAGCGCCTGCTCGAGCCGCGACTTGTCCTCGAGCCAGCGCGCCACCCGCTCGCGGCCCGCTTCGACCTCGGCGACACCGTCGAGCGCGGCCACCGCGCCTGCTAGCACCGGCGAGAGCCGGTAATAGCCCGGCGCCCCGGCTTCAACCAGCAGCCCCCGTTCCTGCAAGCCGTCGAGATCAGCACTGGTGGCGACGGCCCCGACGCCGCAGAGCAGGCTGACATCGACGCGAGGTGCTAGCGACGCGACCGAGAGGACGCGGCGGTCCGCCGCGTGCTGACCCGCGACGAGATCGCGGGCAAAGGCGCGCCACAGGTGACCGCTGTTGTGTCGCAGACGCGCCAGCTCACGGTCATGCTCAGCGGCATCTAACCGTTCGAGCCGGTCCAGCAGCAACTGGAGCGCAGCCGGCCAGCCGCCTGTCAGCGTCCAGCACTCCCGGGCGAGGGCCGCTGCCGGCCCGCCCAGTCGCAGCTGGATCAGCTCGGCCACTTCGCCAACGGTGAAGCTGAGATCGGGAGCGGTGACCTCGAGCAGCTCACCGTGTCCTTGCGCGCCTCCGAGGCCAAGCTCGGGCAGGCTCCGCCCGCACAGCACCAGGTGCAGCTGGGGTGGCGCCTCGAGGGTCAGCACCCGCAACAAGTGACTCGCCGCTTCGTCGTCGCCTACGCACTCGAGGCCGTCCAGGATCAGTAGCAGGTCGCCCTGCTGCGCGGCGGCGAGCTCGCACAGCAAGGCGGCGCGCCCTTCCGCCAGCACCTTGCGGTCGTCGGAGCCGGTCGCGGCCGCGATGGCGGATCTGCCAGGTGACGGCTGCTCGCCGAGCGCCATGGCGATGCGGGCCGAAAGAGATTCGGCCTGCCCATCCGCCGGCCTTAGCCGCACCCAGCAGGACACGCCCGTGGCCGCGGTGTCCGCCAGCGCTGTTGTCTTCCCGTAACCGGCGCCGGCGACCACCAGCGTCGCCCGGCGGTGATGGGCGGCCGACAGCAGCGCATTAACCCTCGGGCGAGAAACCGTGGCGGGTCCGCGTGCGCCTAGTGGCGCGGGCGTTTGCGAGGCATCGCTCACTTAGGGAGTGTAAGTCCCGAGCTGGTAAAACGCTCCCGCCTAACCGCGAATCTGGCCTGTGTTGACCCCGATGATCCAGCCGCGCTCCGTGCGGAGCTTGGTCCGCTCCGACCGCGGCAGCGGGTCGAACCCGGCGCCCCCCGGCATCGGCGTCGGCCGCGCGATCTTGAGATTCTCGCCAGCACCCGCCGGATCACGGGAGCGGTATCTGGCAGTGGCGCCGGAACGGCATCAGGCGCGACGCCAAACCTACATCGTGATGACGGTTTTACCGTCCGTGTGGCCGCCGCCCAGCAAGGCGGGGACATTGTCCAGGGTGACCTGGGTGATAGGCGGCGGGACGATTGACCCGGCGGCGACCAGCGACGCCAGCTGGTCCAGCAGCGGCACCGTCATGGAGAGCCGGAAATTCACGCCCGTCACGCCGGCGCGCGCGAGCGTCTCCAGATCGGCGACGTAGCGGGTGGTGAGCGCGGTTCCGCCGGGGCGCACGTGGCCCGCCAGGGCGGCGAACTGCGTCGCATCGCTGGCCACGTCGACCAGCAGGTCGATGCCGTCTGGGTGCGTGCGGGCGACGGCCTCGGGCAGCGGCATCGCCGCCCGGTCGATGGTCTCGGCGGCTCCGTAGCCTGTCATGCGCTCGGCCTCGGCCGCCGGGGCTACGGCGTTTACGAGGGCGCCAGCCTGCGCGGCCAACTGGGTCAGAAACGAGCCGACTGCGCCGGCCGCGCCGATGATCAGCACGATCTTGCCTTCGAGCGGCGCCAGCGACTCCGCAATCTCGATGGCGGTGACGCCGGCAGTGGGCAGCGCGGCGGCAGTGACCGGGTCCAGGCCGGCCGGCATCCGCGCCAGCGGGGCGTCCTGGCCGCAGGCCACGTACTGCGCGTAGGTCCCGGCAGATCCCAGCGGAGGGATCAGCAGCTGGCCAAAGACTTGATCCCCCGGCGCGAACCGGGCCGCGCCCGGCCCATCCTCACGCACCGTGCCGGCCAGGTCGGCGCCGAGCACCATCGGGAACTGAGCCGGCATCTGGTCCTGCCACCCGCCGCTCGCGATGGTCACCTCCATCGGGTTCATCCCGGCGGCCTGGGTCGCGATAAGCACCTGGCCGGGCCCGGCCTGCGGAGTTGGCAGCTCCGTGACCGACGGGCTAGCGCCGTAACCGCTGACGGTGATCGCGCGCATGACATCCTCCTTGCTGGTGTCCGTGTTTGGGTCCTGGAGTCCGCATCGGCTCACCCGCCCCCCGGCACTCCCCGCTCCAGGCCAGCCAGTCTTGGCGGGAATACCGGCCCAGTCGTCGACTCGCCGCCGCAAAACGCCTGGGTCCTCGTGGTTGCCATAACTCTGCGACGGCATCGCTCCGCCACCGGCGAGCGTACGCCTCCGGTGTCGCGGTTCATCTCGGCACCTGTGCCGCTGACCCATCACGTGGGGGTGGCCGTGGGTGGCTAGGTCCACCCAAGCGTCGTAGCGGCCCACCCACTATTTCGCCGCACGCGCCGACTCCCAGGTGAGTGGCTGCCGGGTCAATGCCGCTTAGCGCGAGTCGACCTTGCGAGCCTGTCGTCGGGCGATGAGCCTGGCGCCCGTTATGATTCCCGCTCATGGCGCGTGATGGCGTGCGCATCCTCGCCGTCGCCTGGCCGCAGGTGGCCGTTGGCTGTTGGTTTGGCTCTATATGGCAGTTGGCTGACCGATAGACCTTCGGTGACCGGGCACTCGTCGGAGTGTTGTAAGCCGGCGGGATTATTCACAGCGGAGGCCAGCGGTTTTCAGCGGATCCTGCCTGTGGTGGCGTAGTCGGTCGCGCGGAAGCATCCATGGACGTGGTCGTTGACAACGCCGACGTTCTGCATGAACGCGTAGACACTCGTAGGCCCGACGAAGCGGTACCCCTGCGACTTCAACTGCTTCGCGAACGCCTCCGCCTGCGGGGTCGACGTGGGCAGGTCGGCGACGGACCGCGGTGGCCGCTCGCGGCTGGTCTCGTAGGACTTCGCGAGCGCGACGAGGTTCGGCGACGCGGACAGCATCACTCCGGCGTTGTCGACAGTGGCCTGGATCTTGCCGCGGTTGCGGATGATCGAGGCGTCCTGTACCAGCCGGTCCACATCCCGCTCGGTCATGGCCGCCACCTTAGCGACGACGAAGCCACGGAATGCCTTCCGGAACGCGTCCCGCTTCCCGAACACGATCGACCAGCTCAGCCCGACCTCGAACACGCCCAGGGTGAGCGCCTCAAATATCGCGGACTCGTCGTAGGTGCGGGTACCCCAGACTTCGTCGTGGTAGCGGCCGAACGCAGTGTCGCCGGCGCCGGCCCACGCGCAGCGTGGCTTCCCGTCACGCCCGATGATCACATCAAGGCTCATGGTGCGTATGCCCTTATTCCGCTCAGATGAGAAACTGACTGCTGAGATCTAGATCGTTTAGACCTAGCTGTGTAGCCAGCTGGCTGCATAGCTCCGGATTGCGCCGCCCATATCGTCCGCGACGATTGCCGGGGCGCGATTTAAGAGTCTGATGCTCCCGCGACGACGGCTATCCCCCATCCGGTCGTACGAGGACCGATGAACGTCGTGATAGATCACGACCGCGAGGTCCAGTCTTCGACCATACGATGCGAGGCTCGACCTGCCGCTCATCGGCACCCATGGTGTAGGCCAGCGACCTCGATCACGCACTCTGCGCGGCAGGAAGAACTGGCCTAGGGATGCGGCCAGAGCCGTCACTCCCGGCCAGCGACCCCCCCGCTGCCGTTAACCGAGCAGCTGCTCCAGCCGGGCGGCGACCTCCCGGTACCGGCCGACCGGGACCAGGTGCACCCCATTAAAGGCCCCCGAGTCACGCAGCTCGACCACCTGCTCGCACGCCGCCTCGACCCCGGCGAGCCGGTCTGCCCGCACCCGCTCGCACAAGTCAGCCGGGATGTCGATGTCCGGGATCACCGATGCCAGCCGCTGCGCGTGCGCCTCGCTGGCCAGCACCATGACACCAGCGAACACAGGGACCTCGACCGGATTAGCGTCCCGCCACCGCAGCAGCGCCTCGACAGAGAAACTGACCTGGGCGAACAAGAAATCTGCAGCCTGCTTCCACGCAGGCAGCGGGCGCAGCGCCGCGGCGGCACCCACCCGGAAACGCGGCACGCCGGCGAACGCCGGATCGGAGGGAAGAGCGCGGACCTCCTCGATCATCGCCCGCACCGTCAGCTCACCGGTCCGGCCGCCAGAGCTGGGCTTGTCGCCGTAAACGAACAGGAACTGATCCACGCCGTACGACGCGGCCGTGAGCAGGTCGCGGCGGAATCCCAGCAGGTTTCGGTCCCGCGAGTTCAGGCACGCGATGCTGCGGCCACCCATAGCCTCGACCTCGTGCGCCACGGCCACGCTGGAGACCGTCGCCCGGCCCAGGTGATTGTCCGGAATCAGGAACGCATCCGCAGCCTTGCTCAAAGTCCCGATCTGATGGCGCACATGCATCAGGCCCGGCCGGGTCGGCGGCTCAATCTCGCACACGACCTGGAAGCCCCTGCCCGTCATGTGAGCAAACTACACGGGACGCTGCATCGGACTCATCGGTTGGGCTGTGAAAGCGGACGGCCCTCACCAGATGAAGGCGCAATCGGCGCTCAGCCCAGCGAAGCCGATGCAGTGATTCGACGACCATTAATGTGCGCCCGGCAGGATATCCACGAGAGGGCCCGCTGCCCAGTGCGGCATAACCTACCGACTTCCCGGATGAGCCGGAAGGTCCGGTAAGCGAACGTCGGTGTACTCGCTGCGGTCCAGCTGCACGACGTCGGGGTAGTCGACGCTGTTCGGCTCCGTCATGTCGCCGGTGTACTGCCCGTAGTCCGGCGGCACGACGTTGAAACTGGCCCTGGACAGCAGCTTGCGCAGCTGCCGCCTCCCGGTCATGCCCGCGAGCGCGACAGCCATGACGGCGGCCAGCACCGACCCACCGAACAGCGCGAGCCCACCGACAACGTGTCCCAGTATCATCAGGATCACTGCTGCAAGCAGGACCACCGGCACCGCTATCAGCAGCAGCAATGCGAGCAGCGTAACGGCGATCACAGCTCTGGCCGACCTGCCCCGCGCCCATTTCTCATGCCAACCGGTCATCATGCTCACCTCGCTTGCCCGGAGTACGTCAACGTCCAGGCCTACAGCAACACGATATGTCGTGTCCCGTGGTTGTCAACGCGCCTCTCGGTAAGGATGTTCCGGCAACTGCCCGGCGCGCTGGCCAGGGGCTAATACCCACCCACGCCCGGCGGCGTAAGCGCGTGCCGGGTAATCCAGCACCCAGTGCAGGTCCAGTCCGGTCTAGCCGCCTGCGGCCTGGATCCGGCCGCCTGGGCATCGCAGACGAGGTCGCCGATCGTTCCCAGCGTATTCGCGCCGCCGTTGCGCACCGGGTCGAGCTGGGTCGCGACCGTGCGGGCGTGTGGATTGACCACTCCTGCCCTGGTATCGCTGCAGGACCAACGTCGCTGACCAGGCCTACCGGCAAGATTCAGTCCGCAACGTCTAGTCCCACCCATACCGTCCGGCGGCCATCGAGCACCGCGTGTCGGCCCGCACTCGATGACGCAGATCAGTGCTGCACCACGTGGGCGACGCGCACGATCAGGAGAATCACGAAAGTGAGTCCCAGCAGGCGGCGGAACCAGTTGACCCCGTGCACCAGTTCCTCGTAGGCCCATATCGTCAGCGCTAGATAGGACACTGACGCGGCGTAGGAGTGTTCACCGCCGTCGAGAAACCTGCCTACCTCCCCCGCCAGGAGCGCGACGATGAGCGGAAGGTTCGGAAACTGCACGATCGGAAAGCGCCGCGGGAAGCCAAGCTCGGTCAGATGCTTGAACCCAAGCCACAGGCTCAGCAGACACGCCTTCCCCGGGCGATCTGGGCCACGGTCAGACCCGTTGTCCTCCGGCTCGACGGTGCGCAGCGCCCCCGCAGTCCTTCCTCGTCAGTTGCACGGCATGGTCCGGTCGGGTGCCTGCCTGACCGTCGCCACTTCGGCCGCATGACCACCCCACGCGCAGGCCGGCCCCGTCTCTAACACGGCCGCCGTGCCCGGACAGTTCAGCGGGCTGTTCGCCGCGGTGCGCGAGCCGGTGTCCGGCGCCGAGCACCCGGACACCCTGGCTGCCCGGACCTATCTGGCCGTCTGGACGGGCAAGGCG
>DATHQE010000663.1:0-5015 GCA_035483035.1 Streptosporangiaceae bacterium | reverse complement strand
GTCGTGGAGCACGACGAGGACACCATCCGGGCCGCCGACTGGGTCGTCGACATCGGTCCGCGGGCCGGCGAGCACGGCGGCCACGTCGTCGTTTCCGGCCCGCTCGAGGACCTGCTGGCCAGCAAGGAGTCGATCACCGGGGCATACCTGACCGGCCGGGAGAGCATCGAGGTGCCCGCGAAACGGCGCAAGCGGACCAGGAGCCGCGAGATCGTCGTCAAGGGCGCGGCCGCGCATAACCTCAAGGGCATCGACGTCGCGTTCCCGCTTGGCCTGTTCGTCGCGGTGACTGGCGTCTCGGGTTCAGGCAAGTCGACCCTGGTGAACGACATCCTGTACAGCGCGCTGGCCAGGGAGCTGCACGGCACCAGGATCGTGCCAGGCAAGCATGCCAAGATCACCGGCATCCAGCACCTCGACAAGGTCGTGCACGTCGACCAGGGCCCGATTGGCCGGACGCCGCGATCTAACCCGGCCACCTACACCGGGGTCTTCGACAGCGTGCGGAAGCTCTTCGCGCAGACCACTGAGGCCAAGGTCCGCGGGTACCAGCCCGGCAGGTTCTCGTTCAACGTCAAGGGCGGCCGGTGCGAAGCCTGCGCGGGCGACGGCACCATCAAGATCGAGATGCAGTTCCTGCCGGACGTGTACGTGCCGTGCGAGGTCTGCCACGGCGCCCGGTACAACACTGACACGCTGCAGGTGCACTACAAGGGCAAGACCATCGCCGACGTGCTCCAGATGCCGATCGAGGAGGCGGCCGAGTTCTTCGAGCCGGTGCCATCCATCCACCGGCACCTGAAGACCCTGGTCGACGTCGGCCTGGGATACGTACGGCTCGGCCAGCCCGCGCCGACGCTGTCCGGCGGCGAAGCACAGCGGGTCAAGCTCGCCTCCGAGCTCCAGCGCCGGTCGACCGGGCGGACCATCTACGTGCTTGACGAACCAACGACCGGACTGCACTTCGACGACATCCGCAAGCTGCTCGGCGTGCTCGGCCGGCTTGTCGAAGCGGGCAACACCGTCATCGTGATCGAGCACAACCTCGACGTGATCAAGACCGCCGACTGGGTCATCGATCTCGGCCCGGACGGCGGCTCCCGCGGCGGGTACGTCATCGCCACCGGGACGCCCGAGGACGTGGCGAGAGTCGAGGAGAGCTACACCGGCCAGTTCCTCAAGAAGCTGCTCGACGTCTAGCAGCGAGCAGGAGGCGGCGAGCGTGCTGGCGCGCTGTCGGACAACCAGGATGCGGCCGCTGACGCTGGCTGTGCTGTGGCTCGGCGTTGTCGTCGGGACGTCGTCATGCGGGGCCACCGCGGCGTCCGCCATCCGGCCGCTCGTCAGCCCGATCGTCGAGTTCAGCCAGGGGTGCACGGGCCAGAACGCTGAGGTTGAGCAGGCTGTCGACCCGGCACGCGGCTACGCCTACGAAGAATGGATGGGCTGCGACAACCAGATCGGGTTCGCAGCTTCCGCCGACGGCGGCCAGCATTTCAGCAAGCCCGTGGTACTGGCCGGCTCGCTCAACGCCTGGGATCCGTCGGTTGCGGTAGCGCCCGACGGCACCGTCTACGCCGCGTTCATGACGTCGGCCACGAGCCGGGCGTTCCCGGTGGTCGAGGCGTCGTTCGACCACGGGCAGACGTTTCCGCAGGTAACTGACCTCGTGGCCAGCACGCTCGATAACTGGGGCGACCGTGACTTCATCGCCGTCGGCCCGACCGGGACCGTCTATCTCACCTGGGACTACGGCCCGAGCGCCAAAGACGTGACGCCGATCTGCAGCAAGGCCGGAAGCTGCTCGTTCGCCGCCGGCGACCTCAATATCGTCGTGCAGCGATCCACGGATGGCGGGCTCAGCTGGGGCCGCATGACGGACGTCAGTCCCGGCTTCCCGGCCAGCGGTGCCGACAGCGCACCGCTGCTGATCCGGCCTGACGGCCGCATCTACGTCGAGTACCAGGGCTACCAGGTGATCAGCCGGACGAAGTTCACCCTGACCACGGCGCACAGCTTCGCCACCTCCTCGGCCGACGGCGGCACGACGTGGTCGGCGCCGACGCGCATCGGCCCCGCTCGGCTCACGATGAACAGCACCGAGTGGTGGATTGACGGCGACATTTCGGCGGACTCCGCCGGCAACCTCTACGTCACCTGGGATACCCAGTCCGGCGAAACCGACATCGGGTGGCTTTCCTATTCGACAGACAACGGCACGCGCTGGTCGCCGCCCCTACGCGTCACCCCGGACACCGACAACGCCACCCACATCGTCGAGGTGGCTGGCGGTAGGCGCGGCGTCGCCTACGTCGGCTGGCTCGCGGACAATTCACCAAGCGGCTATGCGCTGTATCTGCGGCAATTCTCGATCACGCGGGGCTGGCTCACGCCGCCGATCCAGGTCTCGCAGAGTTACGGCGAGTCCTCGATCTGGCCGGGCGACACGTTCGGCATCTCGACCGAGCCAGGTCTGCACGTCGGCCCGCGGGTCGGCTGGCCACGGGTCGTGGTCAGCTGGGGGAGCGCCGTAGGAGTCGCGGGGCTGGCGGCGGTCTCACAGGACCGCGCGACGGTCGTCAGCTGGCCGCCTGCCGGGTCGTGAGGGCGCGGCATGACGACGGCGACATGGAGGCGCGGTACGAAGGTATTCAGGCGCGGGACGAGGCGAGCTGGCGGGGCGGCGCCACTGTCGGCGGTGAAACTGACGCCGGTGAAGCTGACGGCGGAGAAACTGTCGGCGGTGGCACTGACGGCAGTGGCACTGACGGCGGTAGCCATTGTTGTGGCCGGCTGCTCGGCATCGGCCCCCGCCCGGCCGGCTGCGCACGCATCGGGCGGCGTAACCGCTCCACCGGCCAGGCCGGCCGGCGTCGTCACTGACTCGCTGCCTGGCTCGCCGAGCAAGCTTGTGGCGGCTGACCACGCCGGGGTTACGCTGCGAGCATGCAGACCAGCACTATGGAGATCAGCACCGGCGCTGGCCCCGCGCGGGCAGAGATTGACCGGCCGACGACGGCCACGTTCCTGCTCCTGATGACCCATGGCGCTGGCGGCGGGGTCGAGACCAGGGACCTGCTGGCCGTCAGGGACGCGGCCGTCGACTTGGGCGGCGTGGTCGCGCGGGTCCTGCAGCCCTACCGGGTCCGGGGCGCTCGAGCGCCCGGCGCGCCGGGTCCGCAGGACGCGGCCTGGCTGGAGATCGTGGCCGGCCTGCGTGGGGAGTTTCCTCGCCTGCCGCTTGTCCAGGGCGGCCGCAGCAATGGCGCGCGTGTCGCCTGCCGGACCGCCGCGGCGGCGGGCGCGCGCTGCGTGATCGCGCTGGCGTTCCCGCTGCACCCGCCGGGCCGTCCCGAGCAGAGCCGGGCCGCAGAGCTGCGCGGCGCGGGCGCCCGAGTGCTGGTCGTCAACGGGGAACGTGACCCGTTCGGGATTCCGGCGCGCGAGGATGCCGCGCGCGTGGTCGTCCTGCCGGGGGAGACGCACGCACTGACCAGGCATCCGGCCGCGGTCGGCGCGGCGGTCCGGTCGTGGCTGGCCGAGCAGCTCGATGCTGCTGGCTAGCAGGGCGCCAATGATCCGTGGCGGCAGGAATCCGCTGACAGCGATCGGGCGGCAAGGCCACCGATCTGACGGGGCGGGGGCTGACTGGTCAGGCTGCCGAGCTCTGGGAGGTTGCTGCCGGTACCACGTCGGTGCTCGTCGCGGAAGCGGCTAGGTCCGTGGGGCGGTGCGGGGCTATGGAAGCGCCACCGGGAAGCAATTCACCGGTGTCCTCGAAGATGACAATGCCATTACAGAGCAGGCTCCAGCCCTGCTCCGGATGACTGACGACAGTTCGGGCCGCCTCGCGATCCGGTCCACTCGGCTCCGGACACCGTGGCGTGTGCGGGCACATTCGCGTGCCTCCTGTTGCTGCTCGTTGTGCTCTTGATCACACCCTACTGTGCCAGGTCAGTGACTCGAACGGCATGGCCCGTTGTGACGGTTTTCCAGGCCGCGCTTTGTAGGTTTCAGGTAGTCCGCTTGACGTTGTGCACTCTCAGCGACTGCGGAGCGTAGCCAAAGTCTGACAGTAAGTTGATTGTCAGCTGAATGGCCGGGAGCCGTCGTGGCGCGGAATTACGCCTGGGGCGATAAAGAGCGATCAGGCAGTCCCGGTTGGGAGCAGCGCCGGTCGCGAGCGTCGCGAGCGTCAGTGGTGGCCGGCGTCCGGCAGGCGGGCAACCTCGGCGCCCAGCGCCTGGACCTCGGGACGGGCCGGGAATCCGGTGAGCCGGTGAGTCTCCCGCAGCGTCAGCAGGCGCTCGGCCTCGTCCGTCCACGCATGCACAGCCTGGGTCGCCTTGGCCTTGCGGAAGTAGATCCGGTCCTCGTAGCCGAGCGGGCCAATCTCGGCGCGCTGAGATGCGTAGGCGGCCCTCGTGGCTTCGGTCAGGGCCGCGTCGAGACCTTCGGCCAGTGGGTACTGCACGCTGGCTGGTGCACCGGTCGCCTGAGACTGCCGGAACGCACGCTCGGCGGTCTGCGCTCGGGCCAGGAGCTGACTGAAGTTGGCAGCCAGCGCGACGTCGGCCAGGTAACTGGCTTCGGCAGCGGCGCTGACCTTGACGCGACCTTTTTTCACGCCGCATAGCTTAGCGATACCTGGCCGCGCCCGTGCTGGGCCGGGCCAGTGATCACGCCAGGCTCTCCTGCCAGCTCGCGTGCAGGGCCGAATACTGTCCCGCTCCGGTCATCAGCTCGGCGGGGGAGCCGTCCTCGATGATCTGGCCGTGCTCCAGCACCAGGACCCGGTCGGCGATCGCGACCGTGGAGAGCCGGTGCGCGATGATCACCGCGGTCCGGCCCGCCAGAATCGTCTGGAGCGCTTCTTGCACCAGCCGCTCACTCGGGATGTCGAGCAGTGACGTGGCCTCGTCCAGCACCAGCACGGCAGGCGCGGCCAGGAACGCCCGGGCGAAGGAGATGAGCTGACGCTGGCCGGCCGACAGCCGGCCGCCGCTCTTGCCGAC
>DATHQE010000662.1:0-9246 GCA_035483035.1 Streptosporangiaceae bacterium | reverse complement strand
CCTCGCGCCTGCGTACTGGCCGCCTGGTCGCGAAATCACCCCCACCGGAGGTTTCCCGTTGCACGAGCCGTTCTCGTTGCTGCTCTCGGTTTACGACGGCGACAGACCGGACTACCTTCGCCGGGCGGTGCGCAGCGCAGTTGACGACCAGACTGTCCGCCCGGATCAGCTGGTCATCGTGCGCGACGGCCCAGTCCGCGACGAACTCGCGGAGTGCCTTGAGGACCTAAGAGCCAGCAGCCGCGTCCCGGTGACGTACGTTCCGCTTGAGCGCAACGCCGGCCTCGGCCCGGCCCTTGACGAGGGCCTCGCGGCCAGCTGGTTCGACGTCGTGGCCAGGATGGATGCCGACGACGTGGCCATGCCGCACCGATTTGAGGTGCAGCTGCCGCTCATCGAGGATGCCGACATCGTCGGGGCCGGGCTCCTGGAGTTCGTCTCCGATACCGACGACATCGTGGGGCAGCGCGTCCCGCCTACCCATCCCGGCCACATTGCCCGGTATGCGCGCGTGCATGATCCCTTTAACCACCCGACCGTGGTGTACCGGCGGAGTGCCGTGCTGGCGGCCGGAGGCTACGGTGACTTCCCGCTGATGGAAGACTACGCACTGTTCGCGCGGATGCTTCAGTCCGGCGCCAGGCCCGTCAACGTGGCCGAGCCACTCGTCTTCTACCGAGTCGGCGCGACCGCATACAAGCGGCGTGGCGGTACTGGCCTGCTCCGGTCCGAACTGCGGCTACAGCGCGAGTTCGTCCGAAGCGGCTTCATCTCGCGAGCCGAGTACGTGCGGAACGTGCTGGTCCGGGGCACCTACCGAATGATTCCCTGGTGGCTGCGCCGCGCCATCTACCGGCCGCTCGTGGCCCTGCTGTCCAAGCGGCCGGCGCCTGCGGTCGCGGCTGCGGCTCCGCCCGCGCAGCCAGACTGGGAGTACGCCAGTGAGTGGCACGACCCGGACATGATCGCGGCCGGGATGCGGCACGAGCCAGGGCAGCCGGTGGTCCGGTGAACTACGACCTCGTCGTCGTCGGGTCCGGGCTCTTCGGACTGACCATTGCCGAGCGATGTGCCAGCGACCTCGGCCTGCGGGTGCTCATTGTGGAGCGCCGGAGCCACATTGGCGGCAACGCGTACAGCGAGGCAGAACCGCAGACCGGCATCGAGGTGCACCGCTACGGCGCGCACCTTTTTCATACCTCGAACACGCGGGTATGGGATTACGTCAATCGTTTCACGGCATTTACCGGCTACCAGCACCGGGTGTTCTCGGCCTATAAGGGCCGCGTTTACCCGATGCCGATAAATCTGGCCACCATCTGCGAGTATTTCGGCCGGCTCATGTCGCCCGCGCAGGCCAGGTCACTCGTTGCCGCGCAGGCTGGCGAGGTGGCTCCCGGCGCCGCCGAGAACCTGGAGCAGAAAGCGATCTCCCTGGTCGGCAGGCCACTGTATGAGGCGTTCATCCGCGGCTACACGAGCAAGCAGTGGCAGACCGATCCGGTCGACCTGCCCGCGGAGATCATCACGCGTCTCCCGGTGCGCTACACCTTTGACAACCGCTACTTCAGCGACAAGTTCGAAGGGCTGCCAGTCGATGGCTATACGGCCTGGCTGGAGCGCATGGTTGACCATCCCGGCATCGAGGTCCGGACCAACGCCGAGTTCCAGGATGTACGCGGCGAACTGGCGGGCCAGGTCCCCGTGGTCTACACCGGGCCGCTCGATGCGTACTTTGGCTACTGCGCAGGTGATCTCGGCTGGCGGACTCTTGATTTCGAGCAAGAGGTGCTGCCGATTGGCGACTTCCAGGGGACACCAGTGATGAATTACGCGGACGACGATGTTCCGTTCACCCGAATTCTTGAATTCCGGCACTTCCATCCCGAACGCGACTGGTATCCAAGTGACATGACCGTCATCACGAGGGAGTACTCCAGATTCGCCAGTCGTGGGGACGAGCCGTATTACCCGATCAATGCCGCATCGGACCGGTCTCGGCTCCAGGAATACCGGGAGATGGCCGAGCGCGAGCAGGGCGTGCTGTTCGGCGGCCGCCTCGGCACCTACAAGTATCTTGATATGCACATGGCGATCGGATCTGCGCTGACCATGTATGACAACCGGCTCCGCCCGCACTTTGCCGACGGGGAGCCGCTGAACCGACGCGGAGAGGGCGCATGACCGACACCGACAGCGCTGGCGGCCTGCGGGTACTGCAGCGCGTCGTCTTCCCCGGCGACGATCTTGACATCGTCCCGCTCTACGTCGAGACCAACATGGAGCGTGGCGCCAGCGAGCTGGCCGCCGAGCTGGCCAACGAGGCGCTGACCGATGGTAAGGCTGGCACGCTCAGCGTGCCGGTCGCCAACGCCGCGGTCGGCGAGACGCAGTCGAGCATCCGGTTCGGCGCCGACGTGCCCGGCTACCTGATCGACGATGCCGGGCCGCGTCGTAGTGCCCTGATCCGCGAAGGATGCCGGGTCTCTTTCGCCACCTACTTCAACGCGTTCCCGGCCAGCTACTGGCGCCGGTGGACCACGGTGCAGTCGGTCACGCTCCGGATCCGGCTGGCGGGTGAGTCGAAGATCGTCCTGTACCGCTCTACTGCCAAAGGCTTCAGCCACCCGGTCGAGACCATCGCCGTGGACTCCGAGCTGCCCGAGACGATCCAGCGCACGCTGCCACTCGACCCGTTCATCGACGGCGGCTGGTACTGGTTCGACATCATCGCCGGACCGCGAGGCACCACGCTGATCGATGCCGACTGGCTCGGACAGGGCCAGTCGACCCAGGTCGGGACCGTCAGCCTGGGCATCACCAGCTTTAACCAGCACGATTACATGCTCGACAAGCTCCGCATCCTCGGCGACGCCAGCGAGATCCATGAGCTGATCGACCGCGTTTACGTGGTCGACCAGAGCTCGGAGCCGCTGACCGACCAGCCGGGCTTCGCTGATGCGGCCAAGAAGCTCGGCGACCGGCTGCAGGTCATCCGGCAAGGCAACATCGGCGGGTCCGGCGGGTTCGCGCGGGCCATGGACGAGACGGTGCGGGCCGGGCGGGCTGACTACGTGCTGCTGAGCGACGACGATGTCAAGCTCGAGCCTGAGGGCATCCTGCGGGCGGCCACGTTCGCCGACCTGGCCCGCAAGCCAGTCATAGTCGGCGGGCATATGTTCAGCATGCACGACCGGTCGCTGCTGCACGCGTACGCCGAGGCCGTCGAACCGCACACGTGGTGGTGGGGACCCGCGCCGAACACCAAGGCCCGGCATGACTTCGGGCGGCGCAACTTGCGGAACACCCCGTGGCTGCACCGGCGCGCGGACTCCGACTACAACGGCTGGTGGGAGTGCCTGATCCCGGTAAAAGTCATCGAGGAGATCGGGCTCGCGCTGCCGGCCTTTATCAAGTGGGAAGACGCCGAGTACGGTGTCCGGGCCCGCAACCGGGGCGTTCCGACCGTGTCGCTCCCCGGTGTCGGCTCGTGGCAGGTGCCCTGGGACGACAAGGATGACGCCAGGGACTGGCAGGCTTATTACCATCTGCGTAACCGGATAGTGTCCGCGCTGATGCACTCACCGCAGCCCAAGGGTGGCGCCCTGATCTCGGAGAGCCTCGAGCGGCAGCTGCAGAGCCTGCTGTCCATGCAGTACTCGACCGTCGCGATCAGGCTGCTGGCGATCGAGGATGTGCTGACCGGGCCCGAGCACATGCACCGGGAGATCGGGAGCAAGCTCGCGCAGATCAGGGAACTTCGGGCCCAGTACCCCGACGCAGAGAGCGCCGCCGACCTCGACGCGTTCCCGCCGCCGCGGCGCAAGCCGCCGGAGGCGGTGAAGAGCTCCACGACCCCGACCAACAAGGTCAACCTGATGACGAAGGCCAGCGCTGGCACAGTGCGGCAGTTCAGGCGACCGCGTGACGGGGCCATGAAACGGCCGCAGCTGGCACTGCCGTATCAGGACGCATCCTGGTGGGTGCTGGCCAAGCTGGACAGCGCCCTGGTGTCAAACGCCGAGGGCACGAGGGCCTCCTGGTACAAACGCGATCCGCGGCTGTTCCGCTCAGTCGGGCGGCGCAGCTTGGTGCTGCATCGCCGGCTTCGCCGGCAATGGCCCAAGCTGGCCGCGCAGTACCGCGCCGCAGCCGCTGACTTCAACTCGCCGGAGCGCTGGCGGGAGACCTTCGCTGCGTCGCTGAATCCGCCGCCGGACGGACAGTGAGCTCAGCCCTCACGGGTGAGAACGCGCCAGGACCGGGCGGCGAGGGTGGCAAGTCCCGGCCGCAGGCCGGCACCGGCGCGCACCCCGCAGCTGGCCGGGCGGCCGCTTCGGCTGCCGCCAGGTACGGCCCGATCGTGGTCCCGGCCGCGGCCATGGCTGTGGCCGGCGTCGTCGGTCTGGCGCGTGCATCCTCCATGGGCAACGACGAGGTCGCCACCCGCTGGGCCGCCCTGCTGAGCCTGCGAGAGCTCGCGCACCTGGTCAGGCATGTCGATGCCGTGCACGGCCTGTACTACCTGTTGATGCATGCCTGGGTAGCAGTCGGCTCCAGTCCTGCCGTGCTGCGCATCCCCTCAGTCATCGCCATGGCGGTGGGCGCGGCCGTCGTCGCGATCCTGGCTCGCCGTCTGACCGGCTCGGGCTGGGCCGCGCTGTTCGCCGGGCTGATCATGGTGCTGACGCCCACGATCACCTACTACGCGCAGACCGCTCGCTCCTACGCGCTGGTCTATGCGGGCGTCGGCCTGGCCACGCTGGCGCTGCTGCACGCCATGGAGGCCGAGACGCCGCAGAGCACGGGCCGGGCTGGGCCGCGCTGGCTGGTCTATGCGGGGCTCATCACGCTCAGCGCCTACCTCAACGAGATGGCGCTGCTCGTACTCGCGGCGCACGCCGTCACCGTGCTGCTGGCTCGTTACGGCCGCCGGGCCTGCTGGCATTGGGCGGCCGCGGCGTGCGGCGCAGGCATCCTGGTGCTGCCGCTGCTGGCACTCAGCATCACCGAGCGGGCCGCGATCTCGTTCCTCGGCCGGCCAGGCCTCGGCGCGATCAAGACTCTCTTCCACGACTACTTCGGCGCGACCACGCTCGTAGCCTTGCTTCTGCTGGCGTGTGCCGTCATTGCCGTCCTGCCCGTCGGACCTGCCTGGCAGACGCGCCTCGCCGCCTCCCCGGCCGGCCCCGGCGCGAACCCTGAGCCGTCGGCATGGTGGCGAGGCGGTATCTCGCTCCCGTCGGTGGCCGGGCCGCTCCTGGTTGTTCCTGCGCTGCTGCTGCTCATCGAGTCGCGCGTGCTGCCGCCGCTGTACATCGACCGCTATGTGCTCTACGGCGAGGCCGGCGCCGCGCTGCTGGCCGGCGCGGGCGCGTACCGGATCGGCCAGTGGCTGGCCCAGGATGACCGCTGGCGGGCCCTGATCTGGGTGCCGGGCACGGCCATCTGCGTGCTGGCGCTGGTCTTGCAGCTCGGGCCGCAGACGCGGATCCGCACGCCGCAAAGCCGGGCGTACGACTTCGGCGGACCGTCGCGCTACGTAGCCGCGCATGCCCGCCAGGGCGACGGGGTGCTGTATTTCGGCACGCTGTTCCGCAAGGCGGAGCTCGGCTATCCGGCCGACTTCCGCAAGGTTGACGACTTCGCCGAGGCCATCTCGCCCATGCAGGCCGGCAACTTCCGCGGCACCGATAAGTCCCTGGCGTCGACCATCCCGCTCATGCTTGACCATCAGCGGATCTGGGTTATCGGCGCGCGGCCCTCGCAGCAGCTATCCCCCGCCGCGCTTAGCCAGGAGAGCGCGACGCTGGCGAGAAGCTTCCGGCTGATCGCCAGCCGGCATTTCCGCGGCATCAGCGTGACGCTCTGGCAACGCCGCTAGGCAAGGCCGCGGGCCGCTTAGCGGCTTAGCCGCCAGCCCAGGACGGCGTGGATCTGAGTGGTGGGCGGACCGAACAGCCGGATCAGGAAGCGTCCGAGCGGTGTACCGGGTGACGTGTCGGCCACCACGGCGGCCGGCTTCATCGCTGCCAGGTCGGCGTGAATCTGAGCTGGCGACGGGGCGGCAACGCCGGTCTCGCCCAGGTACAAGTCGTCCATGTACGTCGTGGTTGGCGTCAGGCCGGCTCGCCCGGCTCGGTTCTGGTTGCCGGGCGCCCCGGCGGCGATGAAGTCGCCGCCGATCATCGTGGCCGGCTCCCCCGTGACCGCCTGCCAGCGCATCACCTGGGTGGCGCCCTCCCACGGGAACGGCGCGATGAGGACCGGGTCGCTTTTTTCCAGGTGCAGCGCGGCGAAGGTAGCCCGCCAGCCGGTCGGCGGATGGCCGGCGCCGAAGTAGTGGTACTGCGCGGGTATGACCGGCACCAATGCGAGGACCGCAACGCCGGTTGCGATCATGCCGCCCAGTTGGCTGCGGCCGAACGGCCGGCCTTCGCGGCGGGCAAGGTCGAGGGAGAACGCCAGAACGACGGCAGCGGCGGCGTCCGCCAGGATGCACAGCCGATCGGGCACCATGGCGGATAGCACGGGCAGATGCTGCAGCACCTGCCAGGGCAGCAGGTATCCGGGCAGGCTATCGGCGTGCGGCACCAGTTGCTTCGCACCCAGGCCCAGCCACTCCAAGAGCAGGCAGGTGACGCCCGCGGCCCGGATTACCAGGTTGCGCCAGAAGTAGATGACAGCCACGACTAGCAAGATGATCAGCGGGACGCCGAGATAGGCCAGGTATTCCGGGTTGGGCTGGGAGTAGCTGGCCGCGCTCTGCGCGCTGCTCGCCGTGTGCACGAGGACCGTATTGGACGGGGTCACGAAGGCATACGGCAGGGAGCCCAGATTGGTGAGCCGGTGCTTGTAGTCGAGCACGACCGTGGCAGGCGCCCTGCTTCCGGAGAAGCCGTGGAACTGGACCCACAGAGCGCGGGCACAGAGCACAAGCGCGACCCCGGCGGCTGTGCCGAGTCCGATGGCCGTCGACCGGACCCGCTGCCCGACCACTCGTGGCCGGCTGATGGCCAGCACCGCTAGCAAGATCACGGCGGCGAGGGCAGTGTCAACGAGCGCTTCTTCGCTGATGAACAGCTGAGCCGCGGCGAGCAGGCCGAGCCAGATTCCGTCCCGGACCGCGCTGCCGCGGCCGGTCACGATTCGCAGTAGGCGGTCGATCAGCAGCGGCGGGATCATGGCCAGGACCAGGGAGTAATGCCCGAGGCCCGAGTTCACCAGGGCCGGGGAGAAGCCATAGAGCAGACCACCGAGCGCGGCGGCGAGCACCGACGATTGCCAGCGGCGCAGCACGTAGAACATGCTGGCCGCCGAGCCCGCGAAACCGACCACCAGCAGCGCCGTGAGGCTGACCTGCGGGCCGAACAGCAGCGTGACGGGAGTCATCACGCTGCCAGGCAGCAAGATCGGGGTATTCCACATGAGGTTGACGCCGTGCGGCGCGTTCATCGCCGTCGTCGTCAGGGCCGGAAGGCGGAAATGGCGGATCGCCGTAGCGGCGTAGCGCATGAACCAGGTCGCCTGGTCGACGTCCTGGACGTCGCCAAGCTGGCGGCGGCCAGCTGGGTTGACCCAGAGCCTGGACGTCACGAAGAGCCCGCCCAGCACGTAGAGGGCCGGGACGATGACGTACCAGTGGCTGCTGACCCAGGCCACGGGCCTGGAAGTGTCGAGCCGTCTCGGTGCGTGCGCCGTCTCGGCGGCTACTCCCGCCAGTGCTGCCTCCTCTGCGACCGTGGTTCGCCGTGTGTCAGCCGTAGCCGGGGCGGCCAGGCTATGCCCAGGCAGCCGAGATCAGCCCCGCCGTGAGCTCGCGCGGCGTTGCTCCGCCCTGCGACACGTAGAGGCTGTTACCTGCCAGGTACAGCAGCCAGCCCCCGTCAGAGCTTACGTCAAGGCTGGTGTGTTCGAGGCTGACATAACCGACAGCTACCTGGTGGACCAGCGCCCCTGCAGCGGTGACTTCCCACATCAGCCGGGAGGTGTTGTGGACCGGGTCGCCCGCGCAGCAGGCGCGGCTGACGAACAGGTCACCGTTGGGCATGTACACGCCCTCGCGCAGGTAGCTTTGCTGCGGAGTAGGACTACCGGTGGCCGGCACGCTCGTCACCCCGGTCCCGGACAGGTAGTACTGCGCCCGCGAGGTGTCGACGATGTTCAGGTTCCAGCCCTCGTTGTCTTCCGGCGCGGAGATCGAGACGGCCAGGTGGTCGTTGTCCGGCGCCCAGGACAGGTGCGAGATCGGGTACGGCAAGCCGCTGCTCTGACTCGCCGGGAGCATGGCGAGCTTGACGGTCGAGCCGGAGCTGAGGGTCCGGATGTCGACGTGGTAGAAGTCCACGATGTTCGAAGAGTTCACGGGACAGCCGGGCAGGGTCGGCTCGTCGGCATACGCCAGCTTGGTCCCATCCGGACTGACCGCGGGCAGGCTGCCCGTTGTGATGTCGGTGACGGATCCGCCGGCGACCGGTATCGCCTCGATTTCCTCCGTGCAGCCGTTCTGGGCGGCAAAGTAGACCAGGCCCGTGCTGGACACGGAGACCTCATCACCCAGCACATGTGACGGCACCAGGGTCTGAGCGACAACGCCAGTGGTCGGGTTCAATACGACCAGGGCGCCGGCGGTGGTCACGCCGACCATCGCGGGCGGCGTCGCTGCGGCGGCACTGGCCGACGAACCGCCGGACGCTGCTGCGCTACCGGTGACAGTGACGGTTGGGGCAGGGTTCGGGCTGCTATTTCCACACGCGGACAGCGCTATGACCGTGGCGACCGCGATCAAAAGCGCGGTCGCCGCAGACCGGTACGTGGCAGGCATCTGACATCTCCATAGGGTGAGAGCGGCGGTACAGGGGTTAGAGCGCGCAACCACCCCGCTACCAACAGAAATTCAGGTCACGATCGTGACAGTGCCGGGCAGCGTGCGGCAACATGTGTGCGCGATCGTGACCAATCGCGTGCTGACACCCCAGCGCAGCGGGAAACGGCCGGGCTCAACCGGAAACGAGCTCAGCCGGAAACGAGCTCAGCCGGAAACAACCGCCGCCATCCGGTGCACCGCTTCGGCGATCAGCTCGGGCGAAGTGCCGATATTCAGCCGCGCGAACCCCAGCCCCTCGGAACCGAAGTCGGGGCCCGAGCTGAGCGCGACCCGGCCGCGGGCCAGGAACTCAGCCGCCGGGTCGTCGCCAAGCTCCATCTCGCGGCAGTCGATCCAGGCGAGGAAGCTCGCGCGCGGCG
>DATHQE010000661.1:0-10211 GCA_035483035.1 Streptosporangiaceae bacterium | reverse complement strand
TTGCGGGACGAGCCTCAGGCCAGGACGCAGTCCTACCGACCGACGAGCAAGAAACCGACACGAAAGTGAGCGACAGATGACCGGCATCCTGGCGTCTGCCCAGACCGCCGCCACCCACGGCACGAACTACACGGCGATCGTGATCAGCATCGGCATCCCGCTTGTGGTGCTCGGCACGATCGCGATCATCGTCAGCGCCTACTTCCGGCTGCAGGCGCACCGCGCTGATGCCCTGGCGCTGGCGCACTACCGCCAGCTCGCCGAGAACGCGGTGACGAACCAGCAGGAGCTACGCACCGAGCTGGCCAAGCTGACCTTGAAGGTCGAGGCCGTCGAGAAGCTGATGAGAGATGTCGGATGAGCGCCACGACTTCCCCAGCGGTCGAGTGGTCGGGCACAGACGACTACGGGGTCAGGTTCGTCGGCAACCCGCTGCGGCTGGCGTTCTCGGCTAGCCCGTGGCGGTCAGCGGCCTTCCTGTTCAGCTACCTGATCATGAGCGGCGTGCTGTTCAGCGTGGCATTCACCGCGGCCGTCACCGCAGCCGCGCTGGCGTTCACACTGATCGCCTTCCCGCTGCTGATCGCGGCAGCGAACGTCGTGCACGCGTGCTCGGCTGCCGAGCGCACGCGGCTGCGATGGGTGTTTGCCCGGCCGGTCCGCGCCAGCTACCAGCAGCCCGCCGCGGCTGGTCTGCGAGCGCAGGCAAGCGCCAGCTGGCGGTACCGCGGCACGTGGCGCGAGCTTGCCTACCTGACGGGGCTCTGGGTCCCGCTGACGGCGCTGGACACGATCGTCGTCAGCGTCTGGGCAACGTTTCTGGCTGGCGTCACCCTGCCGCTCTGGTACTGGGCGCCCTGGGAGGAGTTCGGCAACGGGCAGCGCGCCCACGGGGTGCAGCTCGGTTATTTCCCGAACGGCCCGAACGGGGCCGGCGGCCACGGCCTGTACATCAACACGCTCCCCAGGGCGCTGCTCGCCGCGGCCGGCTTCGCCATCTTGTTCCTGCTCTTTAACTACGTGCTCGTCGCGACCGCGCGGATGCATGGCCGGGTGGCCAGGGCATTGCTCCGGGAGCCCGCCGATCCGCTGGCTGAGGTCCGCACGGTACTGGCCGGCGCCGGCCCGCTTGGTCCCATGACCGGAACGGCGCCGCTCGAGCCCGCGGGCCCGGCAAGCGGATAGCCAGAGCCCCCGCCCGCGAGTGCCAGCTCACGGGCGAGGGCCACCGCACGACACGCCGCACAACTCCCAGGAGAGGTCACCATGCGCCAGTCGCAGAGTTCAGTATTGCCCGAAACAGGATTGCCCGAAGCGGACCATGCTCGCCAAAGCCCCCGCCGCACGGGAGCGCCGGGCCGTCCGGCGCTCGTGGAGCGGATCGCCGGATGGAGCTCTCGGTACCGCAAGACCGCCGTGCTCGGCTGGCTCATTCTTGTCGCCATGGTGTTCGTAGCTGGCCAGGCGATCAGCGCTAAGAACGTGCCGTCCAATGACCCTGGTCAGTCCGGCGCGGCCGAGAGGGCGCTGCAGAAGCTGCACGTCAGCGGGCCGCCGCCGGCCGAGAGCGTGCTGATCGAGGCCCGCGGCAGCAGCGCCGCCAGCTTCCTGGTCAACCCGCAGATGCACCAGGCTGTGGGCCAGGTCGTCGCAGCCCTGCGCAAGCTGCCCCGCTCCACGGCCAGCGACATCCGCTCGCCGCTCAGCGCGGGGAACGGCAGCCTGATCTCTGCGAATGGCCGGGCGGTCCTGGTGACGTTCAATGTCACCGGAAGCAACGAGGACCAGGTCGTGGTGCCCGCCCAGCACGCAGTCGCCGCCGTGCAAGCCAGTCATCCTGGCCTGCTGATCCAGGAGACTGGCGACGCCAGCGCCGACAAGGTGGTCAATGCCCAGCTCAGCCATGACTTCCGGAAGGCAGAGACGACCTCACTGCCGGTGACTCTGGTCCTCCTCCTCGTGGTCTTCGGCGCGCTGATCGCGGCTGGGATCCCGCTGCTGCTGGCAGGGACGGCGGTGATCAGCGCGATCTCGCTGACATCTGTCGTCGGCCAGTGGCTGCCGACAGGGCAGAGCACCTCGGAAGTCGTGCTGATCATCGGCATGGCTGTCGGGGTCGACTACTCGCTGTTCTACCTTCGCCGCGAGCGTGAGGAACGGTCCGCAGGACGCAGCACCAGCGAGGCGCTCCGGATCGCGGCCGGCACGTCTGGCCGGGCCATCGTGGTCTCTGGCGTCACCGTGATGATCGGGCTGGCCGGCCTGTTCCTGAGCGGGGCCTCGGTGTTCACCGGAATCGGCATCGGTTCGATCATCGTGGTCGGCGTCGCGGTGGCCGGATCGCTCACCTTCCTGCCCGCGATGCTGTCCTGGCTCGGCAGCTGGGCGGACCGCGGCCGCATACCGTTTCTCGGCCGCCGGCGCACGGCGTCCGGGCCTTCGAAGCTGTGGGCGGCACTCGTGCACCGCGTAGTCCGCCACCCGGCTGTCTGGGGGGCCGCGGCAGTGGTCGGGATGCTGGCGCTGGCCGCGCCCGCCCTCGGCATGCGGCTCGGCAACCCGCCTGACGGCGGGTTCTCCGCCAATCTGCCCGTCGTGCAGACGATGAACAAGATCCAGCAGGCGTTTCCGGAGGCACCCTCGCCCGCGCAGGTAGTCGTCACTGGCCGCGACCTGACCAGCCCGGCGGTGCGGTACGCCCTGGCGGATCTGGCGCGGTCGGCATCGGCTCGCGGCGCGATTCGGCCGCCAGTCACCTCCGGGTCGGTCGGCGACGGCCGGGCGCTCGTGGTGAACGTGCCGCTCGCGGGCAACGGGACCAACGCGGTGTCCGACAGCGCGCTGCTGACGCTGCGGAACGACCTCCTGCCGGCGACGCTGGGCAAGGTGCCGGGCATCTCCTACGCGGTGACCGGGACCACCGCCAACAACTACGACGACATCGCGTCGCTGCACTCGCGAACCCCGCTGGTCCTCGCGGTTGTCGCGGTGCTGGCGTTCGTGCTGCTGCTGGTCGCCTTCCGCTCCCTCGCCATCCCGCTCGTGTCAGTCGGGCTGAACCTGCTCTCGGTGGGCGCTGCCTACGGCCTCGTCACACTGATCTTCCAGGACGGCAGGCTCCAGGGACTGCTCGGTTTCACGAGCTACGGCGCGATCGTGCCGTGGGTACCGCTGTTCATGTTCGTGTTCCTGTTCGGGCTGAGCATGGACTACCACGTGTTCATTCTGAGCAGGATCCGCGAGTTGCGCACGCGCGGCGCCGGCACTAACGAAGCCGTGGTTGGCGGCATCGCGAGCAGCGCAGGCGTGGTGACCAGCGCGGCGGTGATCATGGTAGCCGTGTTCGCGATCCTGGCCACGCTGTCGGTCATCCAGCTGAAAATGCTCGGCGTCGGGCTCGCGGCCGCGGTCCTCATCGACGCGACCGTAGTGCGGGGCATCCTGGTGCCGTCGGCCCTGGCGCTGCTGGGCGAGCGTAGCTGGCAGCTGCCGAGCTGGCTGGCCTGGCTGCCTGGCGGCGGGAGCCCGGCGGCGGTCGACCAGAACCACGCCCACGCCCGCGCCCACACCCACGCAAACCATCCCAGTGAGGTGGTGGAGAAGGCGTAGCCACGGCGCTGAACAGCCGAAATCCGGTGCGACTCGATATGATGCACCGGATTTCGGCTGCTGGCCGAGCGAGACTGCCTCGGACGGCTTAAACTACCTTCGGGTGCCCGATAAGGTCAGATTGTCGTGACTCACATAACTGTTCTACTCGCTGGCCGGTACCGGCTGGTCAATCAGATCGCCGCCGGTGGCGTGGGCGAGGTGTGGCGTGCTGAGGACCAGATGCTGGCCCGGCCCGTTGCGGTCAAGCTCCTGCGGGCCGAGTACGCCCAGCATGGGGAGACGCAGGCGAGGTTTCGCTTCGAGGCCCAGCACGCTGCTTCCCTGAGTCATCCTGCGATCGCCCAGGTGTACGACTATCACGAGGGCGACGCAGAGTTCCGGCCCTTCCTGGTCATGGAGCTGATCGACGGACCCTCACTGGCCGATGTGCTGGCCGACGGTCCGCTTGATTCGGAGCGGGTCATGGACATCGTCGCTCAGGCCGCTGCGGGCCTGGATGCCGCTCACCAGTCTGGACTCGTCCATCGCGACATCAAGCCAGCCAATCTCCTGCTGACCAGCGACGGTCAGGTCAAGATTACGGACTTCGGGATCGCACATGCGGCCGGGTCGGCACCGATTACCCGCCACGGCCAGTTGATGGGCACTCCCGCGTATCTCGCGCCGGAACGGGTCGCCGGCCAGACGGCTGGCCCGGCCAGTGACCTCTACTCCCTCGGCATCCTGGCGCATGAGTGCCTTACTGGCGCGCGGCCCTACGAGGGCACGCCGATGGAGATCGTGCTCGCGCATGGTCAGCGGGAGTTGCCCGCCTTGCCATGGTCGGTACCGGCTCCGGTTGCGAGTTTCATCGCAGAACTGACCGCCAGGGATCCGGCAGGCCGGCCCGCCAGCGCTCGGCTGGCCTCCGCTCGGGCGGCGGAGCTACGAGATCTGCTGGCCGCTGGTCGCCTGGACCAGGACGGCTACGTCCCAAGCCACCGGGCCGGGCCTGCGCTGACCATGACTCTCGAACATCCGGGCGTTCTCGGCGACGTGCCGCCACCGTGGTACCCGGACGACGCGGATGGCAGCTTGGCTGCGGCGCGCCGGCCGGGTGATCGCGGCTGGCCTCGCCGCAGAGTTGCCTTGGCCATCGCGGCCGCGTCGATCGTGGCAGGCCTAGGCGGCTGGCTGATCAGCACCGCGACGGGAGGGGCCACACCAGCGGTAACCCCGCCCGCGACGTCACCCGCAGCCAGTCGGTCGAGCAGTCCGGCCCCCGACATGGTGACCGTTGACTCCGGCGCCCTGATCGGGCAGCCCGTCGGCACGGTGGAGGACACGCTACGAAGCCTCGGCCTGCAACCACAGGTCAGCTGGGTTGCGCAGAGCGACCAGTCGCAAAACCCCGGCACGGTGGTATCAGTTGAGCCCAGCGGGCAAGTGCCAGCCGGGACTGCCGTGACTGTGACTGCGGTCTTCCAACACGACCACGGCGACGGGCAGGGCGGCGGAGGACACGACCACAACGGCGGCAACTAGCAGCCCGGTGCGGACCGACGGGCATTTTCCGGTTCGGTCGTCGCGCTGGCGTTAGACCAGCGCGACGACCGGAGCCGAACCTGCGATTCCCTACTGTCGCGCCGCCGTCAGCAGGTCAGCAGGTCTTGTTGCTGCACGTCCAGAACTCCGGGTAGAACATGTTGAGCGGGTTCTGCGTGACGTTGTGCAGGTTGATGTTGACTGCCTGCGTTCCGACGGACCATGGCATCCAGAGCACGGGCACCTGGGTCGCGGTGTAGTTGGCGTACTGCTGGAAGGTGGCCAGGCTGCTGCTGGTGTGGGTGGCCTTGATCAGCGAGTCCATCGTCGGGTCAGAGTAGCTCCCGGAGTTGTTGGGTACGCCGGTCTGGTAGAGCGGCTCGCCGGTCGGCTCGAAGCCGGGTCCGTTGAACCCCCAGCCGCCCAGGTACAGGAACGTCCAGTTGCAGCGCGATTCGCTCGGAGTACAGGGCGACGTGTCGCTCAGCAGCGAGTTGAACGTCTCGGCCTCGGGCGTGAGCTGAATACCCGCCAGCGCGAAGCCAGACTTCAGGACATCCACCATGTCCGCCTGGATCGAGATGCCCGAGGTGTAAAGCATGCCGAACTTGGCTTGCGTTCCCTTGGCGACGCCGGCCCCGCAGTCAGCGGCGCCAGTGCCGGCGGTCTCGCAGGTCAGCACCCCGCCCACCTTCTGCCAGCCATGCGCGGCTAGCAGTGCCTCGGCCTTGGCCGGGTCATAGGGGTAGGGACCCTGGCCGTTGTTCTCCGTCATGTCCGAGGACACCCACTGGCTCAGTGGCTCGGGCGGCACGCCTGCCGGGGTCGGATACCAGTAGCCGCGGCCCACCGAGGTGGACATGCCCTGCTGGTTGTTCAGCTCCATCAGCGCCTGCCGGAAGTACAGCTGCTTGAACGCCGGCCCGTAGCTCGGGTTGTTGTAGTTGATGTAGGCGAAGCCGGTGGCGAACTCGTAGGCCGGCTGCAGTACATACCCAGCCGAGGCCAGCGGGTTGGACGGCGGCAGGAAGCCCTTGCCGGCCGGCGCCAGGTCCGTCGATGGCACATCGGTCCCGTTGGTCTGCGCGCCGCCGGTGCTGAGCGCGCCGGTTTTCAGCGCCGTGTAGACAGCGGTGTCGGACGTGTAGGTCTGGAATTTCAGTTCCGCGATCGACGGCTTCGGGCTGCCGGAGTATTTCGGGTTCGGCACGAACGTGTAGTTGCCGTTGACGTTGTAGGACGTGAGCTTCCACGGGCCGTCCACGACCTGCCACAGCGGGTTGGTCGCATAGGTCGCCGTGTCCTTGTTCTGAGAGTCCAGGAACGTCCAGACTGCCTTGCACTTGGCCCAGCCATCCGCCGCGCTGTCGGTCGTGCAGCCGCCGCTGCCCGCCGCCGCGCCGGCCTTGGAGACATCCAGCGCCATCGGGAACGGGGTCAGGGTGGCGAGCTGGTTGTAGGTGAACCAGATGCTGGAATAGGCCTGCTTGAGATTCATCGTCACCTGATCAGGCCCGGTCGCCGAATACGACACCAGGTTGTCGGGCAGCAGGCCAGGAGTGTAAGCGGCATCGTTGGTCTTCTCCCCCTCCACCATGTTCAGGTCGAAGATCAGGTCCTTGGCGTCCACGCTCTCTCCGTCGGACCACTTCCAGCCCTTGAGGTTGATGACCACGGTCTTGCCGCCATTGCTGTAGACCGGCGCGTCAGCCGGGGACAGCGGGTAGTTCACCGTGATCGAGGAGTTGCTGTTGCCGCCGAACATGTAGAGCGGCCGGACCATGAGGTACTCGAAGTCCTCGTAATTCGTCACGCTGTAGCACTGGGTGGTCTCAAGCTGGAAGATGCAATTCCCGCCCGCGCCGTTCAGGTTCGCCAGCGTCGCGACCGCGCCCTTGACGGAGGCGCCGGACGACGAGGAAGAACCAGTACTGGTCGAGCTGGCGCCGCAGCCTGCGGCCAGCAGCGCTGTCGCGGCTACGCCCGCGACTCCCGCGACGCGCAACTTGCGTCTGAGTTCAAACATTGTGCACTCCTTCGTTGCGAGACGAATGGCACGCCTGAGCCGGCCCCTGTCCGGCGTGACCTCCATACGCGTGGCGGCCACAGCTTGCCTCCACTGACTTGGCGCAGGCTTGGCGCAGGCTTGGCAGGGCTAGCTGCGAACCGGAGGTACGGCCAGCTGCCGGCAAGGGACTGCGCCTCGCCAGGAGACGGAGTCGCCTAGCGGAGCAGCGGAGCTGACCCCTGGATGGCGGGCCTTACGCCGCAGCCTCATGGCGTCGGGGTGATGAAGGTCATCGAGGATGGCCAGCGACTGCCGCCAGGACTCACCGGCGCCGTGAGTATCGCCGGCGGCCTCGCGCGCATCGCCGACGTGGTCAAGAATGACCGCCTGGGTGAGGAGGTTGCCGAGATCACGAGACAGCTTCAGCGCATGCTCGTAGCAGGTGGTTGCCTGGTCATAATTTCCCAGGTGGTGCTCCACGTAGCCCAGGCTGTCCCAGGTAGCGGCCTCGCCGTTGCGGTCACCGAGGTCACGGCACGCGTCTAGCCCCGGGCGGCAGTGCGCGAGCGCACGCGGGTAATCCCCGAGCTCGGCGTACAGCCATCCGATTGTGATAAGCGCGTTCGCCTCCTCAACCGCATGGCCGGTGGCCCGCGCCAGGGTGAGAACCTGCCGGGCATGATCCAGCGCCTTGTCCGGGCGGTGCTGAAAATCGAACGCCATCGCGAAGCTGAGGTGGATGGAGGACTGGCCGAGCCGATCGCCGAGCTCTCGGTACAGGCACAGTGCTTGCGCCAGGTGCGCGTGTCCAGCCCGGCCTGCGCTCGACACAGATTGCGCACAGCCCAGGCCATGGTGCGCTCTGGCTTGCGCGGCCCGATCGCCGAGATGCCGCGCGGCGGCCAGCGCAGTGCGCTGAGTGGTGATCTGGTCCTGCCAGTGCCCGCGTCGGGAGAAGTAGTCGGCCAGAGCCCACGGCAGCTGCCAGGCGTGCGCATCGAAGCCGGCTGCCGCGGCCTGGGTGATCACCGCCAGCAGCACCTGGTGCTCGGCCTCAAACCAGGCCAGGGCGTGACCGCCGTCCGTGATGGTCTCCGGCTCGGTTCCTGGCCGCGCGGCGGCGAGGACGAAAGCAGGGTCTCGGCCTGGGCACAACAGAATCGAGGCAGCCCAGGCGGTGTGCAGATAATGATCGAGCATCCTGTGCATGGCCTCGAGTTGCTCCGCCTGGTGCTCCCGACCCTGAGCCTCCGCCATGGCATAGGCGCGCAGCAGGTCGTGGAAGGCGTACCGTCCCCGGGCGTCCTGGGTGAGCAGGTGCGTTCCCGTCAGCTCGGCAAGGATCCTGCGTGCCTGGGTGCACGGAACGCCCGCCAGGCTCGCCGCTGCGGGCAGTGAGATGTCCGGCCCCGGATGCGTGCCCAGCAGCCGGAACATCCGTGCTGCCGGTCCGCTGAGGTTCTGGTAAGACCAGGAGAACACCGCCCGTATGCTGCTGCCCGGATCGTCGGCATCCAGCGCATCCAGCCGGCCGCGCATGTCGCGCAGCTGCTCGGTCAGCGAGGTGAGGGCGAGGCTAGGGCTCGAGGCGGCTCGCACCGCAGCGACGGCCAGCGCCAGCGGCAGCCGTGCACAAAGCGCGGCAAGCTCGCTAACTGCGCTTGGCTCCGCGGCGACCCGGTCTGCGCCGAGCCGAGCGGCCAGCAGCTCACCGGCCTCTGCCTCGGACATGAGGTCAAGGGAGACTTGGAGCGCCCCCTCGGCGGCAGCGAGGCCGGGCAGCGGGCGCCGGCTGGTGACCACCGCAAGGCATCCCGCCGAGCCCGGCAGCAGCGGCCGCACCTGTGCCTCGTCGGCGGCGTTATCGAGAACTACCAGCACCCGCCTGCCCGCCAGCATGCTCCGATACAGCCCGGCCTGCGCATCCGTGCCGGCCGGGATCCGATCCCTGGAGATGCCGAGGGATTCGAGGAACCCGCAGACCGCCTCTCCGGCCGTCAGCGGCAGTCCGGACGGGCCGAACCCCCGCAAGTTCACATAGAGCTGCCCGTCCGGGAACAGCTCCGCTACCTGGTGGGCCCAGTGCACCGCTAGCGCGGTCTTGCCGACACCTGGCGTCCCGCCTATCGCTGAGATCACCACCGTGCCGTCGGCCCTGCCCAGCCGCTCGAGCGCGCCGGACAGCATGCTGAGCTCTCCGCCCCTGCCGGTGAAATGCGCTACCGCCGCCGGCAGCTGCCGGGGCACCACCCGGACAACGCCGCCCCCGACCGCCAACTCCTCCGGGCTGGCCGGCGCCCAGCTACTCGGGGCCGCGTCGCCGCCAGGGCCTTCCAGGGCTAGATCACCGGCCAGGATCCGCTGGTGCAGGCGCTGCAGCTCCGACCCCGGCTCGACCGCCAGCTCACCGGCAAGCCGCTCGCGCATGTCCCGGAACACCTGCAGCGCGTCAGCCTTGCGCGCGCTCCGGCACAAGGCGACCATCAGCATGCCAGCGAGCCGCTCGGCCAGCGGATTCGCGGCGAGCAAGGCAGCAAGCTCCTCGGCCGCTTCCCGGTCCCGGCCGAGATGCAACAAGGCGCTGACGCGGTCCTGCATCGCCGACAGTCGCTCCGCACTCAGACCAGCCCGGATGGCCTCGATCTTCGCCGTGCCAGCCACATCAGCTAGCGCGGGCCCGCGCCACAGGGCAAGCGCCTGATCGAACGCCGCCAACGCCGTGTGGCTGTCACCTGCCTGACGCGCGGTCCGCACAAGCCACCGGAACCGCTGCGCATCTACCTCACCTGGCGCGATCCGCAGTCGGTAGCCATCCCCGCACCGCTCCACTCCCGCTCCCGGCAAACCTGTTAGGGCGCGGCGCAATCCGGTGACCAGTACCTGAATGCTCGCCTGCGCAGACCGCGGCGGCTCCTCCTCCCAGACCGCGTCGACGAGCTCTCCGACCGGAACCACCTGACCGGCCTGAAGCGCCAGCACTGCCAGGATCACGCGGTGCTGAGGCGGGCCGGCCAGCCAGCTCTCACCCGCCCGCACTTCGACAGGTCCCAGCACCCTAACGACGACG
>DATHQE010000660.1:0-10353 GCA_035483035.1 Streptosporangiaceae bacterium | reverse complement strand
CTGTGCCTGGTGAGAGCAGCCACGGCGGCTTTGATGTTCATCTGCGCCCCGCCGACCTCTGACGCGAAGGCATTGACCGAACTGGTCGCGGCGGACTGGTTCCCGCCCCGGAGCGCGGTCATTGCGTCGACGATGTGGACGGCACCCTGCTGAGAGTCGATCAGTGCGGCGTGGTACGGCTTGCCGAACCCTGGCACGCAGGACGGCGGCGGATTCTGGAGCGCATGAGCGCTGTCCGTGCCCAGCTTGCCGCCCTCGTTGAATGTCACTGTGACCGCGCTCGCTGCTTGATGGCTGCTGGCGACGTCTTGCAAGTCGCTGGTAACGATGCCGACGTCGGTGCTGATCTGGTTAAAGGCAGCCCGGCCGTGCGGACCATTGGCCCACGTCTTGTAGGCGGTCTGACACGCGGTGGTGACGGCGGTGCCTGACGAGGTGCCGCCGCCACATGCCGCAGATACCAGGCCGACTGCAGCGACAGATGCGATCGCCACTGCCGTGCAGTTGCGATGGTTGAGCATGGGAACTCCTGCCTCCGACCTGGCGCCGTCATTTCACGCTACCGGCCCCCATTTCGGCCAACTCCGTCGGCCAGCTCCCCGCGGCCAGCGGCACGCCGAGCGACAGTCAGTTCGCCGGTTGCACCACGATCGGCGGTGTGCGGGCGCCCTGGGGCTGGCCACCCTGCGGCCGCCCAGCTTGTGGCTGGCCAGCCTGTTGCGGGCTGGTGGCGCTGAGCATTATCCAGTGCAGCGCGGCGAGACTTGCCGTCACAGGCGCAATAGCCGCCCCGCACACAGTAACGGGTATCCGCGGGTAGACCACAGACCCGTCGCGGCCGATGAGCGCGAGCTCGGGTACCGGCGTAGTCAGGACGGGGCAGCCCGGCGTCGGGCCAGGGCCGGCCCGTGGCGCTGACGGTTCCTGGAGCGAGGCCAGCAGCGGCCGAAGGTCAGCGACTGCAACTTCCTTCCGTACGTAGGTCAGCTGCCCAGCGAGAGGTTCGATCGCGCCGGCGGCGCGGCACTGCACGACGGCGACCGGGCTGAACCCCGCCGGGACGACCTGGGGAGCCGCTCCCGGCGCGTTGAGCTGCCCGGAAACGGGCACAGGCGGCGGACAGATGAGCGTCTTCGCCGCCGCGGGCACGTTCGCCGCTGTGCCGCCGCCCGATGCCTGGCCGGCCGGGGCCGCAGGGCCAGCGCCGGCCCCAGTAGCAGCGCTCGCCCCCGTGGAGCCGGTCGATGCTCCCGCGGTCCCGCTGGCTGTGACACCGTTGCCGCCGCTAACTGACTCGCCCGCGCATGCCGCCAGCGCGGCGGCGACGGCCAGAGCCATGGGGACGAGGAGCGAATGCGTCAGGATGGTGCGCGCTGTCGGCTTCATTGCATCCCTCATTTCCGGGCAGACGTCACTTCGACGTCCGGGCAGGCCGCCCGGTTCCACCCGCTATGCCAAGAGCCGCAGCGCGCCCGAGATCCATGGCAAAGCCGGTGGTGCGGTAGCGTCGGCGGGATGCCGAAGCTGCCGCTCCGCGTCCGGGTGCTGCTGTTCTTCGTCTGCGCGCTCGTGCTTGTCGACACCATCTTCTTTACCGCGCTTACGCCGCTGCTGCCGCATTATGCCCATGCCGCGCACCTGTCGAAGGCCGGTGCGGGGATCCTCGTCGCCGCCTACCCGGTCGGCACGCTGATCGGGGCGCTGCCGAGTGGCGTGCTCGTAGCACGGCTGGGCGATCGCGCGGTCGTGCTGATCGGGCTCGCCCTGATGAGTCTGTCCACGCTGGCCTTCGGCTGGGCCTCGGCGCCGGTGATACTCGATGGCGCCCGGTTCGTGCAGGGTCTCGGCGGCGCGTGTACCTGGGCCGCGGGGATGGCCTGGCTGGCGACCGCGTCGCCGCCCGAGCGGCGCGGCGAGCTGATCGGCGCCGCCCTCGGCGCTGCTGTCGGCGGGGCGCTGCTCGGCCCGGTTGTCGGCGCCGTCGCGAGCCATGTCGGGACCGGCCCTGCGTTCTCTGCGGCGGCCGTGGCCGGCGTCGCGCTGATGGCTGCCTCGTTCGCGGTGCCGGCCCCGCACGAGGTCGAGCCGCAGGGGCTGGCGGCTGCCTGGCCCGCGCTGCGCAACCTTAGGGTCAGCGCCGGCATGTGGCTCACGCTGCTGGCCGGCCTGTCCTTTGGCGTCATCGATGTCCTGGCGCCCTTGCGGCTCGGGCGGCTCGGCGTCGACGCGACCCTGATCGGGCTCACGTTCCTCGCGTCCGCGGCGATCGAGGCTGGCCTGGCTCCCCTGAGCGGGCGCCTCGCGGACAGGCGCGGACCGCTCTTGTCCGTCCGGATATCGCTGACAGCGGCCGTCGTTGTCAGCCTGCTCGCCCCGATCCTCGCCCCGGCGCCGTGGCTGATCGCACTGCTCATCATCGGGATGCCGGCTTTCGGCACCTTGTTCACGCCGGCGATGACCCTGCTGAGCGGTGGGGCGGACAGTCTCGGGCTCAATCAGGGGCTGGCCTTCGGGCTCGGCAACCTCTCGTGGGCCGCAGGGCAGGGCATCGGCGCGCTAGCATCGGGCGCCATTGCCGAGGTCTCCGCCGACTTCGTGCCGTACGCGCTGCTCGCCGCCACGTGCTTCGTGACCCTCGCGGCCACCGGGCCAGCCGGCCGTCAGCTCGCCGCCCGGGCGCTGGCCGGCCGCAGCCGCGCATGAGTTCCGTATGCGTTGCCCCCGGAGATGGGGCGCCCGCGCTGGCGTGATTAGCCTGACCGGTAGGAACTCCGGCAGCCGCGGCGTGCCCTGGCAAGCCGGCCGCGGCGCCCGCAGGGCTTGGAGGTGGCCATGACAGTTCCGGACGGGACGGCGGGTCCGGACAACGGGACGACGGGACCGGGCAACGGGACGGCGGGACCGGGCAACGGGACGGCGGGACCGGGCAACGGGACGGCGGGTCCGCGGAACTCGGCGAATAGTCCGGACAAGACGGCGGGTCTGGGCAAGCTGGGCCAGCGAGCACGGGGCTGGCTGCGCTCGGACAACCTCGCGATCTGCGCTGGCGTGGCGGGCCCGCTTGCTCTCGCCGCGATCCTGGTGCCGTTCCGGACGAATTTCGCCAACACCGATGCAGCGCTCGCGATGATCCTCCTGGTTGTCGCGGTGGCCGCCGCGGGCAACCGGACAGCGGGCTATGTCGCCGCGGTCTCGGGGGCCGCCTGGTTCGACTTCTTCCTGACCCGGCCATATGAGCAGTTCGCGATCAATCGCGCGACCGACATCGAGACGACAATCCTGCTGCTGGTCATCGGCGTCGCGGTGACGGAGATCGCGGTCTGGGGCCGGCGTCAGTACGCCGCCGCCAGCCGGCGGGCCGGTTACCTGGAGGGCATCAACGACGCGGCCCGTGCGGTCGCGACGGGCGACTCGCCGTCGACGCTGATCGATCAGATCGCCGATTCGCTTGCCCAGCTGCTGTCTTTGCGCTCCAGCCAGTTCCAGTACGGTGTCGCGGGCCTCGGCCGGCCAGCCAGGCTGCTACACGACGGCGAGGTCGTCCTGAACGGCCAGCCCTTTGACTTGCGCTCGGCCGACCTGCCGGCCGGAACGAGCCTCGAACTGCTCGTCGAAAGCGGCGGCAGGCTCCAGGGCCGCTTTTTGATGCAGCCTGCGCCGGGCTTCCGGCCGGGGCGCGAGCAGCTGCTGGTCGCGGCGGCGCTGGCTGACCAGGCAGGCGCCGCGCTGGCTGCTAGCTACCCGGCGGCGACCTAGCCCGAGGCCCGGATGGCGCCTACCGGTTGCCGGTCGACGAGGAGAGCGCTGGACAGCTGGCGGACTAGAGCAGCACCTTGCTACATCGGTGGTGTCAGGTTGTAACGAGCGATGACGTCCGGCAGCCACTCCGGCTGCCCGAGCTGGATGCCATATCGGTTGGCAAGTGGCATCAACTGCTCGGGATCGGGAGGCCCGCCGGCAAGAATTTCTGACAGCTCCCGGAAGAAGCTCTCGAAGCCGGACGGACTGATGATCTCGATCATCCGGGCTGGTTCCCGCCCTGCATTCCACATGGTGTGCATCTCACCGCGCGGCTTGGTGATGTAGCCGCCCGCGCCCAGCACAACTTCACGGTCGCCGGATCTGAAGCCGATCTCCCCTTCGGTGACGATGGAGTACTCGTCCTCCAGCGTGTGCATATGCGGCACCACGAGCGCGCCGACAGGAAACGGGTGCTCGACAACCGACACCGAGCCGTTGGTCTGGGTGCCCCAGAGCTTGAACTGAACACCGATGGTTCCGAGCCAGCCAGTGGCCCCCTCGCCAGGCTGCATGATGGTCAAAGTCGGCGGGTCAGAGATCCTTGCGTTCTCGATATGCGTCGTGGCGGGCACGTGAGCCTACTTTCAGCGAGGTCGAATAAGCGACATGGCGCCCCACCAGGAACGCCGAGACGGAGCCGTCTGGGTAGTGGTGGTGCGGGGTGGCCATAGGACCGACGCTACGCGCGGGCGGCGCCGGGCCGCGTCGGGGGAACTACGCAACTTTGGTCCAGGCAGATCGCGTCCCGGCAGATCACAGTGACGCCCGGGCAGCGAGCTCGGTGCGGGATCGGATCCCCAGCTTGCGGTAGATCCGGCCGAGATGAGTTTCAACGGTACGTATACTGGTAAAAGTCGCGGCCGCGACCTCTCGGTTGGTCTGGCCGGCTGCTACGAGGCTGGCGATCCGCTGCTCAACCGCAGTGAGCTCGGTTCCCGGCCGCCGGCGGCCCCCGATGCTGTCGAGCTCCGCCCTAGCTTGCCTCTCCTGGACCGGCGTTCCCAGCCGCATAAAGGTCGCGCGCGCGATCTCCAGCTCGCGGCGGGCGTCCGAGCGATGACCGGCCCGCCGGAGCACGGACCCAAGCAGGAGGCGCGTCCGCGCCTCTTCAAACGGCATGGGCAGCCGCTCGTGCTCGACGAGAGCGCGCTCGAGCAACTCGAGGGCAGCGACCCGGTCGCCGCGTGCGGCCTTCAACAGCCCATGGCAGCGCCAGGCCATCGTCGTCGACCACGGGTGGTGGTTGGCGTCGGTGGCGACATCGAGCTGCTGGGTCAGCTCCGCCGCCTCGTCGAACCGTGCCAGTCCGATGAGAGCGGCGACCGCGTCTGGGTGCAGGCGGAGGATGGCCGGCTCCTTGATGCCGATCTCATCGGAGGAGATGGACAAGGCATGCAGCATGTGGGCGGTGGCTGCGGCCAGGTCGCCGGCCATTAGCTCCGCGGTGCCGAGGCTGCGCAGGTCCAGCGCCATGGCAGCGACGTAGTCGACGGCCTCGTCCGCGGCGAGGTCACGCTCGCCCAGGGTGCGCGCTTCCCTGAGGTGGCCCTGATGGGCGAGGGCAAGCACGTGAACAGAGGCCGGCATTGGCGCTCGGATGCCCATGCGCGCGGCGTACTCCCGTCCCTCGGTGGCCAGTGCAATGGCGGCGTCGTAATCACCCGACCAGCACTCGAGCGCGGCGAGGTGCCCCAATGTGCCAGGCAGCACGCTGTCGTCCCCCTCGTCGACAGCGCAGGTTCGCATGGTCTGGAGCCACGCCCGTGACTCCTCAAAGCGATCGACGACCTTGAGGCAGATGCCAAGGGCAAAGCCAGCTCGGTCGCTGACAGGGACGGGTTCCGCCTGCGCCTGCAACGCCGCTGCACGCTCGAGGGTCGACACGCCGAGGCCATGTCCTAGCCGGAATCGGTGCATGACCACGTTCGTCAGCGCATTCGCCAGCAGTCCGGACGGCGCCTCGGGGAGGGTCTCCAGCAGCTCCACGGCCGCTTCGGCGTGGAGCAAGTCGATGGCAGGCCCGGACGGGCTCGTCTCGGCGAAGGCGGCATGGCAGCGGGCTAGCAGCAGTGTGTCCTCGCCTGCTTCGGCGAGTGCCTGCTCACACCAGCCCGCGACGGTCGCATCTCCGCTCTCCCAGGACGCGATCGACGCAACCAGTAGCAGCGCGTCCACTCGCGCCGGCCCAGGTGGTGTCGCTTCGAGAGCCGGGGACAGCAGCGACCGCGCTCGCTCGGGGTCACCAAGGAGGAAGAGGTACCGCGCCGCGTCAACTGCCCTTCGTAGCTGGTCGGCGGGCTCACCGGCAGGCGTCCGGATCAGCGCGAGCTGGGCGAGCTCCGCGGCGGCGTCGAGGTTTCCCCGCCTACGGGCATGCAGGGCCGCCTCGTCGAGAGCAGTGGCGACGGCCGATGACGGGTCGTCCGAGCCCAGCGCCGCGTGCCGTGCTCGCTCCTCCGGGTCTGTCACCGTCATGGCCAATCGCTCGTGCAGCGCGCGGCGAGTTGCCAGGGTCAGGTCGGCGTACGGGATCGACGCGATCAGCGGATGGGTGAAGCGGACCCGGTCGCCGTCAAGCTCGAGTACACCTGCGGTGACGGCTTCCTCCAGGCACCGCGCAGCTTGCAAGGCGTCGCCAACCGCTGCGGTTACCGAGGTCACCGTTGGCTGCGCGAGCGCGGCCGTCAGGAGCAGCGCCTCGCGAGTCCGTGACGTCAGCCCGCGCAGCCGCTCGGTCACGAGTGTTCGGAAGTCGGCCGGGAACGGGAGCTGATCGGACGCCGCGCTGTCCGCCGGCCGGCGTTGCAGCGCCCGCGCCATCTCCAGGCTCATCATCGGGTTGCCGCCGGTCGCCCCGTGCAGCCGGATAAGGGTTGGGCGAGCTAGCGTCTGGTTGAGCTGCGTCTGAAGGATCCGCTGCATCACGCCGATGCTCACCGGGCCTACAGTGATCCGCTCACCAGGTACTCCCAGATCCGATGTGATCTCGCCGGCGGTGTCCGAGCGCCATGAGGTGACGAGCCGAACTGGCTCGCGGTCCAGCCGCCGGAGGGCGAAGGACAGCACGCTTCGGGTGCTGTCATCCAGCCACTGGATGTCGTCGACGGCCAGCAGGAGCGGCCCGGTCCTGGCCAGTGCGCGAAGCACCGCAAGCACCGCGACACCCACAACCCTGTTGCCTGGCTCACGACCGCCGTCACCGGACAGCAGCAAGGCGGCGGACAGCGCGCGTTGCTGGACGGCAGGCAGCGCCGCGAGCTCCGACGGGCCGAGCCCCTCGAAAAGATCACCAAGGCCAGCGAACGACCAGGTGGCATCAGACTGGTTACATCGGCACGTTCGCGCTGTGACGCCGGCCGCCTCGGCGGCCACCAGTGCCTGGGTCCAGATCGTGGTCTTGCCGATCCCTGCGCCGCCCGCGATGGTCAGTGACGCAGGACCGTCGGCATGATTGCCTACGAAGCTTCGTACGACCGCAAGCTCCGCTTCGCGGCCGACGATCGGTGCTCGGACTGGTCTCACAGAGTCGCCTCCGCATCGGCGACACGGACCCGCAGTCCAATGCCTATGGCCTGACGGTACTGCAGCTGTCGATCACATGGGCGAGGCCGCAGGGGGCGCCCATCAGTACCTAGCCAAGCAAGCGCTTGGGAGGCCGCCGGTCCGCCAGCCATAATGGCGCGATGGACCCGTCGCGCAAGAGCCAGCCTGACAGCCGGGCCGCGGCGCCCCGCGCGAACGGGGCAGGCCGGTCGCGGCGGCGTGCTGACGTGATCCGCATCGCAAGCGAGCTGTTCGCGCAGAAGGGCTTTCGCGGCACGACCGTGCGGGAGATAGCTGAGGCAGCTGGGATCCTGTCCGGCAGCATCTACCATCACTTCGACTCCAAGGAAGCCATCGGCGACGAAGTGCTGGCAGGGTTCCTCGACGAGGTGCTCGCGGACTATCGCTCGGCGGTCAGCACCGGCAGCGACGCGGCCGACGTGCTCGAGCGCATCGTGAGAACCAGCAGTCACACGCTGGCCCGCCATCACGCCGCGCTGACCATGCTGCAGAACGACTGGAGCTACTTCAGCACCCAGCCGCGGTTCGCCTACATGCGCACGGACCTGCGCGAGATCGAGCAGATCTGGATCACTCAGCTGGAGCGTGGCAAGGAGGCTGGCGTCTTCCGGCCCGACCTGGACGTCAAGCTGACCTACCGGCTACTGCGCGACATCCTCTGGCTGCCCATGAACTGGCGCCAGGCGGGGGGCTTCAGCACCGATCAGGTCGTCGACGCGTTGCTGCGGCTGCTGTTCGACGGGATCACCAGCCCGGCCGCCGGGGCCCGCTGACGTGCTCGCCATGATCACGAAGATGTCAGCAGCGCCGGCTGGGCCGAATCCTTCGGCAGGATCTGGCCGGCTGTCGCCCGACGCTGTTAGCCTGCAGACCAAGCAAGCGTTTGGTGCACTACGCCGTGCCCGCATCTGCGGCGCCGGACCGGAGAGGTGACGATGGGCCGGCTCGACGGGAAGGTCGCGCTGATCACTGGCGGCGCACGCGGGATGGGCAAGTCGCACGCGCGGCATTTCGTCGCGCAGGGTGCGAGGGTCGTGCTCGGCGACATCCTCGACGACAAGGGCATCGAGCTAGCGGCCGAGCTCGGCGCGGACAACTGCCGCTACATCCACCAGGACGTGACCAGCGAGGCCGACTGGGCCGCCGCGGTCGCCGCGACGACGGAAGCGTTCGGCAGCCTGACCGTCCTCGTCAACAACGCAGGCATCCTGGTGAACAGCAAGATCGCCGACATGACCCTGGCCGAGTTCCGGCGGGTCATCGACGTGAACCTGATCGGCGAATGGCTCGGCGTCAAGAACGTGATCGACCCCATGACAGCGGCCGGCGGCGGCTCGATCATCAACATCTCGTCGGTCGAGGGCTTCACTGGTGCGGCCGGCATGTCCGCCTACAGCGCCAGCAAGTTCGGCGTCCGCGGCGTCACCCGGTCGGCCGCGCAGGAGCTCGGCAAGCTCGGCATCCGGGTCAACTCGGTGCACCCGGGCGGCATCATGACCACCATGACGGCGACCGCGTTCGAGTCCTTCACCGACATCAGCGACGGCGAGGGCTTCATGCGGTCGCTGCCGATCTCCCGCTTCGCCAAGTCATCCGAGGTGTCCCATCTCGTCGTCTACCTCGCCTCGGACGAGTCGTCCTACTGCACGGGCAGCGAGTTCGTCGTGGATGGCGGCATGCTGTCCGGGCCCGGTTACTGACGAAGGAGCTTGCACATGACCGAGCAGGTGAGTCTCGAGGGCCGCGCAGCGATCGTGACCGGGGCTGGCCACGGGCTTGGCCGCGCTGAGGCGCTCGGGCTCGCCGCCGCAGGCGCCAGCGTAGTGATCAATGACCTGGACGGGAACGGGCTCGATGACACCGCCGCCGAGATCAGGGACGCGGGCGGCACCGCCGTTGCCAGCGCTGGCGACATCGGCGAGTGGTCGACCGCGCAGGAGCTGCTCGCCACCGCGCTCCGCGAATTCGGCCGGCTGGACATCCTCGTCAACAACGCTGGCGTACTGCGCGACCGGATGATCTTCTCGATGTCGCCGGAGGAGTGGGACCTGGTGCTCCGCACGCACCTGCGCGGCCACTTCCTGACCAGCCGGGTGGCCACGGCGCACTGGCGCGAGGCCAGCAAGCACGCCGGAGGCGAGGTGTACGCGCGCATCATCAACACCTCCTCCGAGGCGTTCCTGCTCGGCTCGTCAGGTCAGCCGAACTACGCAGCCGCCAAGGGCGGCATCACCGCGCTGACGCTGACGACCGCGCGCAGCTGCGCCCGCTACGGCGTCCGCGCGAACGCGATCTGCCCGCGGGCGCGTACGGCGATGACGGGCGACCTGATGGGCACCGCGCCGGCGGACGGGCCAGACCCGCTCGGCGCGGAATACGTCGCGCCCCTGGTGACGTACCTCGCGAGTCCGGCGGCCGCGAACATCAACGGCGAGGTCTTCGTGGTGCACGGGGGCGTGGCGGCCGTGATGGCGGCACCGACGGTGGCGGCCACGTTCCATGCCAACGAGCACGGGTCGCCGGACGGGATGTGGACGCTGGACGCCATCGCCGACGCCCTCTCTGGTTTTGGGACCGGGCCGTCGGGCGCCGGGTTCCTGTGCGAGGACACGCTCGCCCTCGCCACCGAGACGATCGGATTCGGCGCGGGCGGGGCACAGTAGTGGCCAAGCAGCGCGACCGGGTCGCGATGTCACCGGGCGAGGTGGCTGACATGCTGGCGGGCGGCCGGAAGGTCCAGCTCGCGACGATCAACCCGGACGGGTATCCGCATCTGGTGACGATGTACTACACGCTGATCGACGGGAAGATCGCGTTCTGGACATACCGGACGTCGCAGAAGGCGCTGAACCTCGCGCGCGACCCGCGGATCAGCTGCCTGGTCGAGACCGGCGAGGCCTACTTCGACCTGCGGGGCGTGCAGATCCAGGGCACCGTGGAGACGATCACGGACCCCGACGGGGTGTACCAGATCGGGCTTGCGATCGG
>DATHQE010000659.1:0-1576 GCA_035483035.1 Streptosporangiaceae bacterium | reverse complement strand
CAGGCGGGCAGCAAGGTCGACGCGTTCATCGACACGTTCGGCGCGGACTACGTGCAGCTGGCGCTGGAGCTTGGTGTCGAGCCTTCCCGGATCGACACCATCGTCAGGTTCGACGCGGTCGGCGAGTACGGGGTCAAGGCCGAGGGCAACGCGGCCGGGGCCAGCGCGGACGTGCTGGCCGAGCTGGCCGGGCTGATCGCGGACGGCCAGCTCGAGATGCCGATCGCCACGACGTTCCCGCTCAGCCAGGTTCAGGACGCCTACCGGCGGTTGGCCAGCGGCCACATCCGCGGAAAGATCGTCCTGACGCTCTGAGCGCGATCGGCCGGCGCGTACTGTCGTGATATGGGCGTAATGCTGCCGTTGTTCCCGCTCGGCGCGGTGCTCTACCCCGGGATGCTGCTGCCGTTGCACATCTTCGAAGAGCGGTACCGGCAGCTCGTCCGGGACCTGCTCGGCGGTCCGGAGCCGCGCCGGTTCGGCGTGATCGCGATCCGCAAGGGCCGCGAGACCGGCATCGACGGCGTGCACTCGCTGTACGAGATCGGCTGCACCGCGACCCTGCGCCGGGTTGACGCGCATGACGACGGCCGGTTCGACATCGTCACCATCGGCATCCAGCGGTTCCGGCTGCGCGCACTCGACGATACGCGGCCGTACCTGCAGGGCGAGGTCGAGATGCTCGCCGATGAGCCGGTTGATCCGGTGTCGGCCAAGCCCGCCGTACGCGTGATTCAGGCCGCGTTCCGCGAGTACCTGGACGCGCTAACCGAATGGGGCGGCGCCGTAGTCAGGCTCGAGGACCTGCCGGACGAGCCGACGCTGCTCTCGTTCATCATCGCCGCCGCCATGGTCATCGACCTGCCGGAACGGCAGGCGCTCCTGGCTGAGTCCGACACTCTGCGCCGGCTGGCCCGGCAGCGCGCGATGCTGTCGCGGGAGACCGCCATGCTGCGCACCACCACCTCCCGGCCGGCCCCGGACCTCAGGCACACGCCGTACAGTCCAAACTGAACGGGCGCGTCAGGTGGGTGACCGGCGATCACGGGTAGGGGAAGGCCATGGCTGAACCGGAAACCGAAACCAGCGACATCACGCGGCAAGCCGCGGAAGTCGCGGCTGACATCACCGAGGAAGATCGTCCGCAGGAGCGGAGCAAGGTCGTCAGCGCGTTTCTTAACAGGGCCACTCGCTCGAGCGCACGCGTGGCTGGCCGCGGGACACGGGCGGCCCGCCGCGGCGCGGGTTCGGGGATCGGCTGGCTGGTCGATCAGGTGATCGCGATGGCCCCGCGCCTGCGGGTGCGGAACCAGGCGATGCTGCAGGCGCACTTCCCCGGCATGTCCGCCGACGATGTCGCCGACGCGCTCATCGAGGCGGCAGCCCGCGCGGCCGCGGCCGCAGGCGGAGCCGCTGGCATGGCGTCGGCGCTGCCGGTGCTGCCCGCCTGGCCGGTCGAGGTGGCGGCCGAGACCCTGGTCGTCGTCGGGATCGAGATCAAGCTCGTCGCGGAGCTTCACGAAGCGTACGGGGTTCCGGCCGCCGGGAAGCTGCCGGAGCGGATGAGTGCTTACGT
>DATHQE010000658.1:0-4801 GCA_035483035.1 Streptosporangiaceae bacterium | reverse complement strand
CGACCGGCAGGGTCTGCTGATCTCATCCGGCGCGCGACACTCCAAGCGCAGCTTCGGTTAGCCCAGCTGGTGGATCTCGGTAAGGCTGAAGGAGATCGCGATCCCCGGCTGCGGGCAACACGGACCGGGCGCAAGGAGATCCAGCGGGCCATCCGCCTGTACCGGTCGGGCGGCAGGGTCGCCAGCATCGACCACCTGGCCTGGCTAGCAGTCTTGCTGGCCGACATCCGGGTCCGGGACGACGCCTGGGCGCGGATGGACCCTGCGCATCGAGAGGTGCACAGTCGGCTGTGGATCGACGTGCTCCGCAGCGCAGCCGTGGAGTTCGTGCCCGCCCCAGCGTCGCTGCTGGCCTTCACCGCGTGGCAGTCCGGCAACGGCGCGCTCGCGGCGATGGCCGTCGGCCGGGCCTTGGCCGCGGACCCCGACTACTCCATGGCCCAGCTCCTGGCTGGCGCTCTAGACGCGGTACTTCCGCCGTCGGCTGCGCGGATGCCGATGAGTCCTGCTGCTGTCGCCGCCAGCTACGCTCCGGTGCCAGTCGAAGCTGAAGCAGGGTCCGGAAGCCGCACGCCGCCGAAGCCCCGGCCAGGGCAGTCGCGACGGTCGACGGCAAGGCGACGCGCCAGCCGGGCAGCCAGACGCGGCCGGAGTGGGCGGCCGGGCGTCAGTGGCCCGGAGGCGGGTAGCGGCAAGAGCCGGGCGCGGGCAGGGTCGGCTCGTGACCAAGGTGGGCGGGGTCGGCTCGGCTAGTGGCCGAGAGCCAGGCCGGAGACCGATTCCTTGTCCTGGCCAAGGACCAGGGGCGCCACCAGACGGCCCTCCGGATAGCGGAGCGCGGCCGGGGGCAGGCTGGCAGGGCGACCGCTCAGCAGCACCCGGACGGTGCCGGGGCCGCAGCCTCGGCCATCGGCACCACCTCGGGGATCGGCAGAGGCCGGCACCCGGCGCAGGGCTTGGGCGGCGACTGCAGCCGCGGAGCCGAACGTCACCGCGCCAGGGACCGCATGGCTGATCTGGCCGGCGGCCAGCTCGTACTCGGTGCAGCCGAGCACGATGGCTTCGCAGCCGGCCGGTGTCTGCGCGGCGGCGGCAGCTACGGCGGCGGCGGTCGAGTTCTCGTCCCCGGCGTCGACGGCATCGGCCAAGCCGGGGCAGGCGACCGGCATCACCGAGGCAGACCCGCCGAACTCGGCGATCAGCCGCCGCTGGTAGGCGCTCGAGGTGGTCGCGACGGTAGCCCAGATGGCCACGTTCTGATGAGCTGCGGCGGCGGGCTTGATAGCCGGTACCGTTCCGATCACCGGGATCTGCGGCTCGAACTCGGCGCGCAGCGCCTCCAGCGCATGCACCGAGCCGGTGTTGCAGGCCATCACCAGCACGTCCGGCTCATACCGGGCGGCGGCTCGGGCGCAGAGCAGGGCGCGCTCGGCGATCCCGGCTGGCGTTCGCGGACCCCAGGGCATTCCGTCCGGGTCGCTGGCCAGCACCAGATCGGCGTCCGGTCGCATCCGGTGCAAGGCTGCCGCGGCAGCCAGCAGCCCAAGACCGGAGTTGATCAGCGCAATTCGCATCAGCCCACTGTAAGAGAGGCCAGACTTGACAGCCATGACGACTGGCATCAATGTCCTGCGGTCCGCGCATACCGCGTCGTGCGACTCACTGCGGCGGATCCTGGCTGGGATCGGCAAGGATGAGTTCTTCTGGGAGCCTGTTGGCGGCTGCTGGACCGTTCACCCCAGATCACAGGACCGCGGCGTCAGCGTCGACGGCAGCGGGGAGTGGGTCCTCGATTACGATCCGTCCCAGCCGGAGCCGGCCCCCTTCACGACGATTGCCTGGCGCACGCTCCATATCGCCGGCGGCAACTACGTCTACTGGGACTATGCGTTCGGCTCGGCCACCCTGACCTTCGATCTCGAGCTGCCCGGTGATGTGGTCGAGGCGACAGACTGGCTGTTTGCCAGCCATGACCTGTGGACGAGGGAGCTCGCCGCGCTCACCGACGCTGACCTGGACCGGATGGTGCCGACCAACGGGGGCGAGCTGTGGCCGCTGCACCGCGTCTTCGCCAAGCTCATCACCGAGCAGGTGCATCATGGCGCGGAGATCAGCATGCTGCGCGACCTGTTCCGGTGCCGCGACTCCCTCGGGGTCCGGCCCTGACGGTCCGGCCCTGAGGGTCCGGGCGCTAGGAGAGTGCTGGCAGGCCGTCGATGCTGACGGCGTTCTTCTCGGCCCGGTAGGCGGCGTGCTCGCCAGCGGACTTCTTCGCGTTGTAGCGGTCCAGCACGTCTCGCTCCTCCTTGACCTCCATGACAGGCACGGCGTAGCCGCAAGAGTCGGCGATCCGGTGCACGTCGACGACGATGATCGACCGCTCGCTGCCAGGCGCCCTGCTGGCGGCCGCTCCGCCCGCGACGCGCGGGAAATGGACCGCGAGCTCGTCCCAGCGCTGCTGGCCCGGCAGCACGACCTCGCCAGTGCCGTACAGCCGCAGTATCTTCGCGGTGTGATCGAATGAGCAGAACATGATCGTTATCTGGCCGTTCTGGCGCAGGTGCGCGATCGTCTCGGCGCCACTGCCGGTCAGGTCCAGGTACGCCACAGTCCGGGGCCCGAGCACCGCGAAGGTGTCCGTCAGGCCCTTGGGGGACACGTTGACATGCCCGCCATCGCCGTTGCTGGTCAGGATAGGAGCCGTGGCGACAAAGAAGACAGATTGCCTGGCGATAAACTTCCTGAGCCGTCCGTCCAGCTCGGGGTAGAGCTTGCCCATGATGCCCTCCTGGATGCATTCTGCGACGAACTAGCGTCAGCGGGCCAACTGAAGGGAGGGCGAGTGACCGACGTCACGACTCAGGTGCGGCCGGGCTCGCCGGAGGGGCGACACCGGGACGCTGTCGCCACGATCCAGCAGGCCTACCAGGCGATCCCGCCGGGAAGCCCGATCCGGCTGGCGAAGAACACCTCGAACTTGTTCAGGTTCCGCGCCGATACCGCCGGCACCGGGCTCGACGTGGCGCAGTTCTCCCACGTCATCAGCGTAGATCCGAAATCCAGGACCGCCGTCGTCGGCGGGATGACCACATACGAGGATCTCGTCGAAGCGACGCTCCGGCACGGGCTCATGCCGCTGGTCGTGCCGCAGCTCAAGACCATCACCCTGGGCGGCGCGGTGTCGGGCCTCGGCATCGAGTCCTCCTCGCTGCGCAACGGCATGCCGCACGAGTCGGTCCTCGCGATGGAGATCCTCACCGGCGACGGTCAGGTCGTGACCGCCACGGCCGCGGGCGAGCACGCGGCGCTGTACCGGGGCTTCCCGAACTCCTATGGCACGCTCGGCTACACCCTGTCGCTCACGATCGAGCTGGAGCCGGTCAAGCCGTACGTGCACCTGCGGCATTTCAGGTTCACCGATCCCGCCGAGTGCTTCGCCGCCGTCGCGCAGGTCGCGGCCGACGGCAGCTACGAGGGGCACCAGGCCGATTTCATCGACGGGACTGCCTTCAGCCAGCAGGAGATGTACCTGACCATCGGGGCGTTCAGCGACGTCGCGCCCTGGCTGAGCGACTACACGCGCGAGCGCATCTACTACCAGTCGCTACGCGGGCCGCGGGAGGACTTCCTCACTATCAGCGATTACCTGTGGCGGTGGGACACCGACTGGTTCTGGTGCTCACGGCCGTTCGGCGTGCAGCGCCCGGTTATCCGGAAGTTGTGGCCGCGGCGCTACCGTCGCTCCGACGTCTACCGCAAGCTTGTCGCCCTGGATCGCAGGCACGGCGTCACGCACAAGCTCGATGCGCGCCGCGGCCGGCCCGAGACCGAAATGGTGATCCAGGACGTTGAAATACCCGTGGCTGAATCGGCCACGTTCCTCGACTATTTCCTGACTGACGTCGGCATGAACCCGGTCTGGATGTGCCCGCTCCGCTTGCGCGGGGAGCAGACCTGGCCGCTGTACCCGATGCGGCCGGGCCAGGTGTACGTGAACTTCGGGTTCTGGGGCACGGTCAAGCTGCCCCCCGGCGCCAGGGACGGGCACTTCAACCGGCGCATCGAGGATAAGGTGACCGAACTCGGCGGCCACAAGGGCCTGTACTCGACGTCGTTCTATCCGAGGGACGAGTTCTGGGCGCGTTACAACGGTCCGGAATACGCCGAACTCAAGCGCACTTACGATCCGCAAGGCCGGCTTGCCGACTTGTACGACAAGTGCGTGCGCGGCGTCTGACTGTTTGACGTCACGGACGCGGGAACTAACGAAGGAAGCGAAGGAAAGAAGGTCGCAGATGGCTCTGGCCGAGGTATTCGAGCGGGTCGCGGGCCCGGATGCCCCAGTCGGTTTTGAGGCGTTCGACGGAAGCTCGGCAGGCGCCGACGACTCGCCGATCAAGATCACGGTGAAGTCACCGACCGCAGTGGCGTACCTGGCGCAGGCGCCGGGTGCGCTCGGACTGGCGCGCGCCTACGTTTCCGGGCACCTGGACGTAGTAGGCGACATGTACGCTGCGCTGGCCCGGATGGCGCACGCGCAGGAACTCCAGACCAGCCTGGCCGAGCGGCTGAGGCTGCTGCGCAGCCTGGGCGGCCCGAAAATGCTGCTGCCGCGGGTGCCGCCGCCGCCGCAGGAGGTCCGCGTCAACAGCCGGTGGCTGGCTGGCCGGCGTCACTCCAGGCAGCGTGACGCCAGCGCGATCTCCCACCACTACGACGTCTCCAACACGTTCTACGAGTGGGTACTCGGCCCGTCCATGGCCTACACGTGCGCGTGCTATCCGACGGAGAACGCGACGCT
>DATHQE010000657.1:0-5028 GCA_035483035.1 Streptosporangiaceae bacterium | reverse complement strand
CGCCGCCGCCAGGCTCACGACCGCCGCCAAACTCACCCAAGCCACCGGGCGAAGCGAGCGAGAGCGCCGACCTCCCTTACTTTTATGCATCCCCCAAACCCCTTTCACCTATCCAGAAGAAGACACCCGAAACTGCGGATGAACGGACACCATACAGCACACGTGCCTCTTCGGTACGTGTGCCAGATCGTGTCACATTAGATACCAAGGGAGGGTAAATCAGGGGGGACAAAAGTCCGGCCGGCAGTACTACAGCCCTTCGGGTAATAATCCGGCCGGAAATAATGCCCAATCGTCAGGGCTGCGCCCGGCGCGCCCTGGCCCGGCGCTTGCCCTCGTGCATCGCCGCCACCCTGGCGATCGGGATGTCGTGTCCCTCAGCCACAAGATCTGGCGGCAGCTGCTGCGGCTCGGGCAACAGCTCCGCCCACAGGTCGCGCCCGGCCAGCAGCCCCGGCGCGGTGTGCACCGTGAACTCCGCTGGACGCACGGCGGGCAGATCCGGCCACGGGACCGGGAATGACACCGGTGTCCCCGGCCGGACCCGCGGACTGTAAACCGCAACGACCGTAGCGCCGCCGGCCCTGGTCGCGTCCAGGAAGACCTTGCCGCCGCGGTCTTCCCGGATGAACGCGGTCGTCGCAAGCTCGGGATCCAGGCGCTCTGCCCGTCCGGCGATCGCCCTGGTTGCCGCGGCGGCGTCCGCGCTGGATTGGCCGGGCGCCAGCGGAACCATCACATGCACGCCCTTGGCGCCGCTGGTCTTGACTGCCCCGTGCAGGCCCGCCGAGTCGAGCGCAGCGCGGACGAGCGTGGCCGCCGCCACTGCCTTGTCGAAGTCATCCCCTGACGGCGGGTCGATGTCGAGTACCAGGTAGTCCGGGCTGTCCCAATGACCGGCGCGCATGAGCGTCGGGTGATACTCGACGGCTCGCTGGTTGGCGAACCACAGCAGCGTCTGCCGGTCGTTGCAGAGCGCGTATGCCACCTCACGACGAGAGCTCTCGGCCCAGACGGTGACGGTGGACACGAAATCCGGCGTGTACGTGGGCACGTTCTTCTGCATGAATGGCGGCTGGCCTGGCCGCACCCGGATAACTGACAGCGGCCGGTCCGCCAGTGCGGGGATGAGGACGTCGGCGACCGCGTCCAGGTAATCCACGAGATCCCGCTTGCTCGCTCCTGCACCATCGAACAGTTCCTGGTCGAGGTTGGTGAGCCGAACGCCAGCCCGTTCCTCGCCCTGATCGTTTTTGGCCGCCACCGGATCAGCCGCGCCGGGCTGGCGTGCTCGCGGCCAGCGCCAGGTCGCGCAGCGTCTTCACGGCTGCCGCCGGATCGTCGGCGCCATAGACCGCGGAACCGGCGACGAACATGTCGGCGCCGGCTTCCGCGCAACGGCCGATCGTCTCCTCGCTGACCCCGCCGTCGACCTGGAGCCACACCTCGCCGCCGAATGCGCTGATCAGCTCGCGCGCCCGGCGGACCTTCGGCAGCACCAGGTCGAGGAACGGCTGGCCGCCGAACCCCGGCTCCACCGTCATCAGCAGCAGCATGTCGACCTCGGCCAGCAAGTCCGCATCCGACAGCACCGGCGTGCCCGGATTGAATGCCAGGCCGGCCCGCGCGCCGGCCGCTCGGATGGCCCGCAACGTCCTGATCGGCGCGCTCGCCGCCTCCACATGAATGGTCACGTTCCGCGCACCGGCCTCCGCGTACCCAGGCGCCCACCGATCGGGATCCTCAATCATCAGGTGACAGTCCAGCGGCAGCCGCGCGTGGCGCTGCAGCGCCTGGACGACCGGCAGCCCGATGGTGAGATTCGGCACGAAGTGCCCGTCCATCACGTCGACATGCAGCCAGTCGGCCGCGTCCGCAACCGCCTGCGCTTCGTCGGCGAGCCTGGCGAAGTCCGACGCCAGCAGGCTCGGCGCAATCTGCATCTTCATCTCACCCATATCACCGCCGATTCTAGGCCGGCGCAGTGTCGGCAGGACGGCGCGGAGTGTCGTACCGGGCCGCTAAGTTCGGACGCGGACCCAGCCGATGCTCTGCATGGGGAGGAATTCGTTGAGCACCGCACCGAGCACGGAGGCACCTGACCGGCTCCTCGACCGCGTCCGCAAGCTGCTGGCCAAGGCGGAGGCAGAGGGCGTGACGGTCGAGGAAGCCCAGGCACTGACTGCCAAGGCCGCGGAGCTGATGGCCAAGTACGGCATCGACCGGGCCCTGCTCGCCGCGACGCGCCCGGAGACCGACAAGCCCGATAACCGGATCGTGGAGATCTACAACCCGTGGGCCAGGGTGCAGGCGCACCTGCTGTGCGGGCTGGCCGCCGCGCTGCGCTGCCAGTGCATCCTGCTGCCCGCCAGCGAGGGCCAGCGCGTACACGTGTTCGGCTACGCGTCCGATATCGAGCGGGCGGACGTGCTCTATACCTCGGTGCTGGTCCAGATGTGGCACGGGCTGGTCGCCGCTCAAGTTCCGGCCAGGGCTGACAACGTGCGCGCCTGGCGGCGCAGCTGGCTGCTCGGCTATACCGCGGCCGTGATCGCCAAAGTCCGGGACGCCGAGCAGCGGGCGGAGCAGGCGGCTACGCTCGCCGAGCCCAACGGGACATCGTCTCGTGCCGCGCTGGTGCTGGCCGATCGGTCGGTCGTGATCCGCCAGAGCGTGGCGCACGCTTACCCGGTAACGAGGACGGCCCGGGTGACATACACCGGCAGCGGCTACGGGGCAGGCTATGCGCAGGGCAAGCGCGCGGACATTGGCGCCGGACGCCTCGGGCACAAGCGCGCCCGCGCGCTGCCTGGCGTCGCGCGATAGGCAAGCTGTGCTTCGCGGCCGGACCTGCCGCTGGGTCTACGGGGCCGGGTCGCGGGCTTTACGGCGTCGTCGGCCCCGGCTGCCGGAGCAGGGCGATGAAGATGGCGTCGGTGCCGTGGAGGTGCGGCCAGAACTGTGCGTAGCGGCCGCCTGGCCCGGCTCTGATGCCGGGCACCTCGGGCAGCGCGGCGGGCGCGTCGAGCACCTCCACGCCAGGCTGCGCTGCCAGCACGTCCGCGACCACGTCCTGCGTCTCGGCCAGATGCGGCGAGCACGTCACGTAGGCAACGACGCCGCCCGGCCGGACGGCGTCGAGGGCGGCCGCCAGCAGCGCGCGCTGGAGCCCGCCCAGTGACTGCACGTCCGCCGGGGTGCGGCGCCACCTCGCTTCCGGACGGCGGCGCAGCGCCCCGAGTCCCGAGCAGGGCACATCGGCGATCACCCGGTCAAAGGCGGCTTCGCGCCAGGCGGGCACAGTGCCGTCGGCGACGATGACGCCGGCTGAGCCCGCCTGGGTCACGGCGGACTGCACGAGCCGGGCCCGGTGCTCGCGCAGCTCGGCGGCCACCAGCCGCGCGCCCGCTCCGCCAGCTTGGCTCGCCAGGCCCGCTAGCAGGCGCGCCTTGCCGCCAGGGCCAGCGCACATGTCCAGCCAGCGGGCGTCGGCTCCGTCAAGCCCGACCCTGCTCAAAGCGGCGGCGGCCAGCTGGCTTGCCTCGTCCTGGACCCCGGCCCTGCCCTCGGCGACCGCGGCGATCGCGGCCGGATCCCCGTCGGTCAGATAAGCGCCGAACGGCGACCAGCGCGCCGCGGTGCAGCCGGCGGCTACCAGTTCCTGCTGGTCGGCGAGGCCCGGCACGACGCACAAGTGGACAGCCGGGCGCTCGCTGCCCGCAGCCAGCGCCGCCTCGGTCTGCGACATGTCGGCGCCCGGCGCCTCGCCGAGCGCCGCAGCGAATGCCTCGACGATCCAGCGCGGGTAGCTGTACCGGACCGCCAGGTAACCAACGCTGTCTGCGTCGCGCGCTGGTGCGGCGAGACTGAGCCAGTCCGCCAGATCCCTGGTAGCCACGCGCCGCAAGACCGCGTTGACGAAGCCCGCAGGCCGCTGGCCGGCTGCATCCTTGACCAGGTTGACCGACGTGGCCACGGCCGCATGCGGCTGGATCCGCGTCGCGAGCAGCTGATGGGTACCGAGCCGCAGCACCTCGCGCACCACCGGATCGAGCGAGTCGAGATCGCGGTCGCAGCAGATATCCAGCACGGCGTCATAAGTCCCACGCCCGCGCAGTGCCCCGTAAGTCAGCTCGGTCGCCAGCGCTGCGTCCCGCCCGCTGAGCTGCCGCTGTGCCAGCAGCTGCGGCAGCAGCAGGTTTGCGTACGCGTCCCGGTCGGCCACGGCCAGCAGCACGTCGAGCGCGACTTGCCTGGCTGGATCCCTGGGCTGGCGCTGGCGCCCACCCTGCGGGTTGCGCTTCCCCTGCGGGTTGTCCTTGCCCTGCGGGTTGTCCTTGCCCTGCGGCCTGCGCTTGCCTCGCGGGTTTTGCTTGCCCGGCTCGCGTCGGTGACTCGGCTGGCCCGGTTGGTTCGGCTGGCCCGGCTGAATCTGGCCAGTGCCGCCGCGTGGGGTCTCGGCCACCTCAGCCAAGCACCGCCGGCCGGTCCCCTAGATGTAGCCCGCGGACCCAGTCGGCGGCGCGCATCCGGCGCTTGCCATCAGCCTGGACCTCGCCGAGCTCGACGGGCGACGTCCCGCTGCCGGCGAGGACGCGGTCTCGCTCCACGCGAAGCTCGCCAGGCGCCACCGGACGGCCGCCATCCTCGGCGGCCTGGCCGCTCTGGTTGCCGGCCACGGCTACCGGCCAGAGCTTGACCCGGACACCATCCAGCCGCGTCCACGCGCCGGGGTCGGGCGTACACGCTCGGATAAGCCGGTCGATGGCCACGGCGGGGTTATGCCAGTCGACCTGCCCGTCGGCCGAGGTGATCTTCGGCGCCAGACTTATGCCCTCGGCGGGCTGCTCGCGTGCCTCCACCTCACCTGCCTCGATGCCGTCCAGCGTGGCCACGAGCAGCTCTGCACCCGCCGTGCTCAGCCGCTCGAGCAGGTCCCCTGCGGTGTCCGCGGGGCGGATCGCCTCGGTCAGCACGCCATAGACAGGACCAGCGTCGAGCGCGCGGACAATCTGGAACGTCGTGGCG
>DATHQE010000656.1:0-20026 GCA_035483035.1 Streptosporangiaceae bacterium | reverse complement strand
CACCTGCTGCTGCCCTGAGCCTGCCGCCTGGCCGGCGCCGAACCCGGCTGCCCGGCGAGTGCTGCCACTCGATAGCGTTAACAGCGCTATGTCCGGTCCGCAGATCACCCTGCTGGTCACCCTGACCGGCCGTGACCGGCCGGGGGTTACCTCGCGCCTGTTTACCGCGCTGTCCGGGCATGAGCTGGCGGTCGTCGACGTCGAGCAGGTCGTGATCCGCGGGCGCCTCGTCCTCGGCGTACTGCTGTCGTGCGACCAGGCCCCCGACCTGACCTCGATCCACCGCCAGGTCACCACGCTCGCTGCCGACATGGGGATGGAGGCCGAGATCACCATGGGCTCCGGCGAGCCACTGCAGCGCAGCCGGGGCAGGCTGCACATCACCGTGCTCGGCTGGCCGCTGCTGCCCGCCGCGATTGCGGCCATCGCGGGCCGCATCGCCGCGAGCGGCGCGAACATCGACAGGATCGGCCGGCTGGCCAATCGCCCTGTTACCTGCATTGAGTTTGAAGTTTCGGGCGCGGACCCCGTCGGCCTGCGCGCCGTCCTCGCCCGTGACTCGGTCGAGCTCGGCGTTGATGTGGCTGTGCAGCGAGCCGGGCTGCACCGGCGGGCGATGCGGCTCGTGGTCATGGACGTGGACTCGACGCTCCTGCAGGACGAGGCCATCGATGTGCTCGCCGCCCGCGCAGGCTGCGCCCCGCAGGTACGCGAGGTGACGGCCGCGGCCATGCGCGGCGAGGTGGACTTCGCCGAGTCGCTGCACCTGCGAGTCGGGCTGCTGGCCGGCCTGGACGCGTCGGTGATCGACGAGGTAGCCGGCTCGCTGCGGCTGGCACCAGGGGCCAGGACGCTGATCCGCACGCTGAAGCGCCTCGGCTACCGCTGCGGCATCGTCAGCGGCGGGTTCACCCAGTTGACCGACTGGCTGAGCATCGAGCTCGGGCTGGACTTCGCCGAGGCCAACACGCTGGAGATCGCAGGCGGCAAGCTCACCGGCCGGCTTGTCGGCCAGGTGATCGACCGGGCCGGCAAGGAACGCGCGCTACGGCACTTCGCCGCCACCGTTGGTGTCCCGCTGAGCCAGACAGTCGCGGTCGGCGACGGCGCGAACGATCTGGACATGATCTCGGCGGCCGGGCTCGGCATCGCCTTCAACGCCAAGCCGGCGGTCCGGGACGCGGCGGACACCTCGCTCAGCGTCCCGCACCTGGACGCGATCCTGTATCTGCTCGGCATTAGCCGCGACGACGTCGAGGCCGCCGACGCCGAGGATCCATCCTTGGTCGTGAGCTCGGCTGGCTCGGGCGGAGCGCAGGACTAGCCTGGCGCCGTCTCGCCGGGCGTCCACGAGGCGGCCAGGTCGCCGCCTCCTGCCATGAGGTCCGCCCAGCTCCCCTGCACGTCGATGACCGCTATCGCCGCAGTCGGGAAGGCGGGCTCAGTCCCGGTGAGCAGCGCGACGAGCCCGGCGGCGGCCGGGTTGTGCCCGATGTACAGCACCGTCGCGTACTGACCGCCGGTTACCCTGACGAGCGCCGCCACATCCTCGCTGTCGGCGTCGTACAGGCGCTCCTCGGCCGAGAACTCTGGGCCGCGGCCCGGCGTCCCGGCCAGCAACGTCACCGACAAGTGCTGCCACGTCTGCCTCGTCCGCCTGGCGGCCGAGCACAGCACCAGGTCGGGCACCAGCCCGCGCGCCGCCAGCCAGCGACCCGCCGCCGCGCTGTCGCGCTTCCCCCGTGGTCGCAGGGCCCGCTCGAAATCCGGGCCGTCCGGCAGCTCGCCTGCCTTCGCGTGCCGCATCACGATCAACTTGCGCCTGTCCTGCATGGCATCCATCGTCCAGCAAACAGCGGGCGGCGGGTCAGCCGACCCGCCGCCCGCTGGCAGGCGCGCAACAGCAGGGACGCAGCCGTCAGGCGGACACCTTGTCGACCGGGGTCTTCGCCTCGGTCCCGCCGCTCGAGATGCTGTTCGAGCGGCGCTTGGAGATGATGATCGCGCCGGCGACGATGGCGATGGCCACGATGGCCACACCTGCGCGCAGGCCGAGGTTGTTGCTGTACTCGACCACGCTGGTGGCGATCAGCAGCGAGACCAGGTTCATGACCTTGATCAGCGGGTTGATAGCCGGGCCCGCGGTGTCCTTGAACGGGTCGCCGACCGTGTCGCCGATGATGGTGGCCGCGTGCGCTTCGGAGCCCTTGCCGCCGTGGTGACCGTCCTCGACCAGCTTCTTGGCGTTGTCCCAGGCACCGCCGGAGTTGGCCAGGAACACCGCCATCAGGGCGCCGGCCGCGATCGCCCCGGCCAGGAAGGACCCGAGCGGTGCATAACCGAACGCGAAGCCAACGGTGATCGGCATCAGCACCGCCAGCAAGCCTGGCGTCGCCAGCTCACGAAGCGAGTCCCTGGTGCAGATGTCCACCACGCGGCCGTATTCCGGTTTCTCGGTGTAGTCCATGATGCCGGGGTGGTCGCGGAACTGGTTCCGCACCTCGAGGACCACCCGGCCCGCCGCCCGGCCGACCGCCATGATCAGCAGGCCGGCGAAGAAGAACACCACGGAAGCGCCGATGATGAGGCCGAACAGGTCGTTCGGCGCATCGATGCCCAAGCTGAAGCCGCCCAGGTGCTTGATCAGGAGCTCGGCGGTGACCTGAGTGCGGAAGGCGCCGAACAGGGCGGTAGCGGCCAGCACAGCGGTCGCGATCGCGATGCCCTTGGTGATCGCCTTGGTGGTGTTGCCCACCGCGTCCAGCTTGGTGAGGACCTGAGCCGCCTCACCTTCGACCTCACCGGACATCTCCGCGATTCCCTGCGCGTTGTCGGAGACAGGGCCGAAGGTGTCCATCGAGACGATGACGCCCACCGTGGTCAGCAGGCCGGTGCCCGCCAGCGCGACCGCGAACAGGGCAATGATCGGGTTGCCGGTGCCGAGCAGGAAGGCGCAGTAGACAGCGCCGCCGATGAGCAGCGCGGAGTAGACGGCCGACTCGAGCCCGACCGAGATGCCGGACAAGATCACGGTCGCAGGCCCGGTCACCGAGCTCTCGCCGATCTCCATGACGGGCTTGCGGTTGGTCTCGGTGAAGTAGCCAGTCATCAGCTGGATGGCGCTCGCCAGGACGAGGCCGACCAGCACGGCACCGATAGCAAGCAGCCGCGGGTTGCCGCTGTGGTGCAGGATCGAACCAGAGACGCCCTGCAGGCCGCTGAACTTACTCGGCAGGTAGACGAAGGCGGCGATGATCACCAGCACCAGCGAGATGACCGCGGAGGCGAAGAAGCCGCGGTTGATCGCCGTCATGCCGCTGCGGTCGTTCTTGCGTGGTGCGACGAGGAAGATGCCGAACATTGCAGTGATGACGCCGATCATCGGGACGATCAGCGGGAACACCAGGCCCTGGGAGCCGAAGGCGACCTTGCCGAGGATCAGCGCTGCCACCAGGGTGACCGCGTAGGACTCGAACAGGTCCGCCGCCATGCCGGCGCAGTCGCCCACGTTGTCCCCGACGTTGTCGGCGATGGTGGCGGCGTTGCGCGGGTCGTCTTCTGGGATCCCCTTCTCCACCTTGCCGACCAGGTCAGCGCCAACGTCGGCGGCCTTAGTGAAGATGCCGCCGCCAACCCGCATGAACATGGCCAGCAGGGCCGCGCCGAAGCCGAAGCCCTCCAGCACGCCAGACGCGTTAGTGCGGTAGATGATCACCACGAGGGCGGCGCCGAACAGCCCGAGGCCCACGGTGAACATGCCGGCTACCCCACCGGTGCGGAACGCGATCCGCATGGCCGAGCGCTCGCCCGATTCCTTGGCAGCGGCGGCAACCCGAACGTTGCCGCGAACGGCCAGCCACATGCCCGTGAACCCGGTCGTAGCTGAGAACAAGGCCCCGACCAGGAAGAAGATGGATCGACCGAAACGGACAGACTCGTTGACCGCAGGCAGCACGAGCAGCACGAAGAAGATCAGCACGACGAACACGCTGAGCGTCCGGAATTGCCGGCGCAGGTAAGCTGCCGCGCCTTCCTGCACCGCCTTCGCGATCTCCTGCATCTTCGGCGTACCCTGGCTGGCCGCCAGCACATCCCTGACCAGCCAGCCCGCGACGGCTAGCGCCATCAGCGCAATGACGGCAACCACGGCTACCCAGGCCAGGTTGCCCCCGGTTACTGTAGGCGCGCCTCCTCCCAGGGCGAGACTGTGCGACATCCGTCCTCCTTGACAGGGGATTACAAGCTAATACCGGGCCGATGCGCGCTGCACTGCCCCAGTGGAGTCGTCCGGTGTGGACCGGCCCAGGGTAAGGCACGCCAGACCCGCGACGTGCCGGGAGTCTACGCATGCTGGTAAGCGGATGGTAAATCGGGTGCGCTTACTTACGTTGTCGCGACGGTTTTGTGACGTAACGGTGCCCGGCTGGTGATGGTCGCCCCGGTTGCGTGGCAGCTCATGACGCTCTGTTACCGACCGGCTGCCTACCGGGCGGCGCCTGCCGACGGCCAGCTCATCCTGATGCTCGTACCGGCGGCCGTCTCGCTGATCTGCACGTCGTCGGCGAGACCCTCGATGACCGCAATGCCGAGCCCCGCTGGGAGGCCAGCGCCATTGCTGTCCTGGCTGCTCAGGCCAGGGATGCCAGGACCAGCGTCCGAGGCGGCGGGGCCACCTGGCCAGCGCGCGCCCGGCGCGCACGTATCGGTGACTTCGACCTCAAACCGGCCGGCCAGGTCAGTGAGCGCGAGCCGGACCGGTTCGGCGGGGCAGTAGAGCTGATGGCCTTCCACGGCGCGAGAGCAGGCCTCGCCTACGGCGAGCCTGACCTCGTCCAGGAGCGACTCGTCGACGCCGCTGCGCCTGGCCACTGCCGTAGCCACGAGCCTGGCCGTCCGCACATGCGCCGGCAGCGCGGTAAAGCTCAGCTCGACTGTTGCCATCTCAGTGTCACCCGATCAGTGCGCTGGGCCCTACTTCTCAGCCCGGCGGGCCGCGATGGCCTCATCGACAGTGTCGTGGATCCCGAACACCTTGGTCAGCCCAGTGATCCGGAAGATCTTCAGGATTCGCTCCTGGGTGCACACCAGATCGAGGGACCCGTCGTGCGCGCGGACTCGCTTCAGCCCGCCGACTAGCACTCCGAGCCCGGTGGAATCGAGGAACTCGACCTTCTCCATGTTGACGATGAGCTGGTAGAAACGGCTGTTGACCAGCTCAATGAGCAGTTCACGCAAGCGCGGAGCGGTGTAGACGTCGATCTCGCCTTCAACGTCGACGATCTCGATCCCATCCTTGCTGTGATGGTCCAGCTTCAGGTCCACAAATCCTCCAGCGCCTTACGGCGATTAAGTCCAGCGGCGGCCTGGCCCGGCTCTGGTTACCTACAGTCCGATACCCAGCCTGTCATGTCCGGGCTCGCCATTCCTGCCCAGCGGGCAGCACGGCATGCGCTGTCGCGCATTCAACCACGCCCTAGCCTCATTCCTATACCAGATCGGCGTCGCAGGCACCCTGCGCCATGCGACAGACTGGGATCTGATGGTTTCGGCACCGCGACCCGCGACCGGCGGGCCACCGCTGCCCGGTCTCCCTGGTGAGCCTCGCGCCGCCGGCTGGGTCGGCACGGCCAGCGCCGGCGCGGCGCCGATCCTTGGGGCCGGCGCCGAGACGGGCCGGATCACCTATATGACTACGCTGCCCGGCCGGGCAGGCGTCCATGCCGACTGGCCTGGCTGGGTTCCGGCCGAGCTCAGGAGCGCGCTCACCGCGTCCGGCGTCGCCGCACCCTGGCTCCATCAGGCCGAGGCGGCCGAGCTCGCCAGATCAGGGCAGAGCGTCATAATCTCCACCGGCACCGCCTCAGGTAAGTCGCTGGGCTACCTGCTGCCCGCCCTCGCGGGCATCCTGGACGGCGGCACGGCTCTGTATATAGCACCGACCAGAGCCCTGGCCGCCGACCAGCTCAAGCTGATCCGATCGCTCGGCCTGGACCGGGTCCGTGCCGCCGTGGTCGATGGCGACACACCGTGGACCGAGCGCACTAGGGCCCGCTCGCACGCGAACTACCTGCTGACCACGCCGGACATGCTTCACCAGTCGCTGCTTCCTGGCCATTCTAGGTGGAACGGATTCTTCCGCCGGCTGCGCTACGTCGTCGTCGACGAGTGCCACACCTATCGCGGCGTCTTCGGCTCGCATGTCGCGCACGTCCTGCGGCGGCTGCGCCGGGTTGCCTATCACCACAGCGCGACCGAGCCGGTGTTCGTGCTGGCGTCGGCCACCATCAGCGAGCCGGCCCAGTGCGGTGCCCTGCTGACCGGCCGCGGCGTCGTCGCTGTGAGCTCCGACGGCGCACCGCACGCGCAGCTGACCTTCGCGCTTTGGGAGCCACCACTGACCGGGGCGCGCGGCGAGGCCGGCGCTCCGGTCCGGCGGGCTGCCACCACCGAGGCCGCCCAGCTACTGGCTCAGCTGGTGTGCGCTGATGTGCCCGCGCTGGTGTTCGTGCGCTCGCGGCGAGGCGCGGAGGCAGTCGCACAGTCCGCCCGCCGGCAACTGGCCGAGGCTGGAGCTGCCGATCTTGTCGAGCGGGTAGCGGCCTATCGGTCGGGTTATCTGCCTGAGGAGCGCCGCGCCCTGGAGGAAGCGCTCCGGACCGGCCAGATCACCGGCCTGGCTGCGACGACCGCGCTGGAACTCGGGGTGAACGTGACCGGCCTGGACGCCGTGCTGATGGCCGGCTGGCCTGGCACCAGAGCAGCCCTCTGGCAGCAGGCTGGCCGGGCCGGCCGGGCCGGCCGGGATGCCGTGGCCGTCCTGATCGCGCGGGACGACCCGCTGGATACCTATCTTGTGCATCACCCTGATGCGCTACTCGGCGCCCCGGTCGAGGCGACCGTACTGGACCCGGACAACGCCTACGTGCTGGCCCCGCACCTGTGCGCGGCGGCTGCCGAGCTGCCGCTCACCGCGCACGATCTCGCCGCCTTCAGCCCGGTGGCGGGCGCGCTGGCCGCCACCATGGCGGCTGACGGCCTGCTTCGCAGCCGGGCGGGACGCTGGTTCTGCACCCGGCAGGGACTGACGACTCGCACGGGGCTCCGCGACAGCGGTGGCTGGCCAGTGCGGATCGTGGAATTCGCTACCGGCAGACTGGTCGGCACCGTGGACGAGCCATCGGCGCACTTCCTTGCTCACACCGGTGCCGTCTACTCGCACCAGGGCGAGACGTACTTGGTCAGCAAGCTGGACCTGGCTGAGCGGATCGCCCTGGTGGATCTAGCCGATCCCGGCTACGGCACGATGGCGCGCGAGATCACCAGCGTAGAGCTCGTCAATGAGCTTGCGAGCTCCGACTGGGGGCCTGCCAGGATCTGCTTCGGTGATGTGCTGGTGACCCGGCAGGTTGTCTCCTACTCCCGCCGCCGGACCGACACCGGACTGCTGATCAGTGAGGAAAGCCTCGATCTGCCCGAGCGGCGGCTGCCCACCCGCGCGGTCTGGTGGACCATCTCCGCCGCGCAGCGCGCGGACCTGGCGGCAGCCGGCCTCGACCTTCCCGGCGCCGCGCACGCGGCCGAGCACGCGGCGATCGGCCTGCTCCCGCTGGTGGCAGCCTGCGACCGGTGGGATGTCGGCGGCGTATCGGCCGACCTGCACGCCGCGACCGGCAAGCTCACGGTCTTCGTCTACGACGGTCATGCCGGCGGTGCCGGGTTCGCCGAACGCGGATTCGCCGCCGCGGCCGCCTGGCTCACCGCTACCGCCGATGCCATCGCCAGCTGTGAATGCGCGGCAGGCTGCCCGTCCTGCATTCAGTCGCCAAAATGCGGAAATGGAAATCATCCGCTTGCCAAGGCCGACGCGGTGACATTGCTGCGCTGCTTGCTGGCCGGTACGCCGGCCCGCCCAGGGCCGGCTGAGCACGCGTACACCCCGAGTCAAGAAGCCAGTCAAGGGCGGGGTCGAAGCGCCGCTGAAATTAGGGCCGCCGCCCGGTAGGCGCATATCTCACGCGGACATGGGGCGACCCCCGTCGGGGGGGAGAACGGGGGTCGCCAGACGGTCCGGCTCCGGGGGGGCAGAGCCGGGTCCGTTACACAAGAAAGCCTAGTTGTATTCGGGGCAAGTTACCACCCGGTCAAGCCGAACCGCATAGGGATCTAGTGCCATCCCCTATGCTGCCGGACCGTGGGTACATCCGTCGAGAGCAGTGGCAGAACTACGGCCGCTTTCTTTGACCTGGACAAAACGATCATCGCCCGGTCGAGCACGCTGGCGTTCGCACCGTCGTTTTACCGGCACGGGCTGATTACCCGAAGCCAGGTTTGCCGCGGCGCCGTTGCCCAGCTCAGCTTCCGCCTGGCCGGTGCTAGCCACGACCGGATGGAGCGAATTCGTGATCAGGTGAGCGCGTTGTGTTGCGGCTGGCCGGCCGACGTCGTCGCGCAGATCGTCACCGACGGACTGCGGCAGACCATTGTTCCGCACGTCTACGCTGAAGCGCGCAGCCTGCTCGCGCGTCATCTTCGGGACGGTCATGACGTGATCATCGTGAGCACCTCGGGCCAGGAGATCGCCGGGCCGATCGGCGCGATGCTGGGAGCCACCGAGGTCATCGCGACCAGGCTCGAGGTGGCCGACGGCCGGTACACCGGCAGCGTCGCCTTCTATGCGTACGGGCAGGCGAAGGCAGATCATGTCAGCGCGCTTGCCACCAAGCGCGGCTACCAGCTTGCTGACTGCTTCGCCTACAGCGACTCGGTGACTGACCTGCCGCTTCTCGAGCTCGTGGGACATCCGCACGTGGTGAATCCCGATCGGTCACTGCGCAAGGTGGCGCGGGCGCGGCGCTGGCCAACGCTGACGTTTCGGCAGACCGACCGCGACCCGGTGGCATGAGAGCGCCACGATCGATTGAGATAACGAATCGATCACGCTGGGGGCTTTGCAAAGCCGCGGAAGACCAGTAGAAAGGAATCACGGACCGAAGGTCCGTACACGGCAGCCGGGTACCCACGCGCGACCAGCCGCGGGAGGCGTGCCGTGGCAGGCGAATAGTGGTTGAAGCAGCGTCAATATCGAGGAACGGGCGCAGGCCATGGTACGCCTACCACGGCAGTGAAGGTGCACGCTTGGTAGCCAGGCTCGACGTGTCTACGCGACGGCGCCCCAACCGGGGCGCCGTTTGCTATATCTGGACTCTCGGGACCCTGCCGCATAAATCAGAGCCCGACTGGTAAACCGTTGCTATTCGCCTGGGTTTCGCGCCTTCCAGGGCCAGCGATGGCCAATTACCGGATGCCGGCTCCTGATGTCTTTGGGTATAAGCAAGACTTTGACTTGACAGCGTGAAGAGAGGGAGGTACCCATGGCCGATCCCGCGGTCAGGCGCACGTCCGGGGCCGTGACAGATCAGTCCATCGGCGATCTCGTCTCTGTGGCGGCCAGGGATATTTCTCAGCTGGTCAGGTACGAGCTGGACCTCGCGAAGCTGGAGCTGAAGTCCGACGTGAAGCGGGCTGCTTTCGGCGGCGCCCTGCTCGGCATCGCGGTGTTCGCTGCCTGCCTGGTGCTGATGCTGCTCTGCTTCGCCTTTGCCTATGGCCTCAACGCCGTGGGGGCGCCTGGCGGACTCTGGGGAGCTTTCCTGTGGGTGGCCCTGACCTGCCTGCTGCTGATCGTCGTCGCCGCACTCGTAGCGTGGCGCATGGTGCGGAAGATGACCGGCATGAGCAAGACCAGGCGCAGCGTGGCCGACGGGGTGTCGCTGCTGCGCCGCCGTAAGCCGGCTGCGAGCGGCGCCAGCACCGCGGCCAGAGCCGGGTAACCATGACCACGCACGGCAACGCCGCTATCTACGTCGCCGGTCCCTGGTCGCACCGCTCGGTCAGCGCGAACGGGACCAGGTTCCACGTCGCGGAGAGCGGGGACGGCCCGCTGGTGCTGCTTCTACACGGGTTTCCCGAGTTCTGGTGGACCTGGCGGCATCAGCTCACCTCACTGGGTGAGGCAGGCTACCGCGTGGTCGCCCCCGATCTGCGCGGGTACGGCGCCAGTGACAAGCCGCCTCGGGGCTACGACCTGGTGACGGCCGCATCTGATGCGGCCGGGCTGATCCGCTCGCTGGGTGAGGCGAATGCCGTGGTAATCGGCCACGATTGGGGCGGGCTGATCGCGTGGACGATGGCGACGTACTACCCGAAGGTCGTGCGCAGGCTCGCGGTCGTGTCGATGCCGCATCCGCTGCGGCTGCGGGCTGCCGTACTGTCGGCACCATTCCGTCAGGCCCGGAGCATGGGCTACGCGCTGGGCTTCCAGCTGCCGATGCTGCCGGAGCGCCGGCTGCTCAAGGATGGCGCGCAGCGGGTGGGCAACCTGCTCAGTGCCTGGTCCGGGCCAGGCTGGCCCGATCCGGACACCGAACGCCGGTACGAGGAAGCGATGTCACTCCCTTCTGTCGCGCATTCCGCGCTGGAGTACCACCGCTGGTACCTGCGCTCCAGATTCCGGCCTGACGGCATCGCCTACACCCGGATGATGCGCGCCCCTATCCAGGCCCCCACGCTGCACCTGCATGGTGCGCTCGACCCGTGCGTGCTGCCGAGCGCGGCCCGCGGCTCCGGCGTCTACGTCGAGGCGCCTTACCGGTGGCGGCTTCTCGATGGCGCTGGTCATTTCCCGCACGAGGAAGTGCCGGAGCGCTTCGACCTCGAGCTCAGGTCCTGGCTGGCTGACCCTGAGCCGGAGCGCTAGCCGTGCAGTGTTCGCTATACCGGGCCAGCCATGACGACCCGGGCATGACGGATCAGGCATGACGGGTGAGCTCGCCGACCGGGACCGCGACGCGGTGGGCCGGGCGCGGAACGCTCGGCCGCGTGATGCCCTCGGGCGGCCGCTGGCCAGGACTGCGGCGGCACCGCCGCCGCTAGCAGACGAGCCGGCGCTCCCGCCGGCCCAGGCGCTCGCTACCGCGCAGGAGCTGGTAGACGCCGGCCGGCCGTTCCGCGCGCACGAGGTGCTCGAGGCGGCCTGGAAAGGCGCGCCGACGGCCGAGCGCGACCTCTGGCGTGGACTGGCTCAGATCGCGGTCGGCCTGACACACGTGCAGCGTGGCAACGCGCGCGGCGCGGCGGCGCTCTTGCGACGCGGCGCGGAGCGGATCAGCCGTTATCCCCCGCCCAGCCCGCATGACGTCGACGTCGATGGCCTGCGGCAGCGGTCTGGCGCGCTTGCCGACCGCATCGATGCGGGGGGCCTCGCCGAGCTCGATGCGGCCGATCTGCGTATCCGCCTTCAGGTGATGCGGCCGACGGCAGACGCCAGCTAGCCGCCCTGGCAGCTAAGACCGGACGGGTAGGTTTGGGCATGTGCCGCCCGCCGCTATTCGCCCGTTCCGGGACAGTGATCTGGACGACCTGTACCGGATCTGCTTGCAGACAGGCGACAGTGGCGAGGACGCCACGTCGATGTTCGATGACCCTCGGATCCTGGGCCACGTCTTCGCCGCTCCCTACGGATTGTTCGAGCCCTCGCTGGCCTTCGTGGCTGAGGATGAGTTCGGCGTCGGCGCTTACATAGTCGGAGCGCTGGACAGCAGGGCCTTTGAGGCGCGGCTCGAGGCCGACTGGTGGCCAGCGCTGCGCGAGCAGTACCCGGCGCCGCCAGCCGAGCTCCCGCCGGATCAGTGGACGCCGGATCAGCGGGCCGCCGGCCTCATCCATGTACCGCTCACCGTGCCGGCCGAGCTCGCGGAAAATTACCCGTCTCACCTGCACATCAATCTGGTGCCAAGGCTGCAGTCGCAAGGACTCGGACGGCAGCTGATGAATACGCTGATGCGCGCGCTGCGAGAGCGGGGATCGGTTGGGCTGCACTTCTTCGTCCGGCCCGGCAACCAGCGGGCACTCGGCTTCTACCGGCATATGGGCTTCACCATGATCTCAGCCGAGGACGCCGTCATCTTCGCGATGGATCTGCGCCCAGCCGCCTGAGGGCGCCAGCTAACCGCCCTGGCACGCCCCCGTCGATACCGGCGCCGTTGCACTGCTGGCGGCTGCCGCGTCCCCGTCGACCTCCGCAGCTGTCAGCGCGTACCCCCGGTCGGAGATGGAGGTCGAGGCCGCGAACACGACGCCGTAAACGCGGCCGCTCAGCGACAACAGCGGGCCGCCGGAGTTACCAGGCTCGATCTGCGCCCGGATCGGGTAAATCGACCGGTGCACGACCGCCGTCTGATAGATGTTCGGCCCGTAGGCGGTCACGCTGCGGCCAATCCTGGCTGCAGCCACTGTGAGCGGGTGATCAAGCGGATATCCGGCCACGATGGCATTGGTGCCGTCGGCCGCCTGGGGCGCAAACTGCAATGCCGCAGCCGTCAGGCCGGGTACGTCGATCACGGCTAGGTCGCGGGACGGATCGTAAAGCACCACCCGGCCGTGGTAGACGCGGCCGTTGGTCGCGTAGACGTAGGGGCCCGTGGTAACCCCGGCGACCACGTGCGCGTTGGTCAGCACGTGCTGCGGTGAGATCACGAAGCCCGAGCCTTCGATGCGCAGCGAGCAGGACGGCGCGATGCCCTCGATCTTGACGATGCTCGGCTCGACCCGCCCTAGAGCCCGCGACGACAGCACGGCTGGATCCGGGGCCGCGAGATTCAGGCCGTTCTCGGCGCCGATAGCGCTGAAGACCTGCGTGTACAGGCCGTTCGACAGCAGGCTCCGCAGCTGCGGGAAGACCGGCAGGTACAGGGCGCTGTGCGGCATCACGCGGTCGACGGTGCTGAGCACAGCTGACCTATTCACCTGGGACGCGATTACCGGGAACGGCGCGTTGAGGACGAAGGACCCGATCAGCCACGCCACGATCACGACCGCGACGACATTCACCGCGGCACCGCCGAGCGAGTCCGCAATCGTGGCAGGCCGCCCGGTCAGCCGGGAGCGAACTGCTACGCCGATCCCGGAAGCCATCAGCATGCAGAGGACGGCAACCCCGAAGACCACCAGGATGGCGATAAAGGCCTGCCACGGGACGCTCTTGGCCAAGGCACGGGAAACGCTCGGCGCGATCACGGCACCGATGCTGACGCCAACCACGAAGCCCGCCAGGCTCAGCACGCCGATGATGAAGCCCTGCCGGTACCCAGCCACGGCGAACGCTGCGATCAGCGCGAGCAGGATCAGGTCGAGGAGGTCACCGGGCACAGCATCAACTTATCGGGCCGCCGGGCCCGCCGGCACCGCTGCGCAGCGCGGAGATTGCCAACTAACGATGTCAGTCGGCCAAGATCTCAATTGCCGAGGGGCGGCCAGCCGGTCGGTCGCTCCGCGGCTGGCAGGCTGGTCACCCGGCTCGAGTCCCAGGGCTGCTCGAATCCGCCCAGCGCGAGCACGCGGTCGAGCAGCAACGCCGTGAATCCCCACACCGTCAGCCCCGCTACCCGGAACGCGTAGCCGGGCGCTCCGTCTGGATACGGCACCATGAGGCGGTTCGCGGGCGCGACCAGGTCAGCAACCGGGACCCGGATCACCGCTGCGATCTCGGCCGGATCGCCGGGCGAAACCGGCACCGGCGTGTGCCACCAGCCAAGCACCGGGGTGACCCGGAAGTCGCTGCGCGGAATGTACAGCTCCGGCATGACCGCCAGGACCTGGACACCTGCGGGGTCAAGCCCGGTCTCCTCCGCCGCCTCCCGCAGCGCGGCGCGCACCGGCCCGCCATCGGCCCCGTCTATCGCGCCGCCGGGGAAGGCGGGCTGACCAGGATGCTTGCGTAGGTCGGCCGCCCGCTCAATCAGCAGCAGGTCGGGGCCTTGCGGGCCGTCGCCGAACAGGATCAGCACCGCGGCCGGCCGGCCGCCGACGGCCGGCGGTCGCAGTGGAGGCGGCACCGACAAGTCCGCTGCCGCCGCGGTCAGCCGCCCGAGCCACTCCGGCACCCCGGCAGTTCCGTCAGCGGTCAAGAGAAGGGCCCGGACTTTACGAGCTTCCTGGCCGCGGCCGGGTCGGTGGGGCCGATGCCGAAGGAGGGACACAGGGCAGCTATGCCGCAGGCGCCGCAGGCCGGCTTGCGCGCGTTGCAGACCCGCCGGCCATGCCAGATGAGGCGGTGGGACAGCATCGTCCACTCCGACTTCGGCACCAGGCCGCCTACCTCCTGCTCGATCTTGACCGGATCGCTTTGCTGAGTCCAGCCGAACCGGCCGGACAGGCGAGCGAAGTGAGTGTCCACGGTGATGCCAGGAACCGCGAAGGCGTTCCCGAGGACGACGTTGGCCGTCTTGCGCCCGACGCCAGGCAGCGTCACCAGATCGGCCAGCCGTCCCGGCACTTCCCCGCCGAACCGGTCGCACAGTGCCTGGCCGAGACCGAGAAGGCTGGTGGTCTTGGCCCGGAAAAAGCCGGTGGGCTGGATGATCTGCTCGACCTCAGCTCGATCGGCGGCCGCGTAGTCAGCAGCCGTCCGGTACTTGGCGAACAGGACGGGCGTCACCAGATTGACGCCGCGGTCGGTGGTTTGCGCGCTCAGGATCGTGGCAACCAGGAGCTCGAGCGGATTGGTGAAGTCCAGCTCACAGTGGGCGTCCGGATACAGCGCGGCAAGCTCGCGGTTGATCCGGCGAGCCCGGCGGACCAGCGCGGTGTGTGAGGGCGGAGGCGAGGGCACCTGCCCAGCCTACGTAGTAGCCGTTACCCGCCGCTCCCGATCCACCCCCGGCGGCGGAACAGCCAGTACAGCAAGCCCACCGCCAGTAGCTCCGATCCGACGCCCAGGATCAGGAACGTGTACAAGCTGCCGAGCCGACCCACTAGCCACGCGAAGTTCTGGCCGAAGAATCCGGTGAGGAAGGACAGCGGCAGGAAGATAGTGGCGATGATGGCGAGCTGCTTCATCACCAGGTTGAGATTGTTGGAGACCATCGACAGGTACGCGTCCATGCCGTTGCTGAGCAGGTCGCGGTAGCTATCGATCATGTCGCTGATCCGGATCAGATGGTCGTAAAGGTCGCGGAGGTACGGGTCGCTCGCCGGAGTCGTGCCCGGCAGCTCGACCATGCCGGCCACTAGGGAGGCCATCGCGTCGCGCATCGGCGAAACGATCTTGCGCGCGTTGACGAGCCACCGCTGCATGGCGAAGAGCTCGGCTAGCTGGGCGTTATCGGGCTTGGCAAAGATCTGCTCCTGGAGCTGGTCGATGCGATCGTCGAAATCCGACAGCGCCGGGAAAAAGCTGTCGATCAGGCTGTCGACGAGGTTGTGGAGCAGGATCAGCCGGGTCGGCCGGTTGCCTGTGGGCAGCTGAAAGCCGGGCTTGTCGAGCCGGCCACGGAGATCGTCGATGGAGGGGCAGCCGCTCTGCCGAACCGTGACCAGGTAGTCCTTGGCAATGAAGATATGAACCTCGGTCAGGCTCTTCCCGTCGTCAGCGACGCCATAGTTGACCAGGTAGACCAGATTGCCGAAATCTTCGATCTTGGGCCGCTGGCCGAACTCCGTGACGTCCTCGAGCGCCAGCGGATGCAGGTGAAAGACATCACGCAGCAGGGCGATGCCGTCCTCGCCCGCGTGATGCAGATCGAGCCAGAGCAGGCTGCCGTCGGCCATCGCCGCCTGGACCGATGCCGCGTCGGCTGCGACCGATGACCCGTTGAGCAGAATGAGCTTGCCGTCCACCGCCGTATCGTCGCAAGCCCGCTGTATTGTCGCAACTCCGGCGCGTTCGGGGCCTATGCCGTCCCGCGGTACGCGACCCGCGGGTCACACTGACCTCAGCGCAGTCAGGCGGCCTTCGGCCCCTTGCCGAGCGCCGATGCCCGGTGCGCCAGCATCTCCGTGACAGTGCCGACGGTTCCGGACAGCCCGCTCAGGCTCCGGCCCGACGCTGCCCGCCGCATCGCCACTTGGGCGAAGCTCATGGCCTCGACGGTCAGCCGCTTGACCTCATCCGAACTCAGAATCGACTCGGCGGTCGCCCGGAGCCGCTTGACGCCGTCTGGCCCGTCCTTGCAGCCGGCGATGTAGCCGAACACGAACCCAATGAGTGTTTCCATCGTCCTGCCCTGCCTCGTGGGGGGATGAATAGCAAGCGAGCGGGCCCGGCCGCTACATCTGCCGAAGTTCCAGGTACCGTTTGACATCCGGTGCCGACTGCACGATCGCAGCGATGACGACAGCCAGCAGGGCCGCCTTGATCAGCCTCATGATCATCACTCTCCTCCTTCCGCTCGCTCGGTTGCCGTTGTGCTCTGCGGTAGCGGGTGCACTTCGTCGGGTGCGAAGTACAGGAACCGGCCGTGATTGCGCTGGAGGTCGGCGGCCGGGTCGTCGACGGGCGTGACAGCCAGGTGTACCTGCCCGTCTACGTCGAACAGGACAGCCTCGACGGTCGCCTCGCGGCCGGTCAGGAACAAGTCCTGCGCGTCGGCTCGGCGGCTGCCAGGCTGCATGCGGACGCGCGAGTTCCGGCTAACCCGGATGCCATCGATCAGCACGTGGTCGGTCTCGGGTGATACCGAGGCGTCGGATCCGGGATCCCACCACGGCACGGATGGCCTGGCGGTGACCTCCGGGGACGGCCAGTCGATGTCGGCGTCCGGCTCCGGCGCTGCGGCGAAAGCGGCCGCCCCGGCCGGGGCGGAGCGCAGGTACCTGATCGCGCCGTGCATCCGCTCGAGCATCTCCGGCGGCAGGTCATCGAGCCGGTCAAGCAGGTCAGCTGCGCGCCTGTCGGTGGCCCTGGCCTGTCGTTTCTCCGCGTCGGTGAGCGTCAGCGTACGCAGCGTGAGGATCTCGTCGATCTCCGTGGCGTCAAACAGGTCGCCGGCGCTCTCGGCCGCCACCTCGGGGTGGTCATACAGAATGACCGGCGACGACAGCATCAGGTCCGCACAGTCGCCGGGGCCCGCGAGTACCGGCCACGTGCCGACGTTCTCGCACGTGCCGATCTCGGCGGCCGCCCACTCAGGCGGGTCAGTCATCGACAGGAACGTCCCGCCAGGCACTCCGATCAGGGAGTGGGCCGCGATGAGCGCACCGCGCAGGCCGTCGTCACGGTTGCTCAGCTCGACGGGCGGCGTGGTCGCGTTCTCCAGCTGCACCCGCAGCTTCAGCGCCTGGTACGGGCCAGCTGCCCGCTCGGCGTGCAGCCGGATCACCCCGTCCAGGCGGCCCCACTGCCGGATGAGCCGGCCCGCCAGCCGCCCGCGCGAATCGGTCAGGTCCTCGGTCGCCTCCCCAGCGCCGATGTGGAACTCCACGAGCTTGTCGCCAGCCAGCAGCGCCCATACCTCCGCCGCGACGCGCTGCTCGCGCTCGGCCGCCTCGTCCCAGCTGGTGTACTCGGTGCCGTCCACGTCCAGGGTTGCGACGTCCTGCAGCTCGCCGCCCGCCGACACGGCCTGCACCATGCGCCGCTGCAGATGCAGGAACCGGACCAGCACCCGTACCTGCGCGGCATCGGGGCACTCGAGCAGGCACTCGGTCTGGCAGGAGCTGGCTTCGTGCGGGTCGACCTGCGCGTAGCCGGGCGGCATCAGCACGCCGAACTGGAACCGGACCTGATTCTTCTGCGCCGCCTGGTGGTAGGGGTACAGCAGGTACCCCTCGTACAAGATCGCGTCTGCCACCTTGCGGGCATGATCTAGGTGGTCTGCGGGCAGGCTCATGCCGGGCCCTCCGCGCGGTCGGCCGCCTCGGACAGCAAGGCGAGGATCGTCGCGTCCCACGTGGCCAGGCCCTTAGCCGTCTTGAAGCTGACCAGATCGTTGAAGGTCAGCATGCTCAGCTTGAGCCACGCGGTATTGGGGAAGTGCGCATCGATCGCCTCGCGCCAGACGCTGACGGGCAGCCGATAGCCAGCCTCCTTACTCCAGGGCACCTGCGTGACGGACATCCTGCCGTCGGTGACGCTGAAGACTGTCCCGCTGAACAACAGGAGCAGCGGCACCTCGCCGTCGTCGAGCCCGGCGAAGTAGCGTGTCGCGCCAATCTCCATGTCATAGGTGAGCGGCACCGGCAGGTCCACATCGGTGCTGCCGGTGAAACCCGGCACCATGATCGACACGTTGATGAACTGCACGGGCTTGAGCGTGTCGGCCCACCGCTGTGTCTCGCCGAACAGGTCGGTCAGCCGCTCGGCCTCCTCGTCGGTATACCGCCGCCGGGCGGGCTCGATCCGGATCTGGCAGCGCAGCGCGATCGCCTCGACCCGCTGGCCGGTCGTCTCGCTGATCCGCAGCGTAAAGAACATGGAGGGGTAGGCGGCGAACTTGTCCGCCCGCGCGCCCGTGCAGTCGAAGACCAGCTCGGCCACGTCAGTCCTCCTGGCTGAAGGGGCGGGCCCGCTGCCGCAGGCCGGCCAGGAACGCGTCGATGCTCGCGCGTGCCTCGGTCCCGCCATCGAATCCGTGCCAGTGCAGGCGCATCCGCCCGGCCAGCTCATAACAAGCATCGATGGGAACGAGGAAGTATTCAACGCCGTCGCCCGACCGGCTGATCAGCGCTGCCTCGACATCGACGTCCGGGGCGCCGAGCAGCGGATAGTCCGCCACCAGCTGCTGCCACAGGTGCAGGTCGAGAATGCATTCGGTCACGCCAGCCGGACTCGGGTAGAAGCCGGTGAGGCCGCCGCCGTCCCGCGATGTACGCAGGAAGAAGGCAAGGCCGACCGGGATCTCCAGCTGGTCCCACTCGGCCGGGGCCATCACGTGCTCGGGGTCAGTCAGGTAGCGATCAGGCACTGCCCGGTAGCGGCCGCGTCCCGCGCTGCGCTGGGTGAACAGCAGGTAGCAGGCGCGGCAAGCGCACAGCAGGGACGCGCCCTCGAGGTCGGCAATGTGCCCGTGCTCGGCCGGTATCTCCGCCGCGCACATCTCGCACCGCTCTGGACTGGACGCCGGCAATGCGGAGTCAACCACGGGCGAATCAACCACGGGCGGCACGGGCACTCGGCCGGCCGGCGGCCGGACAAACCTGCGCAGCCCGGCCTGGCCGGTCACGTGGGCACCACCTCAGGGACCGCCACCCGGACGCCCTGGCTGTCGGCGAGCAGCGGCAGCGGGTCGAGATGGACGCGTGGCTCGGGCGATCCGGCGTCGGCGATGCTTTTGCCAGCCAGCCGGACGTTGTAGCGCGCGCCGCAGCCGGGACACGTGAGCAACTCGCGGTCCAGCTCGCCCTCGGCCAGGGACGAGCCGCACCCAGCGCACGCGTCACGGTAGGCGTACAGCGTGCCGCGCACGGAGCAGACGATCACCGGCAGCCCGTCGGCCGAGGCGCTGACCGGCCTGGAACTCGGCGGCCCGATGTTGGGGAGTGTCACCCAGCCGACCCCGTTCCCTGCCTGAGCCTGCACCTCGTCGGGACGCCTGCCGATCTGCAGCAGCGTGGGTGCGGGCGGCGCGGGCGTCATGCCTTCGACGACGACGCTGGTCACCTCCGGAGCCGCGTCCAGCACGGCACCCTCGATGGCGAGCTGCACGGTGACCGTCGAAGACGGGCAGCCGCTGCAGCTGCCTTCCAGCTTGAGCCTGGCCACGCCCGCGGCGACGCCGAGGTACTCCACGCCACCTGCGTGCGACCCGAGGTAAGGGCGCACCCGGTCGAGCGCTCGCTGGATCCGCGCGTCGACGTCGAGCGGATGCAGGCCGTGCAGCAACAGCAGGCTCTCGACCAGCGGGTCGTCGGCGAGCCTGCCCACCATCGCGACACCGTCCGGGCCGGCCTGTCCCAGGATCGTCACGATCTGGGTCAGGCCGTCACCGTACAGGCCGACCAGCAGCCCGACGAGCTCCTCCGCGGCGGGTGCCGCGCCGCCAAAACCGCCCGCCTTCAGCGCGTCGAGCAGTTCCTCGACCCGTGCGCTTACCTTCTGCACGCCGGTCATTGCGCCTCGCCTCCATGGTTAGCAGCGGGCACGGGGCACGCCAGGGATCGGTCAGGTGGACAGGAGCGCTCCCGTCGGCGAGTGCACCTTCTGCAGCGTCTTGCCGTTGCCGAGGTACATGTGCACGCCACACGGCAGGCA
>DATHQE010000655.1:0-5683 GCA_035483035.1 Streptosporangiaceae bacterium | reverse complement strand
GGCGGCCGACTTCGGCCGCCAGCTGGCCAGGGCCGGCGTCGGCATCGTGTATGGCGGCGCGAGCGTGGGGATGATGGGCGCGCTGGCCGATGCGGCGCTCGCCGAAGGCGGCGAGGTGATCGGCGTCATCCCCGGTGGCCTGTTCGCAGCCGAGATACCACACCCCGGCCTGACCCGGCTTGAGGTCGTCGGCACTATGCACGAGCGCAAGGCGCTGATGGCCGCGCTCGCCGACGGCTTCGCCGCGCTGCCGGGTGGCCTTGGCACTCTCGACGAGCTGTTTGAGATCTTGACCTGGCAGCAGCTCGGGCTGCACGCTAAGCCGGTGGCCCTCGTCGACGTTGGCGGCTTCTGGGACCCGCTCACTCGGCTGCTCGGCGGATTGACCGAGGCCGGGTTCGTGCCGGAAGCAGCCCGCGACTCACTGGTCCGGGTCGACGATGCTGACGAGTTCCTGACCTTGCTGGCCTGAGCGGGTAACGTGCCGATCCAAGCCGACCGGAAGGCCGCAGGGTCTCATGACTGACCAGATTTCATGACAGACGAGGCAGAGCTAAGCGCCGACATCGCCGCCGAGGTGGAGTTCATGTCCGCCGAGCGGCTGATCTTCTTCTCGGACGCAGTAGTGGCTATCGCGATCACGCTGCTCGCGCTCGGACTGTCGCTCCCGCACGTCTCAGCCAGCGCGTCGAGCCGCCAGGTGTTCGAGGCCATGTGGCATGACCATGGCGAGTACTTCGCGTTCCTGATCAGCTTCGTCGTCATCGCCAATCACTGGCGCTCGCACCACCGGCTTTTCCGGCACGTCGCCCGCCTGGATCGCCGCATCGTAACGATCAATCTGGTCTGGCTGCTGATGGTGGTCCTCATGCCGTTTGCCACCAGGCTGCTGTCAGCCAACGGCGGATTCGGCGCCCGGTTCACGGTTTACGCCGTCATCCAGATCGCCACCCTGCTGGCGTTTGCCCTGATGTCGCGCCACATCAAGGCCAATCGCCTGCTGCGGCCCGGCTCGCCACCGGCATTTTCTCGGGCAGACGACGCGGCGCTCCTGGCCGTCGCCGGAATGTTCGCTCTCTCAATCCCGGTGTCGTTCGTCACGGAGTGGGCCTTCGCCTTCTGGGTCGCCTCGTCGTTCGCTGCCAGGACCGCCCGGCGGCGCATGTCGCCCGACCCGCTCTAACGTCGCCGTCAAAGGAGTGCACCGTGACACCACCAAGTGAGTACCTCGACAGCAGTGGCCGCGACGACGAGCTGAGCGGCGGATCGCGGCTGATCCCCATCGACACCCCCGCGGGGAGGTTCCGCGTATGGGTGAAGCGCACCGGCAACAATCCGCGGCTGAAGGTCCTGCTGCTGCACGGCGGCCCCGGCGCCACCCACGAGTACCTCGAGGCCTGCGACAGCTTCCTGCCGGCCGCCGGCATCGAGTATTACTACTACGACCAGCTCGGCTCCGGGTTCAGCGACCAGCCAGCCGAGCCATCCCTGTGGGACGTAGACCGGTTCGTCGAGGAAGTCGAGCAGGTCCGGGTGGCACTCGGCCTCGGGCCGGATAACTTCGTCCTGTTCGGCCACTCCTGGGGCGGCATCCTCGCCATCGAGTACGCGCTGAAGTACCAGCGGCACCTGCGTGGCCTGGTGATCTCCAACATGATGGCCAGCGTGCCGGCCTACAACGCCTACGCCGAGCAGGTCCTGATGCCCGCGATGGACCAGCCGGCCCTCGCGGAGATCAAGGCACTGGAGGCGGCGGGCCAGATCGAGGACCCGCGGTACATGGAACTGCTGATCGAGCAGCACTACGTACACCACGTACTGCGGATGCCGCACGAGGACTGGCCGGACCCGGCGAACCGCGGCTTCGCCCACATCAATCCCGCGATCTACGTGTCTATGCAGGGTCCGAGCGAGCTCGGCATCAGCAGCGACGCGAGCCTGGCCGGCTGGGACCGGACCGAGGAGCTCAGCTCCATCACAGTGCCGACCCTGGTCATCGGCGCCCGGCACGACACCATGGATCCGGCGTTCATGGAGATGATGGCGGGCCGGATGCCGGCCGGCCGGTACCTGTGCTGCGAGGACGGCAGCCACATGGCGATGTACGACGACCAGCGCGCCTACTTCAGCGGGCTGATCGAGTTCCTGGCCGGGCTCGAGTCGGCCTAGCCGAGCAAGGGGCCGTCAGCCGGCGGCGGCCGTGACGGTGTTGAGCAGCAATTGAGCGGTGGTCACCGCACCGACCCCGCCAGGTACAGGCGACAGGGCGCCGGCTACCGCGCCGACGGAGGCGGCATCGACGTCGCCGGTGAGGCTGCCATCAGCCGTCGCATTCGTGCCTACGTCGATCACGACTGCCCCTGGCCGCACGTGCTCGGCGGTGATCAGTCCGGGCCGTCCGGCGGCCACGACGAGCACGTCGGCTTCGCGCGTCACTGCCGCCAGATCCGGTGTCCGCGAATGGCACACCGTGATGGTGGCGTCTCTGGCCAGCAGCAGCTGCGCCACCGGCTTGCCGACGACGACAGAACGGCCGACGACTACCGCCCGGCGACCGGCCACGCCGACGCGGTGGAAGTCCAGGAGCTCCAGCACGGCCTGGGCCGTCGCCGGGGCAAACGCCGGCAAGCCCGCCAGCAGCCGCCCCAGCGAGAGCGGGCTCGAGCAGTCGACATCCTTCGCCGGGTCGATCGCGCTCGCGGTCTCCGGCAGCGACAATCCGGCCGGCAGCGGCGCCTGGAGCACGATCCCGTGCACCATGGCGTCAGCCGACAGCTCTTCGAGCACAGCGGAGATCTCGGTTGCCATCGCGGCTGACGACAGCTCCGTGACCTCGCACTCGACGCCGAGGCGAGCAGCCGCAGTCCGCAGGGAACGCACGTACCAGGCCGCCGATTCATCCGTGGTCGCGACGACAATGGCAAGCCGCACCGTGATGCCTGCGGCCCCGCACTCGGCCAGCGCCTGGGCAGCCCTGGCCCGCAGCTGCGCGGCCGCCTCCTTGCCGTCCAGCAGCGTCGCCGTCACCCGGTCAGCTCCGCCCGGATGGCACCGCTGAGCTGCGCGGCCCGCGCCGCCAGCCGGTCGGCTGCTTCGACGGAGTCGGCGAACCGCGCCCGTGCGGCAGTGTCGGTGATGCCCCGGAGGTTGATCTCGATATTGATCCGCGCGGTCGCGGCCGCGGCCCGGATGGCCTCGGCGGCGGCGGCGACGTCGCTGATCACGTTGCGGTTTCCGATCGGCAGCAGTACCTCCGCCAGCTTCACCAGCCGAGCAGCCGCGGCGATCACCGCCGCTGGCGGTTCGGCCGCTCCAGCCAGGGCGGCGGCGATCGCCGCCGATCGTTCGGCGGCGAGCTCTGGGGTGTCTCTGGCCAGTCGGTAGGCGGCCGCCACGGCCTCGAAGGCGACAGCGTCGGCGGCCATCAAGTCTGTGCACGACTCGCGCAGCTGGTCAGCGTCGGCACGCACCGAGCCAATCTCGCTGGCCTCGGCGGCGTATTTCGGTCCGTCGGAGTAGCGGGCGACCATGGCCAGCAACGCGGCAGCCTGAGCCGCATGGAGGGCGGCCGTAGCGCCACCGCCGGGCGCTGGAGTCCGGGCCGCCAGGTCGCTCAGGAACGCCTCGATCGTCTGCTCGCGCACGCATGGCAGACTATCCGCCCGAGTTCCGGCGGCCGCCCGAGCCGTGCTTGTCAGACCTCTCTGGCGTTCAGCCGGCTCGTCGCGACCGCGAGGGCCGCCGCGCTCGCCGCTGCCGCGACGACCAGCGCGGGCCAGTAGTAGCCGAGCTGGTGGGCTCTACTGACCAGCCCGACGGGCGCGTTGACCAGGGCGCTCGGCAGCCAGCGCGCGAGGACGCGGACGCTGCCCAGCACCGGGAGTATCAGCAAGATCATGAAGGCGATGCCGGATGTAGCGATCGTGCTGCGCGCGAGCGAGGCGGCGAGCGCCGTGACGGCCACCGCGAACCCCAGGTAGATCGCTCCGCAGAGCACGCCGGCCAGCATCTGCGTCGCCGGCAGCGATCCGAGCAGCAGGCTCGTCTCGTACCAGGCCGCGAGCGTGCCCAGCAGGTACGCGACGGCAGCCGCAGCGGTGGTGACGGCCACGCGCGGCTCCAGGAGCTGCCAGCTGCTCGCGACCCTGGTGCGCAGGAAGATCGCCCGGCCCTGGCTGGCGTCGAAGGTGAGCGCGCTGGCCGCGAGCACGACCACCAGGATCAGGCCGACCAGGAGCACCTCGCTCACGTAGGCGTTCAGGCCGTCGGCCGCTGTCGGCGGGGGCGAGCTGATCCGCACGCCGTTGCCGAGGTGGGCGAAGATCGTGTTCTCGTACTTCGTCACGACCGGCTCGATCAGGCCGATGGCGAGGAAGAGGACAGCGAGCGAGATCGCCCGCGGGGTCCGGACCAGCCTCAGCCATTCCAGCCGCCACAGGGTCATCCGGCGATACTGGGCCGCGGCGGTCGCTGTGCTGGTCATCAGCGCTCCTGCCCGGTGCTCGTGAGCGCACCGCTGGTGAGCGCGAGGAATGCCGACTCCAGGTCCGCCGCGGCGGGCTCGCAGGAGACCTGCCGGGCACCGCACGCGGCGATCACAGCCGGGATGCCACGTTCCCCGGCCTCCATGCTGATGGCGTCTACCCTCAGCACGTCCGGCGCGGACGACGTCACGCTGGTCACCCAGCCGGCCGCAGCCAGGGCCGCGGCGACGGGCTCGACGTCCCCGGCCAATCGGATCAGCCAGCGCGGGCTGAGGTAGGTGTCGATGAGGTCCCTGGCGGTGCCCTGATAAAGCAGGCGACCATCGCGCAGGATGCCGACGCTGTCGGCGACGCGCTGCACGTCGGCCAGGATGTGGCTGGAGAAGATCACCGTCCGCACGCCGCGCAGGCCAGCGACCAGGTCCAGGATGTCCGCCCGGCCGACCGGATCGAGCGCGGAGGTGGGCTCGTCGAGTATCAGCAGTTCTGGATCGCTGACCAGGGCACAGGCCAGACCGAGCCGCTGCACCATGCCGCGCGAGAACGCGCCGACCCGCCGGTCCGCTGCGTCGGCCAGCCCGGCGGTGCGGAGCGCCGCCGTCACCGCGGCCTCGCCGAGGTCGGGCGCGACCAGCCCGCAGGCGAGGTCGACCACCTCGCGCGCCGTCAGCCAGCCGTCGAAGTCCGGGACGTCGGGGCAGACGGCGATACGGCGGCGGTCGACCGCCACGCTCACGCTGCCCGCAGTCGCCCGCCTGGTGGCGGACAGGATCGACAGCAACGTCGTTTTCCCCGCGCCGTTGAGGCCGACCAGTCCGTAGACGGACCCGCGCGGGACGGCGAGATCGACGCTGAACAGCCCGTTCCCGCCGTAGTCCTTGGTGAGACCCGAGGTGGTGACGATCAGGGGAGTGGCCGCCGCGGGCCGCCGCGTCAGGACCACCGGCGCAATGGGCGGCGCGGCGACTGCGGTGGCGACGCTGGCCGCTGCGCGGCCGCCGCGGTTCATGCCGAAGAAGAGGTACAGCAGGGCGCCCAGCGGCGCGCTGACCGCGAGGATGACGATCGCCCAGGCGAGCTTGGGCGCGTTCCGGACAGACTTGGCCCGCACCAGGTTGACCAGGCAGAACACATCCAGGCCGAGGACCAGGAGCAACACCGGCACCAGGGCCGGCGCCAGCGCGAGCAGGTGGTGCGCA
>DATHQE010000654.1:0-9240 GCA_035483035.1 Streptosporangiaceae bacterium | reverse complement strand
TGACCAGCAGCAGGAAGTAGATGATCCCGAAGATCCATCCCATCGAGCGATTCCCCCGTTGCCTCGTTTACCCTCACTCTGCGTTGCGCTTCCGCCAATGGCATCACCCACCGGAGGTGATGTGACGCTAGCTCCGCACAGGGTTAGGTCAGCGTTTCCACGTCCGCGGTGAGCTCGCCGCCAGCGTCGCCGGTGTTGACGACGCTGCTGGGCTCGAGCAGGAGCACCGCGGTTTCGATGTCGGCGCGCGGGCAGTGCTCGGACCCGCGCGGGACCACGAAGAGCTCGCCAGGCCCGAGGATGACATTGCGATCACGCATCTGGATGGTCATCTCGCCGCTCAGGACCAGGAAGAGCTCGTCGGTGTCGTCGTGCTTGTGCCAGGTGAAGTCGCCCTGAATCTTCACGATCCGCACGTCATAGTCGTTGATCTGCGCGATCTTCTTCGGCAACCAGTGGTCAGTGAAGCGTGCCAGCATCGTGTCGATGTTCACCGGATCCATGTCTGCCATGGTTGCCGACGCGGCCTTCGCTGTCGATGCATGATGAGCTAGTGAACAGCGTCACAGGACTGGTGAATCTCTACACCCGCGACATCGAAGCCGGGCTGCACTTCTACCGCGATCTGCTCGGCTTCGCCGAGACGTTCCGCACCCCCGCCGATGGCATCCCTGAGCATGTCGAGCTCGAGCTGAACGGATTCACCATCGGCCTCGGCACGGTCGAGGCAGCAAGGCGCGTGCACGGCGTTGACGCCGTACCTGGCAGCCCGGCCATGGTTCTGGTGGTGTGGACCGATGATGTCGACAACGCCTTCGCGGAACTCGTCGCCGCCGGGGTACCTGTGCTTCAGCCGCCGCACAATACCGGCAGCAGCAACCGGAACGCCCTGCTGCGTGACCCGGACGGTAATCTCGTGGAGATCGTCGCCAAGATTGCGTAGGCAGACCGGGGTGCGCTCGGCTGGCGGTCGGTCATCTGCGCCAGCCTCCGTCGGGCCGGCCAGTTACATTCCGCGCGCGCCGTCGGCGAGCTCACGAAGGATATCGAGGTGCCCGTTGTGCCGGGCAGTCTCCTCGGTCAGATGGAAAAGGACCCAGCGCAGCGTGACCGGATCGGCCCCCCTTAGGTCGCCCCTCGATGGGGTGTCCAGATCGAGGGACGCCACCAGCTCGCGGTGCCGGGCGCAGGCAGCCCGGTACTCAGCCAGCAGCTGGGTGAGCGGCACATCGACCGCGATCCGGAACTCGCGATCGGGATCATCGTCTGTCCACGGCGCGTTGATCGTGCCGCCGAGCAGGTTCTTCTCGATCCACGCGCTCTCGACCCAGCGCAGGTGGTTTACCACCCCGGATATGGTCATCAGCGGCGAGCCCGGCAACGGCGCCCGGCGAGCGTCCGCATCCGACAAGCCCGCGCACTTGGCATGGACGGTATCGCGCGCATAGTCCAGGAATGTCGTCAGGACCGTGCGCTCGTCCCAGCTCGGCGGGATGTCATCAGCCCGGCCAGGTGCGATCGATTGTGAAGCTGATTCTGAAGTCATGTCATTCCTCTGCTGAGCAAAGGCGCGACGGTGACTGTTATTGGCCAGTCTCCGGAGGCGCCTGACGGTGTCTAGACATCGCGCCTCCTTCCTGGCTAGTTGCGCCGCACGCCGCGGCGGCCCGCCGAGCCTAACGCGGCAGGCGGTGCCGGGGCAACGTTGTTCGCTGTGAGCAGGCACTCTTGAGCGTGCCCTAAGGCTGCGTTCAGCTGCCGGTCGGGCCGTACCGGCATTATCTCTACCAGCGCGGGAGATGCCCGCAGATCACGCGCACATCCCTCGCAGAAGGGAGGCCGCCTAGTGAGTAGGCACAAAAAGGACACTTCGGCAGCAGCGCCCGCCACTGCCAGAGCGGGATCGGCCGCGGCACGGCTGCGCCGTGGCATCCCGCTCGAGGTATCCGGACCCTCCCAGCCTGCCGCCACGCTGGCACGACGCGTGTTCGCGCTATCGGCGGGGCTAGCCATCGCGGCACTGGCGGTCGGGATGTACCGCATCGGCGTCGGCCTGATCCCCGTCCCGTGGCTAGCCGTCGGCCCGCTGCTTGCCTCGTTGGTGTTGTCCCCGCGGATGACCGCCGTGCTGGCGGGATGGGCGATGCTGCTAGGCCTCGGGCTCATCCTGAACCAGCCCTTGCGGCCAGGCATGCTCGCGTCGCACCTTGGCGTACTCGTGCTGCTGGCCGGGTTCGCTGTGGCCAACTCTGCGCTGCGCACCGCCGCCCAGCGACGGCTCAGCCAGATCCGCGCCGTCGCGAGGGTGGCCCAGAGCGCGCTGCTGCGTGCCGTCCCCGCCACCATCACCGCGGGACGGCTAGCCTCCCGCTATGTGTCGGCGGCGGCGGACGCAAAGGTGGGCGGCGACGTGCTCGAGGTCGTTTCCGACAACGGCCGGACGCGCTGGCTGATCGGGGATACCCGCGGCAAGGGATTGCCGGCGGTGCGCCTGGCTGGCGTCGCGATGACCAGCTTTCGGGACGCCTGCAACCAGCCGGGCCTGTCGCTCGCAGAGATCGCCAGGGTCGTCGATAGATCAGTCACGGGAGCCGCAGGAGATGAGGACTTTGTCACGGCGTTGTTTGCCGAGTACGACCCGCGCGGCTGGCTTCAGCTCGTCATCTGCGGGCACCCGACGCCGCTGCGACTAGCGGCGGACGGCAAACTGCAGGCCCTGACTCCGGCCACGTACGCGACGCCACTCGGCCTGCATCCCGACATCCGGCCCGCCACGTTCTCGGTCGGGGTCGGCGACAGGGTCATCTTCTACACCGATGGGCTCCTGGAGGCACGGGACCGGGCTGGCCGGTTCTTCCGGCTAGACGACTGCGTCGATACTCTCCGTCGGCCCGATCTAGAGCAAGCCGCCGACGAGCTGCTCAGCCGCCTGATCGCCCATACCGGGCGGCACCTCGACGACGACGTCGCCCTGCTGCTATTCGAGGCGACGGCCAGTGGCAGCCTGCCGGACATCGATCGGCTGGCCGGTCAGGGAGCCTCGCAGAGAAATGCCGTGGCGGCCGCCGCGAGATAGCCGGGATCGGCCGCTCCGCACATCTCTCGGATGGAGTGCATGGACAGCACAGGTATGCCGACATCCACCGTGCGAATGCCAAGCCGGGCCGCAAGGATCGGGCCAACGGTCGATCCGCACCGGACGTTGTTACGCGATACGTATACCTGTGACGGAACTCCGGCCGTTCGGCAGGCACGCGCCCACGCAGCCGCGCCGATAGCATCGGTCGCGTAGCGGTGGCTGGCGTTGATCTTCAGGGCGGGCCCGCGCCCTGGGATGGCCCGGTGCGCCGGATCGTAGAAATCCTGGTAGTTCGGATGCACCGCGTTCCCGGCATCGGCCGACAGGCAGCGTGAGTCAGCTACAGCGCGAGCACGTTGCCTGGCATCGGCGCCAAGGCCCGTCCAGATCTGCGTGAGCACCATGTCCAGCAGGGGACCGGCCGCTCCGGTCATGGAGGTACTACCGATCTCTTCGTGATCGAACGCGGCGTAGACCACGATGACGCCCTGCTGGTCAGCTGATTCGCAGGCACGCAGGAAGGCCAGCAGGCCCGCATGCGCCGAGGACAGATTGTCCAGCCGGGAGGCAGCGAGCAGCTCCGAGTCCCGGCCAGTTAGCGTGGGCCGCGCGACGTCGTGCAGGACAAGGTCATGGGCTGCGACGTCGCTCGCGGAAACGCCGGTCTCAGCCGCCAGAAAGTCGATGAGGTCCCCATCCCGGACCTCGCCGACACCCCAGACTGGCAGCAGGTGCTGCTGCGGGTCGAGCTTGAGGCCGCGGTCGTTGACCTCCCGGTCCAGGTGAGGCGCTAGCTGTGGCACGCGCAGCAGCGGCCTGTCGACATTGACAAGCACGCTGGATCCGTCGAGCAAGACCAGCCGGCCAGCAAGTCCGAGGTCGCGATCGAGCCAGGAATTCCACAGCGGCCCTCCGTAGACCTCGACCGCTACCTGGCGCCAGCCGGCCGCGCCAGTATCAGGCCGGGGCTTGATTTTCAGCGTCGGAGAGTCAGTATGTGCAGCGATGATGCGAACAGGCGTTGTGGCGGTCGCGCCATGCGGCTGATGCCACGCGATCACGGTGCCGTCGCACACGAGGTAATGCTGTCCGCCCGTGGTATCGGTCTCGGACTCCGCAGTGTCGGGCTGCTCCGTGAAGCCAGCGGCCCGCAACCGCCGGACAATTTCCGCAGTGACATGAAATGGCGATGGCCCGCTCGTGATGAAGTCCGCCAGGTCGAGCGTCGTAGCCGTGCTCGGTTCACTCATGCGAGTCCCTTAGTACCCTTTCTCGCTCGAATAGAGGTTCCGCAGCGGACGCCCGCCCACGGTAGAGGCCGAATGCGGCGAGATGATCACGTTCTGCATGTCCCACAGAGGCGACTCCTGGGGCAACGGCTCAACGGACGCGACGTCCAGGCATGCACCCCCGAGGTAGCCGTCCGCGAGCGCGGCGATCAGGGCAGGCTCGTCAATGACGGCGCCGCGGGCAATGCTCACCACGATGGCGCCGGGCCGACCTGGGAGCAGTGTAGCGGGCTGGCCGACGGGTAACTCAAGCGGAGGAACTGCCCGCCGGCGAGAGGATACCCATGGCAGCGACGGACGAGACCGTGGCGATTCTCGGCGTCGGAGCAATGGGTCACGGCATGGCGGCCAGTGCCCTGCGGGCCGGCCTCCCGACGATCGTCTGGGATCGGCATCCGGAGGCGACCCGCGACCTCGCCGAGCACGGTGCAGAAGTCGCCGAGACCGCGGCCAACGCGGCGCGGCAGGCCGGGATCGTGGTGACGATGGTGCCCGACGCGGCCGCCGTCATCTCGGTCGCACGCGACCAGGGAGTGCTCGCCGCGCTCGCGCCGGATGCGATCTGGGCCCAGATGAGCACGATCGGCCTGGCCGGCATCAACGATGTCAAGGCCATGGTCGATCGCGAGCGTCCTGACGTGACGCTCCTGGACGCGCCGGTGTCGGGCAGCAAGGATCCGGCGGCGCAGGGCCAGCTGATCATCTTCGCGTCCGGGCCGGACGAGTCACGACGGCGTATCACACCGCTCTTTGACGCGCTCGGCCGCCGAACCGTCTGGGTCGGGGCAGCCGGAGCCGGGACCCGGCTGAAGCTGGTGAACAACACCTGGCTTGCCTTGCAGTCGGAAGCGGTTGCCGCATCCATGGCACTCGCCACCCGGCTGCGTCTCCCGACCGACACCGTGGTGGACGCGCTGGACGGCAGCCCGATCGTCTCGCCGTGGCAGGCGGCCAAGCTGCGCCGGATCGCCGACGGCGAGTTCTCGGCGCAGTTCGCATTGTCGCTCGCGCTGAAAGACGTGTATCTGGCGCTGCAAGCGTCCGTTGACGATCAGCTTGCGGTCCTTGCCTGCCTGGCCGACGAATGGCAGCGCGTCGTCGACTCCGGACTAGGTGACTGCGACCTGACCGTTGTCACGCGCGTGCTCGAGCAGCAGGGCGCAGGCGCGACGTCGCCTGACACTGAACGCAGCAGCTAATGCCGCGGATCGCCGGATGCTGGCCATCGACCCGAGCGCGATGACGGCGAGCGCGATAGCACATGCGAGGGTGGCGCGGAAGTCGCCAAACGCCTGCGCGCCGTAGCCGACCGCAATGACCGGCACCGTCAGGCCGACGTAGGCGAACACGAAGAAGGTGGAGATAACCTGGCCGCGGCTCGCCGCCGGGGCAAGCCGGTTAGCGACGGCCAGGCTGCCCATGAAGACGGCGCCAATCGCCAGTCCGCTGACCACGGTGCCGGCCAGGAAGAGCGGCAGCGATGCAGCGGACAGCCCGGCGACTATCAGGGCAAGCGCCGCCAGGAACACCGTCAGCCCGGCCAGCATCACCGGTCGGCTCGGCAGCCGGGACCCGGCGAGCTGCGTGGCCGTACCGACGGCAAACGCCAGGAAGACCACGGTGCCGGCGAGCGCGTGGCTGGTGTCATGTAGCACGCCGCTGAGGAACGTCGGGACGAGGGAACTGAACAGGCCGAGCAGAGAGAATGCCGCGAATCCGGCGAACCCGGCCGCGATGAACTCGGACCTGCCCGCCTGCGGAATGCCGAAGCCACGGAACCGGAGGGACAGCGGAGTCCGCTCGCTGACCGTCTCCGGCACGACCAGCAGGCCGAAACCCGCGACCGCTACGAGCCCGAGCTGGACCAGGAACGGCAGCACCGTCGGCTGAGGAGCGTACTGGGCCAGCAGTCCGGCCAGCAGCGGACCGAGACCGAGGCCGCCCATGTTGGCCGTCGTTGAGATGAGCGACGCGCGGCGACCCGAGCCGGTGCGCGCCGTCTCGGTGAGCGCGGCGGTGGCCGTGCCGGTCATCAGCCCAGCCGACAGGCCAGAGAGCAGCCGTCCGAGGAACAGCCAGCCGACGCTCGGCGCGAGGATGAACGTCACCGCCGAGGCGATGCTCAGCCCGATGGCTGCGGCCAGCACCGGCCGCCGGCCCACCTGGTCGGACGTGTGCCCGGCGCCTAGCAGCGCGGCGAGCACCCCGACCGCGTAGACCGCGTAGATCAGCGTGATCAGGCTCGTGGAGAAGTGAAATTGAGCCTGATAAATCACATACAGGGGAGTTGGCAGGGTTGTGCCCAGCATGGTGACCGCGAACGTGTACGCGAGGAGCCAGAATGCCACCGGGCGGGACAGCCGCCAGGCGGGCTTGCTAGCGACCGACGCATCGAGGCAGTCGACACACGGCCGATCAGCCGTGGAGCGGCTGGTCGTGCTTGTGTTCATGCCTCAACCGTAGGTCGGCGGCGGAGAGATATGGCCTGGGGGTCAGCCTTGGTAGCCGGCTTGCGCCAGCAGTCGCCGGAGGTCCACCACCATCTGCGTGTCGATGTCCTTGTGCGCCGGAGGATCGAGGAACTCGGTTTCCGTCCCGACGGTTACCGCGACCTTGCCGTCATGCTGATCCGCTACTGAGCCGACCGCCGCCAGCAAGGACACGACCGCGTGCCACTCAATGTTGTGGCTGACGGGATGCTGGAACAGCTGGCGGAGCGTGGTGCGGTGGTGGTTGGTCAGGTGCTCTGGCTCCGAGCTCGATGACATAGGTGCTCCTTCCAAGGGGCCACCATAGCCCGGGCCGGGACAGGACTTCCCGATACCATGGCTGCCCTACGTCTGCACCAGGCGCCGGGCTCTGGGGAGGTGCTGACCCTGCTGATCTCGGAGATCATTAGTGCCCGCTGATTATGACAAGATCCGGGCGGAGAATGTCGCCCGCTACGGCTGGGATACGGCCGTGCTCGAACTGCTCGGCCAGCTCTACAGCGAGCGGACGCACTTTATCTTCGAGCTGATCCAGAATGCTGAGGATGCCGGCGCGACTGGCCTGACATTTGCCCTCTTCGCTGATCGGCTGGAGGTTAGCCACGACGGGCGTGACTTCACGGTTGCCGACGTCCGCGCCATCTGCGGCGTCGGTCAGGGCACCAAGGCGGATGACCTGACCCAGATCGGCGAGTTCGGCATCGGTTTCAAGGCGGTCTATGCCTACACCGACAGCCCGCGAATCCACAGCGGCGGCGAGAATTTCCGGATTGAGAAATACGTCCGGCCGTGCGCGGTGGATCCGCTCGCCGAGCCCGCGGCGGCGACCGTATTCGTGTTGCCCTTCGACCGCGCCGAAGTTCCCGCGGCCGTCGCCGTCGGCGAGATCTCGGCGGCCCTCGCCAACATCGGCGTCGAGACGTTGTTGTTTCTGCGCAATATTGAGCGAATTCGCTGCTGCGGGCTGCTGACCGCCGACGTCGTGCTAGCTCGGACGTCAGTACCGCGCGCCCAGTCCGGCCGGCGAGTCGCACTCTCCAGCGGGCAAGCGCTCGGCCGCGGCGACGAGGAATGGTTCGTCTGGGAACGGCCGCTTGACGGCCTCGGCCATCCGGCTCAGCGGGTGGAGATCGCCTTCATGGTGCGGCCCGAGATCGACTCCCGCCGGCTGATCAGGCGGGAGACCTCACCGCTCGTCGTATTCTTCCCGACGCAGAAGGAGACGTTCCTCGGATTTGTTCTCCAGGGTCCGTACCGGACGACGCCCGCACGGGACAACGTTCCCGAGCATGACGAGTGGAACCAGGCGCTGGTCCGCGAGACGGCGAGCTTGCTCGCTGACGTGCTGGCAGGGCTCCGGGACGAGGGGATTCTTACCGTCGAGGTACTGCAGGCGCTGCCACTGGACGCCGCCCGTTTCGGTCCGGGGACGATGTTCCGCGCCCTCTTCGAGGCTGTCCGCACCGCCATCAGCCAGGACGAGATGATTCCCGCCGCGGATGGCGGCTATCGTTCGGCCCGGCAGCTCAAGCTGGCCAGCGGGGCAGGCCTGCGCGAGTTGCTCACGCCAGACCTGCTGGGCGATCTGTGGGGCGAGGACGGCGCCATCGCCTTTGTTGCAGATTCGATCTCGGAGATCGCGACACCCGTCCTCTGGCAGTACCTGCGCGAGGTATCCGGCCTGGACGAGGTGACACCGGAAGCCGTCGTGTCGCGCCTCACCGCCGAGTTTCTCTCGGTCCGGTCTGATCAGTGGCTCGTCAGCTTCTACTGGTTCCTCTACCAGCATCCCGCGTTGTGGCAAGAGCCGAGGCATCGAGGCGAGCTGGCCGGGCCGGCTCGCGCCAAGCCGATCATCCGGCTTGACGGCGGGGCACACGTGGTGCCGTTCGATGAGGTAGGCAGGCCAGCCGCGTATCTTCCAGGACCTGTCGAGACGGGTTTCGCAACGGTGCGGAGGTCCATTGCAGTCCATCCCGACGCGCGGCAGTTCCTCACCGCGCTCGGTTTCGACGAGCCCGACGTCGTCGCTGAGGTACTGGACCACGTCCTGCCGCGCTACCACGACGCCGATGTCGCCAAGCTGGACGCAAGCCAGCACGACGCTGACCTCGAACTAGTCGCGCGCGCGCTCGACGGTGCTTCTCAGGCCAACCGGGAGCGACTTCTTGAGACGCTCCGCGAGACCACCTTCCTCGTCGGGGAGAACGCGGCGACCGGCGCCCAGCGGCTGATGCGGCCAGGCGATCTGTACCAGCGGACGAAGGCGATGGAGTGCTACGTCGACGGCAATCCAGACGCGTGGCTCGCTGCCGACGGGTATGGTCCCTGGCTGGCTCAGCTGCGCGGGATGGGCGTCCGGGAGACAGTGCAGCTCGACGCG
>DATHQE010000653.1:0-7788 GCA_035483035.1 Streptosporangiaceae bacterium | reverse complement strand
AGGTGACGGCCGACTCGCGCGAGGCACGGCTCCTGGTAGTAGACGACGAGCCGACGATCTTGGAATTGCTCTCCGGATCGCTGCGGTTCGCTGGTTTCGACGTCGTGACGGCCGCGTCCGGCGCGGACGCGCTGCGCGCCGCGGCCGCCACCCGGCCTGACCTGATCCTGCTGGACGTGATGATGCCGGATGGCGACGGCTTCGAGGTCGTCCGCCAGATGCGCGCCTGCGGTCCGCATTGCCCGGTGATCTTCCTGACGGCGCGCACGGCGGTGGGCGAGCGCGTCAACGGTCTGTCCCTCGGCGGCGACGACTACATCACCAAGCCATTCAGCCTCGATGAAGTCCTCGCGCGCATCCGGGCAGTCCTGCGGCGCAGCGGCCGGATGACAGCCGGCGCCCGGCTGAGCGTCGCGGATCTGGAGCTCGATGAGGACACCCATGAGGTCAGGCGTGGCGGCGAGCTGGTGTCGCTGACGCCGACTGAGTTCAGGCTGCTGCGCTTCCTGATGATCAACGCCGGCCTGGTGCTCAGCCGGGGCCAGATCCTCGATCAGGTCTGGGATTATGCCTCCGCGGCGGGCGGCAACGTGGTCGAGCCGTGCGTCAGCTACCTGCGCCGCAAGGTCGACCGTTGCGGGCCGCAGCTCATTCATACCGTCCGCGGCACTGGCTATGTGCTGCGCATCCCGCCGCCGTGACGTGGGCCCGGTCTGTGCTGCGCGCGGTGCTCGCCAATGCGTCGCTGCGGGTGCGGGTCATGGCAGCCGCGGCGGTCCTGGTCGCTATTACCTCCCTCGCGACCGGGCTACTGGGGACGACACTGCTGCGCGATTATCTGCTGAACCGCGCCGATACCCAGCTTCAGGGCTTCGCCACGATGGCGAGCCGGACCCTGGTTCGTGCACATGAGCCGGTGCCCCGCGGCGGCGTGCGCCAGGGGCTGCCGACGCTGTTCCTGGTCGAGGTCGTTAGCCCGGACGGCCGCATCCAGGTCGAGGGCGACCCGCTCTCCCACACTGCAGCCCTCAGGCTGTCTGCTACGCAGCTAGCCGAGAGCAAGGCCCCGCTCACGCTCCAGGCCGGCAATCCAGCGCGTTCCTGGCGGGTTGTCGTCAAGTCCCTGCCCGCCGGACGACATGCAGTCGTCGCCCTGAGCCTCGATGACCTGTCCAGCACCGTCACGCGACTCGAGGTCGCCGACGCGCTGGCCGGCATCGTGGCGGTCGCGCTGCTGGCCGGGATCGGCGTGCCACTCGTCCGCACCAGCCTGGGTCCATTGCGGCAGATCGAGGCAACGGCGGCAGCGATCGCCGCCGGCGACCTGTCCCAGCGCATCGACCATCCCTCCAGCCGTACCGAGGTCGGCAGGCTTGCGGGCGCGCTCAACGCGATGCTGAGCCGCATCGAGACTGCCTACCAGGCCCGTGAAGAAGGCGAGGCCCGGGCCCTGGTCTCCGAAGAACGGATGCGGCAGTTCGTGGCCGACGCCAGTCACGAGCTTCGCACGCCGCTGACGTCACTGCGGGGGCTCGCGGAGTACGCCCTTCAGCAGGGAAAGCAGGCGAGCCCAGACGAGCTGCTGCGGCTGATGAGCCTGGTCCAGCAGGAGTCCGCCCGGATGGGCCGCCTCGTCAACGACCTGCTCATGCTGGCGCAGTTCGACCTGGATCGGCCCCTTGAGCAACGGCCCGTCGACCTGTCCAGCATCGCGGCCGCGGCGGTCGGCGCCGCCCGGCGCGTTGAGCCGGGCCGGCCCATCGCGCTCGTCGCGGGCGATCCCGTCATCGCGTGGGCAGACGACGGCCGGGTGCGCCAGGTCATCGACAACCTGATCGGCAACGCCCTGCAGCACACCCTGCCCGGCTCGCCCGTCATCGTAACGGTCACCAGCTCGCTCTCCGACGCGCAGATCACCGTTGCTGACCGCGGGCCCGGCATGACGGCCGATCAGGCGGCGCACGTGTTCGAGCGTTTCTATCGCACCGACCAGGCGCGGACCCGGTCCCACGGCGGCGCCGGGCTGGGCCTGTCGATCGCAGCTGCGCTAGCTGCCGCCCACGGCGGAGATATCACCGTGGAGACGGCCCCGGGGCAGGGCGCTGCCTTCCGCGTCACGCTGCCGCTCGCGATGACAGCCGCGACCGCCAGTCACGTGTCGTAGCTATCGGGCTTATTCGGGCGGCGGCTGCCGGGGCGAGGCGGCGGCTGGCTGAGGCGGCCCCGTTCCCTTCCTGGTGTTCATCTTTTTCACAGTTGCGGGCCGCAGCCAGCCAGCTCATAGCCGGCCGCAACGAGATCACAAGGCCCTGGCACTTGACTGCATGACGGGCTCTCCGGTGGCGGACCGGCTCACTGATCGCTCGAGAGGAAACTAGATGTTCGTTACCTACCTGGTTCGAGAACTACGACGACGGATGCGGCAGGCCATCTTCGTCGCCGCAGGCCTGGCACTCGGGATCGGCCTGGTGATCACGGTGATCGCCGCGTCGACCGGCGTATCCAACAGCCAGGGCGCCGTCTTGCATTCGCTGTACGGCGTCGGCACCGACGTCACGGTCACGCAAGCGCCAGCGGCCGGTTCTGACCGCCCGCCCAGCTTCGGCTTCGGCGGCGGCGCCACTGGGCAGGCGGGCAGCGCCTTCAGCCGGAACGTCCTGCGGGCACCAGGCCTCGGCACTCTCACGTCGTCGTCGGTGACCACGATCTCCGGGCTGACGGACGTGTCCGCGGCATCGGGCTCACTGTCGCTGACCGACCTGTCCCTGTCCGGGACCATACCGTCCGGGTCCCAGCCGTCTGGCTCTCAGCAGGGCGGGTTCGGCGGCGGCGCCAGCGGCTCTATTTCGAGCAGCAGTTTCACTGTCACGGGGATCGACCCGGCCGGCGACGCGCTCGGCCCGCTTAGCTCCGCGACTATCACGTCCGGTCACGGCATCACCACAGCCGAATCGACTGACAATGTTGCCGTCGTCGACTCGAACTACGCAGCGTCCCAGAACCTCAAGGTCGGCTCCACGATCACGGTCGCGGGCACGACCTTCACGGTGGTCGGCATCGCCCAGGCCGCGCAGTCTACGAACACGTCGGACGTCTACATCCCGCTCGCCCGCGCCCAGTCCCTGGCCGCCATGCCGAACGAGGTGAACACCATCTATGTGTCGGCGGCGAGTTCCGCTGACATCACCACCGTCTCCAAGGAAATCTCAGCCTCGCTGCCCAAGGCGACGGTGACCACCTCAAGCGACCTGGCGAGCCAGGTCACCGGATCGCTGTCGAGCGCATCCAGCCTCGCCAACAGCCTCGGCAAGTGGCTGGCTGTAGCTGTCATGGCCGCCGCGTTCTTTATCGCCAGCATCCTCACCATCTCGGCCGTCTCCCGGCGGGTGCGCGAGTTCGGCACGCTCAAGGCCATGGGGTGGCGCAGCCGCCGGATCATCCGGCAGATCATGGGCGAGGCACTCGTCATCGGCATCGTGGGCGGCATCGCCGGGGTGGCACTGGGCTACGGGGGCGCGGCCCTCATCCAGTCGCTGGCGCCGCCGCTGACCGCCTCCACTGGCGCGACCACGAACGGCGCCGCGGCGGGCGGACCTGGCCACTTCGGAGCAGGTGGCGGTGGTGGCGGCCTTGGCCGTGCGGCAGGAGCCAGCCACACCGTTTCGGTGCACCTGAATGCTCCGGTCACGCTCGGGGCAGTGGGCCTGGCCGTCGTGCTCGCGATCCTCGGCGGCCTGATCGCCGGCTCGTTCGGCGGCTGGCGGGCCGTGCGGCTTCGTCCCGCCGCCGCGCTAGCCCGAGTCGAGTAACCAGCAACAACAGGAAGGCACTCCCCCATGTACAAGCTGACAGCTGTTACCAAGGACTACCCGAAGGGCCGGCGGACCGTGCACGCGCTCCGCGGCATCGACCTCGCTATCGAAGACGGCGACTGGCTGGCGATCCAGGGTCCGACCGGGCACGGGAAGAGCACGCTGCTGCAGATCCTCGGTGCGCTCGACCGGTCCACCACCGGCACCGTGGAGTTCCGTGGCCAGGACCTCGGGAGCCTGCGGGAAAACCAGCTCACCCACGTGCGCGCAACGTCGATCGGGTTCATCTTCCAGACGTTCAACCTCATACCGACGCTGTCGGCACAGGAGAACGTCGAGGCGGCCCTGGTCCCGCTTGACGTCGCGGATGCGGAGCGGCGGGACCGTGCCGCGCAGGGACTGGCCGAGGTCGGCCTGGCCGATCGGGCTCGCCATCTGCCCTCGGAGTTGTCCGGCGGGCAGCAGCAGCGGGTGGCGATCGCCAGAGCCCTGGTCAAGAAGCCTGCGGTACTGCTCGCCGACGAGCCGACGGGCAACCTAGACGAAGGCACCCGTGACGAGATCATGACGCTGCTGGCGTCCCTTTGGGAGGAACGGGGTCTGACTCTGGTGATCGTGACCCACGACACTTCGGTCGCTCGCCGGGCTCAGCAGACCGGCGTGATGAAGGATGGCCGCCTGCGCCTGCGGCTCAACGCCCGCGACGCGACGGCCTAGCTGGTGTTCGCCGCGACCCGGCTGGTCGCTGAGGTCGTAGCCGCTGGCAGGAACAGGCGGCCCCGCCACGCGCCGCGCGCAGTACGCACACTGACGCCGACCCAGGCAGCGACTAGGGCGACGTAAAGGACGACGGCGCCGAAGCGGAACGCATCCGCGCCAGTGTGCAGCGCAAGGGCCGACGTGCCCGTGACGCACGTGCCGACTGGGAAGGTGAACGACCACCAGGTGAGGGTGAACGGCAGTCGCTGGCGAGCCGCGCGAACCGTTAGCGTGGCCGCCAGCGCTGCCCAGAGCACTGCGAAGCCCCACACCGGGACGCCGTAGATGACGCCGAACGTCTGAAACGCGGTGGCATAGGGAGCGGGGAGGGCAAGGTGAGCCACGCCGCCGAGGAGGTTGGCCGCGGTAATGGACTGTCCGAGCGGGCCGAGGACGATCCACAGCGTGGGCACAAGCGCGCCGGGGCCCACATCGTCGTGGATGAGGCGGCGCCATAGCTGCGTTATCACCAGCAGACTCGCGATCAGGCTGCAGCCGAACATGGCATAGCAGGCCAGGACCAACGTCAGGCGCAGCTGTCCGGCCGGCGCGTATGGCACCAGGAGGGCGCCGGTGGCCGCGCTGACCATAGGCGGGACCACAGGCATCAGCCAACCGCCGAAGACCTCGGCCGGGCGGGTCCGTACCTTCGTGATCAGCAGATACGGCACCGCCAGGGCGCTAGCGAGGCCAGCTACGGTGCCGAGGATCCACAGCACCACGTCGATGCGGACCGCGGCATGGGTGCCGATGAGCGGCGCGCCGAGCAGCAGCGTGCCAGCCCCGACGGTGAGCGCGGCCATGGGCGGCGCGCCGTAGAACTGCACCATGACCGGGTCTTTGGCATCGCCCGCCGCGGCTGCGCGGTGGCGGATCCAGCGCACCGCGGACGCGGCGGTGAGAATCGTCAGCCACGTCGCGGCGAGCAGCCAGATGACCGTCGCGAAGCCGCGGAGGCCAGGCCATTGGATCGGCAGGCTCACCGCCGCGGTGGCGACGATGCCGGTACCCATAACCGAGGCGAACCAGTTCGGTCCGAGACGAGCGAACGCATCTGCCGGGCTGGACAGGTCGCGCAGCGGTCCCCGGCGGGCCGGGCCTTGCATCGCTCTGGTCGCTGCGGCCTCGGCCGGTACGGGCGCGCTGCGGGTCTGTGCGGTCATTCCTCCAGCGTCGAGCCGCTCGGTCGTGCGCGCTAGGCGGCCCGTCCTTGGCAACCCACAAGCAACGGTTGTGGGCGCGGCTATCCTGACGTCGTGCCGTTGAGCCCGCACGTCCCTGACCTGGCCACGCTCGAGCTGTTCGTGGGGGTTGCCCGGGAGGGCAGCATCGGCGCCGCGGCAAGGCGCGCCGGTATCAGCCAGCAGGCGGCGTCGGCTCGGCTGCGCGCGATGGAGGCGCAAGTCGGAGCCGTGTTGCTGGACCGCGACCCGCGCGGATCGCGGCTCACCCGAGCCGGAGCCCTGCTCGCGGACTGGGCGGTGCCCCTGCTAGCCCAGGCCGACGAACTCGACACCGGCATCGCCAGCCTCCGCCGCGCACGAGATGCCCAGCTGCGGGTCGCAGCCAGCCTGACCGTGGCCGAGCACCTGCTGCCCTCCTGGCTGGTGGCCTTGCGCGCCGAATACGAGCAAACGCGGCGTGCCGCTCCCGAGGTGACGCTGATCGCCACCAATAGTCTGGCGGTCGCGGCGCTGCTGTCCGGTCGCGACGCTGAGCTTGGCTTCGTTGAGGGACCGGCCGCGCCGCGCGGGCTTCGGTCCAGAGTCGTGGCCCGCGATCGCCTGGTCGTTGTTGTCCGACCTGACCATCCGTGGGCACGCAGGAAGGCGCCAGTCAGCCCGGCCGAGCTCGCAGCCACTCCGCTCGTCGAGCGCGAGGAGGGCTCAGGCACCCGCCTGTCACTGCACCAAACGCTGGCGAGCTGCCTCGGCAACGACATCGAGCTTGCCGCCCCGGCGATGCAGCTGACCACCAGCACCGCCATCCGCCAGGCCGTCAGCGCTGGTGCCGGCCCGGCGGTGCTCAGCGTCCTCGCCGTGCGTGACGTGCTGGCCGCCGGCCTGCTGTCTGTGGTTCCGGTCGCCGGCGTCGACTTTCACCGGAAGCTGCGCGCGGTCTGGCTCGGAGCCCCTCAGCCGCCCGCCGGCCCGTCTCGCGATCTCGTCGCGATAGCAGCAAAGCTGGGCGCGCCGTCCGACCCGGAGCGACAGCCCTAGCTCAGCTGGCCGGAGCTCAGCTGGCCGGCGCTCAGATGGCGAGTCCGAGGCCGCCGTCGACTACGAGGGTCTGGCCGGTCGCATAGGGAGTAGAGATGAGTGCCAGGCACGCGTCCGCGATGTCCTCAGGGGTCGCGACACGATGCAAGGGCGCGACGAGCTGCACGCCAGCTTTCTGCTGATCCCACCCGTCGGTCCACGGGGTGTCCACCAGACCCGGCGCGACAGCATTCACCCGCACTCCGCCGTCCGCATACTTGGCCAGGATCGTCGTCAGGTGATTGAGGGCCGCCTTGGATACGGCGTAGGGCAGCGAGCTGCCGGTCTGCCGGACGCCGGCCAGGGAGGTGATGTTGATGATCCAGCCGTCCCCGGACTGGCGCAGCAGCGGAAGCGCAGCCTGGCTTACGAGGAAGGTGCCGATCACGTTCGTGCGCAGCACCTTCTCCCAGTGCGCGGCCGTCACCGCGGCGATATCGGGCATGGGCACCTCGATGGTGACCCCGGCGTTGTTGATCAGGCCGTCAAGGCGTCCCCATCGCTCCTCAGCGGCCGCCACGAGTGCGCCAGCCGTGGCCGGGTCGCCGATGTCGCCCTGAACGTAGACAGCGTCGCCGAGCTCGGCGGCGATGCGGTGGCCGGCAGCCGCCGAGGTAGCGGAGTTCACCACGATGCCGGCGCCGAGGCCAGCCAGCCGCCGAGCGACGGCTGCTCCGATGCCACTGGACGAACCGGTGACGATGATCGCCTTACTGGTGAGATCCACAGACATCTTCCGTTCAGCACGCGGCGGGTTTGACCGCGAGCCTAACGAGCGGCAACGTCCTCTGGCCGCGCGGCGCAGTAGGCGCGGTTACGCGGCGCTGGGTGCGTGGCTGTGGAGGGTGCGGTCGCCGAGGGTGGCGGTGGTGGTGCCGTCGGGGTTGAGGCGCAGCTGCCAGCCCCAGCGGTGGACGGCTATGAGGTGATGGAACGTGCAGAGGAGGCAGCAGCCGTCC
>DATHQE010000652.1:0-2754 GCA_035483035.1 Streptosporangiaceae bacterium | reverse complement strand
CGGCCGCGCCGAGCGTGAGCAGCGTGCGCGCCCAGTCGACAGTCTCGGAGATGGACGGCGGCTTCTTCAGGTCGGCACCGCGCAGCGTGGCGACCAGCGACGCGATCTCACTCGCCAGGTGCTCGCTGAGCTCGGGAACGTGCAGCTGCACGATCTCCGCTTCGCGCTGCATGCTCGGGTAGCCCAGGTGCAGGTACAGGCAGCGCCGCTTGAGCGCCTCGGACAGGTCCCTGGTGTTGTTGGAGGTCAGGAAGACCTGCGGGATGTGCCGCGCGGTCACGGTGCCGAGCTCCGGGATGGAGACCTGGTACTCCGACAGCACCTCGAGCAGCAGCGCCTCGGCCTCCATGTCCAGCCGGTCCACCTCGTCGATGAGCAGCACGACGGGCTGCTCGGACCGGATCGCGGCCAGCAGCGGCCGGCTGAGCAGGAAGTCCTCGCCGAAGATCCCGGCGGCGGTCAGGTCGTCGCCGCCGACGGCGCCGCCGCGTTCCTGCAGCTGGAGCTGGAGCAGCTGGCGGCGGTAGTCCCACTCGTAGATGGCCTTGGACTCGTCCAGCCCCTCGTAGCACTGGAGCCGGATCAGCGGCTTGCCTGTCATCACGGCCACGCTCTTGGCCAGCTGCGTCTTGCCGGTGCCGGCCGGCCCCTCGATCAGCACCGGCTTGCTCAGCGCCTTGGCCAGGTGCACGACCGTGCCGGTCGCCGTGTCTGCCAGGTACCCGGCGCGGCGCAGCTGTTCCTGCACGTCATCGATTGGGGTGAGAGTTTCCGCCATAGGGCTAATAATCGCGAAGAGCCGATCATCCGGCTAGACCGGGTTACCGATCGGTACACCTTCATCTTCCTCGTCATCCTCCTGGCCGCCGGTCACCGGCCGGATCCGGCGGCTGGCCGCCGCGATGCAGGCAGCCGCCGGGCCAAGCGCGGCTGCGCCAGCCAGCAAGGCGATCCGCAAGGACGCGACCGTCCCGATCGCGCCGACGACCGGGCCGCCCAGGATCTGCCCTCCGCTGTCGAACATGTCTTTGGCCGACAGCGCGGTCGCCCGGACCGACGGCTGAATGCGGCCGACCATCCAGCCCGACAGCAGCGGATCCAGCACCGGTCGCAGCACCGACACGGCGAGGTAGGCGGCCACGACGACAGCGAAGGCGTGGGCGGTGGCCATTCCGACGACCGCCGCGCCGATCGCCAGTGTCAGCACCAGCAGCGCGCCAACGACCGAGTCTGGGCCTAGGCGCGCGGTCCGCCGCTTGGCCAGCTCGGTCGCGCCGAGGCCCGCCGCGGCCGCCGCGCAGGCAAACAGGCTGAACCACGTGGCTGGGTGCAGGCCTGCGACCTGGGGGAACCTGATGTCGCGCAGCAGGAACGCGCCCCAGAGCCGGTCGAAGCTCTCGCTCCACATCCCGGCAAAGAAGGTCATGCCGAACAGCAACACCAGGCCCGGCACCGCCACGACGGCCCGGTGGGTGGATCTGACCTGACCCGCCAGCATGGCGCCGGCCTGCCGGACGACCTTGCCCAGTCCGGCTTCAGCTTCGGGCCGGCGGAAATTGTGCTCGGGCATCACGAGGGCGGCCGTCACAGCGAGCAGGCAGATGAGCGCGCCGCCGACGCGCAGCGGCAGCTCGAGCCCCGCCAGCGCGACGACCCCGGATAGCAGGCTGCCGGCGACGGTGGCGATCAGGCCGAGCTGGGTGGCGCGCAGGTAAACCCCGGTCATCCGGTCGTCGCCGACTTCCGCGGACAGCTCATCGGCGATCCAGGCGTCCTGGGCGCCGTTGTTCAGCGCAGCGCCGAAGCCGAGCAATGCCCAGGACGCCGCCAGGTTCGCAAATGACGGCGACAGGCTCGCCATAATCTGGGCCGAACCCACGATGAAGAGTCCGGTGAGCACGCACAGCCGCCTGCTCACCAGGTCGGCGAGTACCCCGGTAGGCAGCTGGAACACGAAGTAGCTGAGTTCGAGCGACGTCCCGAGTAGCAGCAGCTGAAGCGGGTTGAGTCGCGCGGACGTGACCCAGTAGACCGTGACGGTTGCGTAGCTGATGCCGAGCATGAAGCTCATGCCGCACTCGAGGATTAGGTACAGCCGATACGGACTGACCTGGCGGCCGCGAATTGGCATGCAGCCTCCCTGCAGTCTCGGCGAGGCTAGGCGACCCGGCACCGTCGGTCAACGGCTTTTCCTCGGCTCCGCGCCCGGGGAACAGGCACTCACCCGTCTTTGTTAGACTGACGAACTATAAGCGTGCCGTACCAAAGGAGCTGCGGGTGGTCAAGTCAGCTGAGGCTGCTGACATCGACGAGGACGTCACGATCAGCGCGGTGCTGACCGTGCTGCGGATAACGCGCGTCCTGGAGCGGATCGATGCGGGCATCAGCCCGCAGCAGTACCGGATTCTCAAGCTCATCGGCCAGGGCGGCGAGCGGTCCGCCCGGCTAGCCGAGCGACTCGCCGTAGCCAAGCCGACATTGACGGCGACCGCTGACAGCCTCGTCGCGGCCGGGCTGGTCTGCCGCGAGGCCGAGCTTGGCGACCGTCGGGTCGTGCGGCTGCACCTGACCGAGGCTGGTCAAGCGGCTGTCGAACGGGCCGACACCGCCTATGCGGACTGGTTCGGCTCTCTGCTCGACCACACCGGGCGCCGCGACCAGATCGTGGCCGATCTGCTCAAGCTCGATGAATCCATGACCGAGCGCCGCCTCGCCCGGCTCGCCAGCGGCGCCGCGACGCGCAGTGCCGCAACC
>DATHQE010000651.1:0-1979 GCA_035483035.1 Streptosporangiaceae bacterium | reverse complement strand
GGCGGCCGAGCCGAGGTGCACCGATCACCCGGATCTGCTGCTGTCACGCACACCATCGTCACACGCAGGTACCAGACCAGATCAGGCGGATACTCGGGCCGGAGGCCGATGTTGGCCTTGCCAGTGCGCCGCTGACGGCAGGCGTGCCATAGCCGAGAAAGCCGAAACCTGCCGGAGGTGCCGGAGTGCGGATCAGGACGCTTCTCCCTGCGCCCGGTCCGGTCCTGGCCGGGAGACAGCTAGCACGCACATGTCGTCGAGCTGGGGTTCGGCCGCGAGGGACGCGATCAATTCGTCGCAAAGGCAGCCGAGCCGCGCGCCGGGCTGCCATGCCTGCAATCGTTCGGCGACACGGGCTATGCCTTCGGTGAGATCCTCGCCGCGCCGCTCGATCAGCCCGTCGGTGTACATGAGCATGATGTCGCCGACGTCGAAACCCGTCTGGCCCTGGGTGTACTGCCGACAGCCTTGGCCGCTCGGGAGGCACAAGGCTGGCCCCTCGGCGGGCGGGGGGATCTCCACCGTCCCGGTCTTGGCCCGGCGGATCAGGATCGGCGGGTGGCCCGCGGTGGCGTAGGTGATCAGGGACACGTCGGGCTCGATGATCGCAGCCGCCACGGTGGCGAACTTCCCGCTGGTCGCCCAGTCGGTGACGCGCGCCAGTTCTTCAAGGATGCTGGCGGGCTGGTAACCGGCGATGGCCAGGGTACGCCCGGCATTACGCAGCTGTGTCATGTCCTCGGCGGCGGTCAGGCCGTGCCCGACCACGTCGCCGACAGCCAGGTAGGCGCGCTTGCCCGGCAGGGCCATCGCGTCGTACCAGTCCCCGCCGACCTGCCGGGCCGTTCCGGCCTGCCGGTAGTCGGCTCCGATCTCCAAGCCTGGAATCACCGCGGCTGTCACGGGCATGATCGCGCGCTGCAGGACCGCGGCGAGCGCGTGCTCATCGGCGTAGACGCGGGCGCGGACCTGAGCCTGCGCGACGAGGTCGGCGACGGCGGCGACGACGGTGAGCTGCCCTGGCTCAAACTGCTGAGGATGCCTCCACATCAGGCCGATCGCGCCAACGGGTGCCCCGCCCACGCCCAGCGGCCATGCCAGCCAGCTCGATCCGTGCGCGACGACCGCCGGGGTATCCGGGCCCGGATAGCGCTGTTCATACTCGGCCGGCGTCCGGATGATTACCGGGTGGCCTGTCCGGGCGGCATCGGTCGCGGCGGCGGGGACGTCCATCGGCAGGTCCGAGAACTGCTCGCAGAGCTCCTCCGCGTAGCCGACCGTGGTGATCCACTTCAGCCGCCGGCCGTCCTGGCTGACGACACCGAGGCATAGCGCGTCGGCGCCACCGACGGCCGCGCGGACGCGATCGGCCACCACCTCGCCAACCGCCTCGGGGGTCAGGGCCCCGGCGAGCAGCCTGGTGAGCTCGGCAAGTGCCTCGACCCGCGCGTGCTCGCGCCGCTCGGCCTCCCGGAGCCGGGCCCGCTCCAGGGCCCGGCTCGTCGTCTCGGCCATGCTCCGCAGATACTCGCGTTCCACGGCGGTCGCCTCACGCGGTCCGGTCCACCATACGGCGAGATAGCCAAGGGCGCCGACCTCGGTAAGCAACGGAAGCGCGGCTGCGGACCCGATCCCCGCGTCGGGTGCCTTCAGGTCGGCCACATACACAGCAGCGCGGTCCCGGACCGCGCACGGGCCCGGTGCGTCGGAATCAACCGTCCACTCCGCTGACGTGACCGCCACCTGCGCGGCAGCATCGCCACTCGCGAGAGGCTCGAACCGACGTCCGTCGGCGACCAGCATGCTGATCACCACATGCGCCGCGTCCAGCCGGGCGCTCACCGCGGCAGATACCTGGTCACCGACGGAGTTGACCGTGGCGGCATCAGCGAGCACCGAGCCCAGCTCGGCGGCCTCCCGCCGGGCCTCGGCCATCGCTCGCTCCAGCCGTGCGCTGTCCCGGTCCTGCACCGCCGACA
>DATHQE010000650.1:0-6030 GCA_035483035.1 Streptosporangiaceae bacterium | reverse complement strand
TCCTCGCCGGGATTGCTCGCCGGGACGGTAAAGGACCCCCCGCACACCCGACAGAGCCCGCGTACCCTTGCTGCCTTCCGGCCCTGGGGGGGTTGGCGGGATGAACGCCGTGCGAGGGGTCTGGCAGCCAGTCTAGCCGCGGCCGCGGGGGTGCGTGAGCCCGTCCGGCTGCGGGATGCCTAAACCTCGTTCCCTGTAATGGCGTGCTTGTGTTGGAAGCGCGGACGTTACGCGTAACATTGCTGGATGGGCGAGGAGCGGAGCTGCGAGCAGTGCGGTGCTGCGTTCACGCCGCGCCGTGAGCACGCGCGGTTCTGTTCGGCTCGGTGCCGGGTGGCGTGGAACCGGGCGGCGCGCAGCGATCATCCGCCAGCCGAGGCCAGCGCTCTGCAGTGGTCGATCACCGCGATGCGCGACATCACCGACCGGCTGCCCAGGGTCACCGAACTGGACCGGCCACGTGCTTTCGCCGTGATCAGCGAGGCAGTCTGGTGGGTGACCATCGTCGATGGCACCTTGGTGCGGTACCACCCAGAGGCCTACGACCGCGAGCTGCGCAGGCGGCCCCAGGCGGAGCAGACGCTGATCGAGGAGACGCTGGCCGGCCTTCGCTTCGTCCGCAACGAGATGGGCCACGACGTCGACCACGTCGACTTCATCCGGCCGCGGGGCCCAGCGCCCGGCAAGCGCCCCGGACACGTGCGCGACTGGACGTGGAACGAGGTGGCTGCGCCTGCTTGCACGTCGCTGTCACCGCGCGGCCAGGAGTGGGAGCTCACCAGGTTCGAGGCATACCGGTCACGGCTGGCCGACCACGCGGTCGGGCAGACATTCCGCCTGGCGGCCGATTTTCTGCTGCTCGCCGCCGCGAGCGCCACGCAGCTTGCCGAGACCGGCGCTCCCGACTAGTCCAGCGGCCGATAGGCCAGTGCCACTGGCTCGCCCGTTGCGTGGCTGCGGGGACCCGCGAACCACGTCGAGCTCAGCGCGGGGTCTTGGCGCCGGGCGCCTTGCTGGCAGCGTGCCGGTGCCGGGCATCACGCTGATCATCCGCCGGGCCGCCGGCTGAGTTCCGCCGCCGCAGGTAGCGCCAGACCGCGACGCCCAGGCCGATCACTACCACGGCTGCGACGATGTACGTCGGGCCTTTGAAGCCCGTCACGATGGAGTTCCAGTTGGCTCCGACGGCGTAGCCGGCCGCCGCGAGTGCGCCAATCCAGGGAATGGAGCCGGCGGTCGTGTAGATCCCGAATCGGACTGGGTCCATGCCCGCGATCCCGGCGGGCAGCGAGATGAAGGTGCGGACCACCGGAATGAGCCGGCCCACGAGGACGGCCCTCGGTCCGTGCCGGTCGAACCACTGGCTGGCTCGGTCGAGGTCCTGGTCATGGATGTGGAGCCGCCGACCCCAGCGCCGCAGCGCGGGCTGGCCGCCGTAGCGGCCCACCGCCCAGGCGAGGTAGCTGCCGACCACGTTGCCAGCCACTCCGGCGATGATGACGCCAGCCAGGTTGAGCCCGGTGCCGGGGACCGCGCCAGCCGCGAGCGCGCCGCCGAACGTCATGACGAGCTCAGACGGGATCGGTATGCACGCCGATTCCGCCGCCATGAGCAGGAAGATGGCCAGATAGCCATAGGTCGCTATGAAGTGCTGCACGGATTGGCTTCCCTTCCGTCGCGGATTGTCACGGGCTCGGCGTCAGCGGACCAGGCCGAGGTAGATCACGCTGGCCAGTCCGGCGATCAGGCAGTAGACGCCGAACGGGGTGAGAGTTCGCGTGCGCAGGTACCGGAGCAGGAACCGGACCGACAGGTAGGCGCCGACGCCCGAGAGCACACTGCCCAGCAGAATCTGGCCCCGGATCCCGTTACCCAGCGGGCCCAGCAAGTCCGGGATCTTCAGCGCACCGGCGGCCAGGATGACGGGCGTAGCGAGAAGGAACGCGAACCTCGCGGCATCCTGGCGGGACAAGCCGCGCGCCAGGCCGGTCACGATCGTGACTCCGTCCCGGCTGATGCCAGCCAGCAGCGCCAGGATCTGGGCAGAGCCGATGATCACGGCCTGCGCGTACCCCATCGACGCGAGCCGCCGGTCGGCCTGGCGCGCGTCGGCCAGTTCAGCCGCCCGAGCAGGCTGCCCTCTTGCGTGCCGCCAGGGCGCTTCGGCTCCCGGCAGCGGCGCCCGCACCGTCGTCTCTGGCATGCCCGGTCCTGCCATGCCGGGCAGCGGCACCGCCGGCGCGTGCTCCGGCACTGCCGGCCCCTGCGTCACCGGCTCGCGCTCCCGCAGCGCTGACTCCCCTAGCGCTGACTCCCGTAGCGCCGATTGCGGTGCTGCGGGCGCACGCGCCGCGGCGATCGCCGCGTCCGCAGCCAGCGAAGCTCTTGTCCGGTAGCGCTCTCCGGCGAGGAGAATGAGGCCGTTCACCATGAGGAAGACGCCGGCCAGGATCGGCTTGGCGAAAAGCACGCGGAAGGTGTGCTCGAACGCCACGCCCACGATGCCGACCGGGATGGTCGCCAAGATGATCATCCAGGCCAGCTTCTGGTCGGCGGTCTCTACGCTGAGGTCTCGTAGCGAAGAGAAAAAGCCGCCAACGATCCTGACCCAGTCGCGCCAGAAGTAGATGAGCAGCGCGATGGCGGTAGCGACGTGCAGTCCGACGATGAACGCAAGGTACGGCGATTCAGGCGAGGCAACGTCCAGGTCCCGGGCCCAGCTGCCGCCGACGATAGCGGGGATCAGCACGTTGTGTCCGAGGCTAGAGATCGGGAACATCTCCGAGACGCCCTGGATCAGGCCGACGACACCGGACTCCAGGTAGGTCAGGTGTGCCGTCATGTCTGTGCCTCTCGCCTCGGCTCGGCCGGTAGCCGCATCCCGCCACCCGCCAGCGGGAGAGCAGACGTCGGCGGCGGCCGGCCGCGATGGCATACTCGAACGCAACGGGTGCTTTACAGCGCCTGTAGAACATCTACAAGTCTTGTAGATGGTACCCGGCTGCCGGAGGGCTGATGCACCAACCCGATCCCAGGCATGCGAGCGACCGCTCGGCTGGCGCAGGGCGGCGCGCTGCCGGAACCCTGGAAGCCGAGGTCCTTGGCATCCTGCGCGCCTCGGACGGGCCGCTGACCCCCGGCGAAGTGCGCGATCGGATCACGGGCGGCGCGCAGCCAGAACTGTCCTACAGCACCGTCGTGACGATCATTTCGCGCCTGCACGACAAGGGCCTGCTCGCACGTCAGCGATCCGGGCGTGGGTTCACCTACACGCCCGTCGACGAGGCGAGCCTGGCTGCGAGCCGGATGAGGCTCGCGCTGGGCAGCGGCGATGATCGCGGGGCGGTTCTGAGCCGGTTCGTGTCCGGGCTGTCCGGGCGTGATGCCCGGCTGCTGCGCACCTTGCTGGCCGAGGCAAGGGACGTGGCAGCGTCGAGCCCTGACGAGCCCACAGAAAGCGGCTAGCGCCGTGTGGCTGCTTTACCTGCCCCTGGTGCTCCCGGCGCTGGCTGGCCTCGCCGCCCGGCCGCTGGCCGCGCTGCTGGACCCGCGCCAGGCAACCTGGCTGCTCAGCATCGGTGCGGTGGCTCTCGCCACCTGCAGTACCGCCGCACTGGCGCTGCTCGCTGCCTACGCGGCGGCCAGGTCACCTGTCCTGTCCGGGCTAGGTGACTACTCGCAGCAGGTCATCCGGCGGGCGGACCCCATCCCGAATGCCACCGGGGCCATCGCAGGGCTGGCGCTGGCAGGAGCCGCCATCGCCGTCACCGTCCTTTTCCGCAACCGTGCGCGCGCGCTGACAGCGGCCTACCGCCATGCGGCCGGCCTGCACAGCCGCGACGGCCTCGTGATCGTGCCAGGACCGGCCATCGAGGCATACGCGCTGCCGGGCAGACCCGGCCGGATCGTGGTCTCGGACCGGCTGCTCGATCGCCTGGACGCCAGTGGCCGCGCCGCGTTGATCGCCCACGAGCGGGCGCACCTGTCCGGCCGGCACTACCTATTCGCCGCCGCGACCCGACTGGCGGCCGCGGCCAACCCGATGCTTCTCCCCGTGGCGCGTGCCGTGGACTACACGGTCGAGCGGTGGGCTGACGAGCATGCCGCAGCTGTCACCGGCGACCGCAGTCTGGTAGCCGAGACGATCGGTCAGGTTGCCCTGCTTGCGGGTCCACGGCCACCCCGGATGCCGAGGATGTCGCTGGGCATCGTCAGCTCACGCACCCGGCGCGTGTCGCTGGCGCTGGCCGGACCGGTGCCGCGGCGAGTCGCCGCGCTGCTCACGGCGCCGCCACCGCGGCGGATCCTGGTGCTCGCCGCCTCCGCGGTCATTATTGGGCTGGCGGCCCTAGCCGCAGTAGACACCGCCGCAGACCTGCACGCGCTAGTCGAAATCGCGCAGGCTGGCCAGTAGCAAGCATTGCGGGTCATGGACTCGCCAATCCTCGTGACCGGGCTGCCAGCGGAGCAGTACCGCCCAGCGACGGCGATATCGACACCAGGCCACGATCGTCGCGGGTCGCCAATTGCCATCGGTGAACAGTACGGTCGCCTGCGGTGAGTCCGGCTGAATGCGATCAGCGTCCAGCAGCTGGCCTCGCGGGATCCGAGTAAGTACCGGCTCCGACGACACCGCTAGACGATAACACGTTCGCTCGTGTTAGCTCTCTCAATCCACCAGACGAATAGTTTTTCGAACCTGCCCATGACAGGCAGGCTGCGGTAGCAGGCGGTCCAGACGTCTGGGAGGTTGTCGGGCGACTTCAGGAGCTTGACGGTGCCGAGGAGCATCGGATCAGCCTGCTGGCCGAGGAGTCAGAGCTGACTTCCCGGCTCATCCGCCTGGCCCTCGACTACGCCGCGGAGCATCCCGATGATGTCGTGGCGCGGATCGAGCGCAACCGTGCTCTGGCGAAGCGCAGCAGCGCCTCGGCACGACGGCGGCAGGCGCTCCTGCGGTGACTGCCTTCTTAGTCGACGAGATGTTCCCGCCAGCCGCGGCCGCGCTGCTGCGGGAAAAGTACGGGCGCGATGCGGTTCATGTCAGCGAGGTGGGACTCGGCGGTGCTGACGACGCTCAGGTCGCTGCGGCCGCGCGCGCCCAGCACCGGGCGGTCGTCACGGAGAATGTCGCCGACTTCGCAGCAGAGCGCGACGTCGTAGTCCTGTTCGTGGTCAAGAAGAACCTGCCAGCAGGCCGGGCGCAAGCCGCCGCGCTGGCGGCAGCGCTAGACCAGTGGGCGCTGGAGAACCCGGAACCCTATCTTGGCTCCCACTGGCCTCAGCGATAATCCACGACGTCGACGTCAGGTGGATCTGGGCGCTGGCCAACGCGCTTAAGTGCGGTACCACTGCAACCGTCGGTGGCTAACAGTGAGGCTGGCGTTAGCCTCGCCCTATGGGTCCAGCCGATCAGTCGTCTCGTAGTGCGCAGGCCGAGCGCCTGGCCCGCGGCGCGGCGGACTGGCTGATTGACGGCCCGGCCTTGGACACAAGTGACCCGTCCCTATATGACGGCCTGGCCGGCGTGGTCCTCGCGCTCCACGAGGCCCACCAGCACTTCGGCGATGACCGCTACCTTCAGGCCGTCGAACGGGGTTCGGATGCACTGAGCGCACAGGTCGACAGCGTCGAGGACTGCTCGCTGTACTTCGGGCTCGCCGGCATCGCGGTGGCGTTGCGAGCGCTTGGCCAGCACGCAGCCGCAGACCGGGCGCTGAAGACGGTCCGGTGCAGCTTCGACGGAGAGCGATGGAACGAGATGTTCGAGCTCTTCGTGGGCAATGCCGGCATCGGACTCGGCGCGCTGCGCGCGGGCGACCTGGACCTGGCGGTCACGGCCGTGAGCCCATACCTGACAGCGGCTCACCGCACCCGTTGGGGCGTCAACTGGGCCGTACGCCCGACTCCGGCTCGGTCGCACCACATCGCACACGGCACTCTGGGCATCGTGTATGCACTGGCTTCGATTGGCGAAGCAGCAGGCCGAGAAGACATGATCGACATGGCGCTCGCCGGCGCAGCGGACGT
>DATHQE010000649.1:0-30106 GCA_035483035.1 Streptosporangiaceae bacterium | reverse complement strand
CGTCGGACCGATGTGCGCTACGGACCAGCCGGGATGGCATATTTTCGGCGCGAGCTGGTCCGCGTCGGTGATCCGCTTTTACCTGGACGGCAGGCTTACGGGCGTCGTCGCTAGCCACGTCACTGGGCAGCCGATGCAGGTGATTCTCGATTACACCGTGTCGGAAGGTTCAGCGCACACTTACCCGGCGACGATGCAGGTCGCCTGGGTGCGCGCGTGGCAAGGATGAGGCCGCCCTACTTGGGCTGGAACCGGATGCCGCCGTCGAACCGGATGACCTCCGCGTTCATGTAGTCGTTCTCGATCAGCGTGCGGACTAGGTGGGCGAACTCAGCCGCGGTGCCCATGCGCTTAGGGAAGACCACCGGCGCGGCGAGTTTGGCCTTGAACTCTTCGCTGGCCGGGCCACTGCCGTAGATCGGGGTGTCGATGATGCCGGGGCAAATAGTGTTCACCCGCATGCCGATGGCCGACAGGTCCCTGGCTGCGGGCACCGTCATGCCGATGATGCCGCCCTTGGACGCGGAGTAGGCAAGCTGGCCGGTCTGACCTTCCAGGCCGGCGATGGATGCGGTGTTGATGACCACGCCGCGGGCGCCGTCGGCGTCGGCCGGGTCGGTCCTGGCCACGGCCGCGGCGCCGATGCTCATGAGGTTGAAGGTCCCGATCAGGTTCACGTCGATGACCTTGCCGAACGCAGCCCGATCGTGCGGCTCGCCGTCGCGGCCCACGGTCCGCTGCGCCCAGCCGATGCCAGCGCAGCTCACGACGAAACGAAGCGGGGCGCCAGCCGAGGCGGCCAGGTCCACGGCCGCCCGCACCGAGTCGGCGTCGCTCACGTCGGTCCGCGCGAACAGGCCGCCCACCTCGTCGGCCAGCGCCTTGCCACGCTCGCTGTTGAGGTCGGCGACCACGACCTTGCTGCCAGCCGCGGCCAGCTCGCGGACGGTTGCCTCGCCGAGGCCGCTGGCTCCTCCGGAGACGATTGCGGCAGTTCCCTTGATTTTCATGGCCGGAGCATACTTCGCCCGGCTGGCGTCTACCGAACGGGGTTCGGAAATCCGCCCGGCCCGGCTCTGCACGTCGTGCCCAGGCCGTGCCGTCAGCCCCTACCGGGACCTGACCCGGCAGCACGGCGGCACGGCGCGTGCCCGCAGCTGGATAGAGCGATACGCGAAACCGAATGTGAGCGCGGCTCCGCCCGTTGACCTGCCAGATCGAGATCGGCTCAGATGCTCAATGTCCCCGCGGCGCGGCTATGAGCGCCGCGCGCGAGCGAGCGACTTAATTTGGTTCAATGACAACTTGGCTAAGACGGCACGTGAGGCCTGTTGCGGCCGACAGCGGCAAGCTTTGACAGATCAACCATACGACCCAGTTCCTGGTCAAACGACTTGGGCCTATAAGTAATGAAGCCATTAGCAGGTGTAAACGTTAGCTCGCCGAAGTAGATCTTCCCTGCTACGTAATACAAGTCCACTCGGACGAAAGGAAAACCTGCCGATAGCTTCGCCGCTGCATCGTACATGTCATCCAACAACGCGGGTCTCGTAATCGGTTTGACGCTATTCGGACGGCTGCGCGCCTTGTGCGATAGGAGGCTCCATTGCCGGTCATGTATGTCAACCGTGTATGGCAAGAGGTTCCACTGGTGGTCATAGATGTTGACCGTATACATTCCGTGAGCGCGATTGCCCATGACTTCCAGCAGGATGGGAACGCCGTCAAGGCAGGTGAACTTGTAATCCCGAAGACTCCCCGAATCGTCCTCCAGATAAGCTTCGGCGATCAGTCGGGGAACGATGCCTCGGTACTGAGGTTCACGATTTCCGTTGTAGAAGTTCTTGCTCATCCACGTTGTGACTCTTTGTCTTAGACGTGCTACATCCGTAGACGACTTGTCGCGACAGACAAAATTGTAGCCGCATCCGTGAGTTGATTTCAGTACGAACTGCTCCGGGAGACTGTCCCACGGCATTTGATCAAACTCATCCCACACACCGATCAGCGGGGCGAGATATTGCGGCCCGATCGTGCGCGCGACGTACTGCCGAACCTCGTACTTGTCAGCGTAGGGCGCATAACGTTCGAGCGCGCCATGCAGCTTCAGCCATTGGATCACCTCGGACAACGTCCGGGGGTTCCTGAGATGAAGGATGCGCCTCATAGCGAGGAGGAATGTCAGCCTGAGAAATAGAGCGTCGGGCAGAGCTCGAGCTGCCTTCGCCGCGGGGGCTCCTACGCCGTTCCTCAGCACCGCGACGCGGTCACGCAGAGGTGAGCCACCGGCCTTCCTCAAAGGGGCACCAGACACTGCGGGAGGTCGCTGACCTTCACGCTGTTCTACCACCCCCGACATCCTAGGGCGCGAGCAAAAATCAGTCATCTAGATAGCAAAAGTCTGGTCAAATCCTGAGACGTCGCGTTGTGGTCGACGCCAGATCCTGTGACTGGGTCAGGCGCTGAGCGTTACAGGTCGCAGGCGTAGTGCACCTCGGGGGTGGCGTCGGGGACAGGATGACGCGGGAGAGGCCGAGGACGTCCGGGCCGAAGTAACGGCGCTCGGCGCGTTCGTCGTGCTGTTCGCCAAGGACCGCGCCGACGAGGCGGACTGCGCACCGGGGCGGCCAGCGCGCGGACCGTCGCTTCGCCTGCTCACCCAATGTCCGACGGTTGCCGTAGCGTGGTGGCCAGTTCAGGTGATGGAGGACAGCTGTGGCAGGAATGGCACCGCAGGCGCGTAGCCGCGGCAACCCGTGGGTCATCTTGATAGTCGTGTCGCTCGGGTTCTTCATGACCCTGCTCGACCTCACGATTGTCAACATCGCGATCCCCAACATGATCTCGAGGCTGCACGCGTCACTCGACGACATCCTGTGGGTCATCAACGCGTACGCGCTCGTGCTGGCGGTGATCCTGATCACGGCTGGCCGCCTCGGTGACCTGCTCGGTCAGCGCACGGTGTTCTTCGCCGGGATCGCGCTGTTCACGGTGGCCTCGGCCGCCTGCGGGTTCGCGCCGTCGCCGGGGTGGCTCATCGGCTTCCGTGCGGTGCAGGGCCTCGGCGCGGCGCTGCTGATGCCGCAGACACTTGCTATCTTGACGATGGTCTTCCCGGCCGAGCGGCGAGGCGCGGCCTTCGGGGTATGGGGGGCGGTCGCCGGCGTAGCCACGATCGCCGGGCCCACACTGGGCGGGCTGCTGGTCACGGCGTTCGACTGGCGGTACATCTTCTTTATCAACCTGCCGATCGGCCTGGCCGTGCTGGCGCTGACGCCATTCCTCATCCCGGACCTGCGGACCGGTCGCAAGCACAGCTTCGACATCGGCGGCGTGGTACTCGCCAGCCTGGCGCTGCTGTCGATCTGCTACGCGCTCGTGGAGGGCCAGAAGTACAACTGGGGCAGGATCGCGTCGTTCATCTCGATCCCGCTGCTGTTCGTGGCGGGCGCGGTTTTGCTGGTCGTATTCCTCTGGCTGCAGGCACGGCGCCAGGATGGCGAGCCGCTCGTGCCGTTCGCCTTGTTCAAGGACCGGAATTACTCGCTGATGAACCTGGTGTCCGCGTTCATCGCGATCGGCATGCTGGGCATCTTCCTGCCGTTCTCGATCTACCTTCAGTCCGTGCTCGGCTTCTCCGCGCTCAAGGCAGGGCTGACGATGGCACCGGCCTCGGTAATAGCCATGTTCGTCGCGCCGGTCGCTGGCCGGATGTCCGACCGGATCGGCGGCAAGTACATCCTGATGGCGGGCCTGCTCCTATTCGCTGGCGGCATGGGCACCATCGCGCTGATCGCCCAGGCGAACTCAGCCTGGTACGACTTCCTCCTGCCGCAGGTCGTTGCTGGCATCGGCATTGGCTGCACGTTCGCGCCCATGACAACCGTGGCGCTGCGCAACGTCAACCCGATGATGGCCGGTGCGGCCTCGGGCGTCTTTAACACCAGCCGCCAGGTCGGCACCGTCATCGGGACCGCAGGCGTCGGGGCCTTGCTCCAGAACAGGCTGATCGCCGGCTTCACCAGCCAAGTGCAGCTCCGTGCTGGCAGTCTGCCGCTACCGGCCAGGGAGAAGCTCGTGGCTGGCTTCCAGTCGGCTGCCAAGGGCGGGCTCGAGGTCGGGTCCGGTGCGCGCACCACCGGGCTCGCCGGCCAGATCTTCACGCACGGGTTCGTTGATGCCATGCGGCCGACGATCCTGGTGCCGATCCTGTTCCTGTTTGCCGGCGCGGCAAGCTGCATGTTCATCAAGCGGCAGGGTGCCACCGCCAGCAGCGAGGCGGCAGCGGGGGTCAGTGAGCCCACCGCCACCGCCGCTGGGTAGCCCGTACGGCCGCGCGCCGTCCAGTCGGCTCAGCCTTTCCGGGCTGCTGCGGGTCGCCGGTCAGTCGGCTGAGGCCAGGAGCTCGGCGTCCCAGTCGGCGTCGGGATCGGAGCCTGACGACTGCATCTGGAATGGGAATCTGTCGGCGAAGGCAGGCTGGAGGTCTGAAAGCCAGACGGCGTCCGGGTCGAAGCGGGCGAAGAACGGCCGGCCAACCAGTGACGGATCCCGGGCCTGGATCATGTGCAGGACGAAGACACGCTGGCCCGCGATTTCGGTGACACCGTCCACGCACACCTTGCCGGGGGTCGATGACATCGACGGCCCGCGTACTGTCCGGCAGAGGCCAGAGACGCTGGCGTACGCATCCCGGTAGATCTCGGCGGCGCGCGCGAGCGGCACCGCGAAATAGCCCTGCGGCCCGGTATCGCGCTCGACGAACATGTAGTACGGGACAAGGCCGAGCCGCAGCTGCGTCCGCCACATCTGCGTCCAGCAGGCCGGCTCGTCGTTGATGGTCCGGATTAGCGGCGCTTGCGTGCGGATGACCGCGCCTGTCGACCGGATCCGGCTGATCGCGCGTGCCACCGGCGTCGGCTCAAGCTCGCGCGGGTGCGAGAAATGCGCCATGAAAGCCAGCGACTTACCGGCCGCGATGACCTGTTCGAACAGGCGCAGGGTGTCGTCAGCGTCAGGGTCGGTAAGGAACCGCTGCGGCCAGTAGGCCAGGGACTTAGTACCGATCCGAATCGATTCGATCTGCTCCAGGCTCGGGTCAAGCAGCGGCTCGACGTACCGCCGCAGCACGGCAGATCCCATGATCATCGGATCACCGCCGGTGAGCAGAACGCTCGTGACCTCTGGCCGGGAGCGCAGGTAGGACACCACGCGCGGCACGTCGTCCGTGGCCATCTTGAGGTCGGGCTCGCCGATGAACTGGGCCCAGCGGAAGCAGTAGGTGCAGTAGGCGTGGCACGTCTGCCCCTGCTTGGGGAAGACCAGTACCGTCTCCGGGTACTTGTGCTGGACGCCGGGCAGCGGCTCGTCCGAGAAGTCCGGCACGTTAAGCGCGAGTTGCCCGGCCGGATGGGGATTCAGGCGCATCCGGACCGCGTGCGCTGCGGCCTGAATGTCCCGTTCGGGCGCGGCACTGGCCAGCATGGCCGCGATGCGACCCACATCCTCGGCGGGCAGCATGTCCGCCTGCGGGAACACAAGCCGGTAGATCGGATCAGCCGGAGCGGCTGACCAGTCGATCAGGGACTCGACGACGTAGTCATTCGTCCGAAAGGGCAGCACCGTCGCGACGGCCCGGACGGCCAGCCGTTCAGCATCGCCTAGTCCGGCCCTGGCAGTCAGCTGGTCGAGGTGCTTGGTGGAATATGCCCGAAACCCCCGGCCCTGGGCGGGTACCACAGGCAGTCGTTCCTGAACGCTCATGCAACTCCCTCCGGGCGCTATACGTGCGGCGCCCTGAATGTGCGCATGATCTCCCCGTCATGCCGCCAGTCGGCGTGCTACCTATCCGTGCCCGGTCTCGCGACATCAGACGCATTCGCGTCGCCGGGCATTGCTCGTGACGCATCAAGGAAGTAACGATTAAGAAACGCTCGGGCAGCGCTGGCTGTTGCCGGCGCTGCCTGAAAGTTTCCTAAGCGTCTTGCGATCTCCCGACAGATCCCAGGCCGGGAAATCCCCGTTTACCCGCCGGCCGGGGACCCAAACGTACTACAGCGGTGCCCGCAGGTGACTGGCCAATGAGAAGCTAGGCGGCATGCGGCACGTCAGGCGGGATGCACGCTGAGTCGGCCAGCGGATGCCCCTTCCGCCACACCCGTCCGTCTGGCTGACGGCGAGGCAGGCGCCGAACTTGCGCTGGGTCTGGCTCCGGTCCCGCAGCCAGAGGTCAGCAAGCTGCTCGCCGTCGACGCGATGGGCGGCGACCACGCGCCCGAGGAGATTGTCGCGGGGGCCATCGCGGCAGCCCGCGAGCTCGGCACCCGGATTGCCTTGACCGGCAGGCCCGGCCTGCTGCGGCCGCTGCTCGCCCGGCTCGGTCCGAGTGCCGGGGTCTACATCGAGGCGGCCGAGGACTCGCTCGCCATGGACGAGGGCGCGCTGGCCAGCTGGCGGCGGCCGCGATCGAGCATCGCCGTCGCGTGCCAGCTCGTCCGGCGCGGCCAGGCTGGCGCGGTCATATCGGCGGGATCCACTGGCGCGATCGTCGCGACCGCGCAACTGCGGCTGCGGCCGCTCCCTGGCGTTTCCAGGCCGGCGCTCGCGGTAGCGCTCCCGACTCGCCCGACCCCGACAGTGCTCATCGACGCCGGCGCCATCGCCGATCCCAAGCCGGAGATGCTCGTCCAGTTCGCCCAGCTGGGCGTCGCCTACGCCGAGGTCGCTTTCGGCATCGCCGAGCCCAGAGTCGGCTTGCTGACCATCGGGGCCGAACCCGGCAAAGGCAACAAACTGGCGAAGCGCAGCCATGAACTGCTGGCGGCTGACGCGCCCCACGGCGGGCTGCCGATCAGTTTCGCTGGCAACGTCGAGGGCGGTGACTTGCTGGCCGGCAAGGTCGACGTCATCGTGACCGACGGGTTCACCGGCAACGTTGCGCTCAAGACCCTGGAGGGAACGGCCGGATTTGCCGCGGGTCAGCTACGCGAGGCACTCGGCGGCTCGCGCACGGCCAGGCTCGGTGCCCTTCTCCAGCGCCGCGCGCTGCGCGAGCTCAGCGAGCGGATGGACGCCGAGACGTACGGCGGCGCTGCGCTGCTTGGCCTGGAAGCCACTGTCGTGATCGCCCACGGCGCGGTTCGGGCGCGAGGCGCTGCAGCCGCCTGCAAGCTCGCTGCAGTGCTGTCCGAACGGCACATCACCGAGCGGACGCGGGAGCGGCTCGGACCCAGCCGGGCGCACTTCCTGCGCCGCCCGTGATCGGGACCAGGTGCGGCGGCCCGAATAAGCCTTAGACGAGTCAGTAAACTGGGCAGATGACAGATCCGGAGGCAGCGCTCGGCGCGCTGGTGCAGCAGGCGCTGGCTGCCGAGCTCGGCGCCGAATTCGCGGCTGCCGATCCGCTGATCCGGCCGTCTGCGTTCGCCGACTACCAGTCCAACGTGGCGATGTCGCTGTCCAGGCAGCTGGGGCGTGCACCGCGCGACATTGCCGGCCCGGTAGCTGCGCAGCTGACCGAGCACGACGCCGTCGCGAGCGCAGCGGTGAGCGGTCCAGGCTTCATCAATATCACCCTGTCCGACGAGTGGATTGCCACACAATCGAGCGCCCAGCTCGCCGACCCGCGGCTGGGCGTGGCCACCGCTGACCCGGCGCAGCGGGTTGTCGTCGACTACTCCGGACCAAACGTCGCCAAGGAACTGCACGCCGGCCACCTGCGGGCGACGGTCGTCGGGGACGCGATCGCCCGGATACTCGGGTACCTCGGTCACGACGTGATCCGGGCCGCGCACCTGGGCGACTGGGGCACGAATTTCGGCATGATGATCGAGCATGCGATCGACATCGGCGACCGGGCTACGTATGAGCAGCTCGCCGCCGGCGAGTTCAGCGCGTTCTACCAGGCCGCCAGGGTCAAGTTCGAAGGTGATCCGGTCTTCGCGGATCGGGCACGCAAACGTGTCGTCCAGCTTCAGGCCGGCGAGCCGGACACCATGCGGCTCTGGCGGGTGCTCGTCGACGACTCGATGGAGTACCTGCGCACGATCTATGGCCGGCTCAACGTGACGCTGACCGACGCGGACATGGCCCCCGAGAGCTTCTACAACTCGATGCTCGGGGACGTTAGCGACGAGCTGGAGAGCAAGGGCCTCGCGGTTATGAGCGACGGCGCGCTATGTGCGTTCCCGCCCGGATTCACTGGCCGGGACGGCAAGCCGGTTCCGATCATGCTGCGCAAGAGCGACGGCGGGTACGGCTACGACAGCACCGACGCCGCCGCGATCCGGTACCGGCTAATCGAGCTTGGGGTCAACCGGATCATCTACGTGGTGGGGTCCGAGCAGCATCAGCACCTGGAGATGATCTTCGAACTGGCCAGGCAGGCTGGCTGGCTCGTTCCGCCGGCCACGGCTGAGCATGCCGTCATCGGGCTCATGACCGGCCCAGGCGGGCAGCGGCTCCGGACCCGGTCGGGTGAATCGGTGAAGCTCGCCAGTCTCATGGACGAGGCCGTTGACCGGGCGGCGACTGTCATCGCCGACCGCTACGACGACCCGGCGGAGCGCAGCCAGATCGCCGAGGCGGTCGGGATCGGGGCGCTGAAGTACGGCGACCTGTCGGTGGCCAGGGACTCCGGTTACGTCCTTGACTTCGACCGGCTGCTCGCGCTGACCGGCAACACCGGCCCTTACCTGCAGTACGCGGCGGCGCGGATCCGGTCCATTTTCGCCAGGGCTGGCCTCGACCCGGCGTCAGCGACCGGCCCGATCATGCTGGGGACTGCGGCCGAGCGAGGTCTCGGCCTGCGCCTGCTGGGGTTCGGCCGGGCCGTCAGTGATGCGGCGGCGAATGCGGAGCCACACAAGCTGGCGACCTTCTTGTTCGAGCTGGCCAGCTCATTCACCACCTTCTACGAGCAGTGTCCGGTGCTGACCGCCGCCGGCGAGACCAGGCAGAGCAGGCTAGCGCTGAGCGCGCTCACCCTGCGTGTCCTCGTCACCGGCCTGGACCTGCTCGGCATCGTCGTGCCCGAGCGGATGTAACGACCTGCCGCCCCAATCCAGATCGTTTCTGGTGGCAGTTCCCGGGAAGCTCACAGCCAGACCCACCGCATTACCCATGATCGCGAGGCAAGCTGAGCGCCATGGACAGCATGGACAACATGGACACCTCTCAGTTTGACCCCATCGATCCGGCGAGCACACCGCCGCCCACACCGGTGCGGCGATGGTCCGGCCGGAGCAGGCGGATCATGACGTCGGTCGCCGTCGCCGCGGTCCTGCTCGGGAGCGGCGCGGGCATTGGCGTGGCGCTGACCGGCGGCGCGTCTGCCTCGACTGGCGGCCCGTCTTCGCCCAGCGGCTCCCCTGCGTCGGCAAGCGGCGCTTCAGGTAACGCGTCGGCCAGCGGATCCGCCACCACGGCCGCCGCCTCGGTAGCGGCCGCCCGATGCGCCAAGCTGGAGCAGCGGCTGCGCAGTAACGGCCACCCGAAAGCGGCTAACCGGATACAGGCGTTCTGCCGCCGGCCGCTCCTGCGCCTGCGCCTCGTCGGTGGCGAGCACGGCGAGGTGACCTTCCAGACCAAGACGGGCCCGAAGACCATCGCGATCGAGCGCGGCACAATTCAGGCGGTCACCAGCTCGAACATGACCGTCGTAGCCAAGGACGGCACGACCTGGACCTGGGACTTCACGTCCAGCACCAACGTGCGCGATGCGGGCAAGACGGTGCCGACCAGCAATCTCAGCACCGGCGAGCTGGTCTTTGTCGGCGGCCCGGTCGTGAGCGGTGTGTATGACGCACGAGTGGTCCGAATCCGCACCGCCAGCCAGCCGTCCAGCCAGCCGTCCAGCCAGCCGTCGAGCTAGCCGTCTAGTTCTCCGCCCAGGTATCGAGCGCGGGGATCGCCGCCGTCGGCGGCGGTCCCTGGCGTTCATTTGCCGGTAGCCTCAAGACGCCCGACAGGCGCCGCGCGGGCCGCCCGTCGCGGCGGCGCCGCCCCAGCCGAGCGTGAAGCCCAGGACGTCATGACAGAGAACGACCGCATACCCCAGGTACTCGTCGTCGACGACGAGCCCAACATCCGCGAGCTAGTGCAGGTGGCGCTGAAGTTCCACGGCTGCTCGGTAACCACCGCTGCCAGCGGCAAGGAAGCACTGCGGCAGGCCGACGCCATCAGGCCGGACCTGATCGTGCTGGACGTCATGATGCCGGACATGGACGGCTTCGAAGTGTGCCGGCGGCTGCGGGCGGGCGGGAACGAAGTGCCCGTCATCTTCCTCACCGCGCGCGATACGTCGTCAGACACGGTCACCGGGCTCGCCATCGGCGGTGACGACTACGTGACGAAGCCGTTCTCGGTCGAGGCCCTGGTGGCGAGGGTCCGTGCGGTCTTGCGGCGGGCCTCCCGAACCAGCGCAGCGGACCAGTCTGGCCAGGCCGCCGGCCCGCTCAGGGTGGCCGACCTGGAGCTCGACGAGGACCGCTGGACGGTACACCGGGGCAGCGTGCCGGTGGAGCTCTCGCCGACCGAGTTCCGGCTGCTCGCTTACCTGATGCGTCACGAGGGCCGGGTACTCACCAGAGCGCAGCTGCTGGAGAGCGTCTGGGGCTGGGATTACGCGGGCGAATCGCAGATTGTCGAGACGTACGTGAGCTATCTACGGCGGAAGCTGGACCCGCTCGGCCCCCCGCTGATCCACACCCAGCGCGGCGTCGGCTACAGCCTCCGGCCAGACCGGCAGGATCACCCGGACGGTCCGCGCAGATGGCCCGCCAGCAGTTGAGCATCACCCGGCCGGTGCGGCTCCGGCGGAAGCTGTCCCTGCGGGCCCGCATGCTGGTGATGCTGGTCGGGGTGACGACCGTCCTGCTGCTGATCATGGGCATCGTCAGCGCGTTCCTACTGGCCCGCCGGGTAGACAGCCAGTCAGCGGCAGCCGACCAGCGGCTGAATAGCGCCGCGGCAGTGCTGGCCAGGGAGCCCTCGCTGGCCGCAGATGTGACTGATTATTCGGTCGTCGAGGTCTCGCTGCGGTCGCAGCTGACTGTCGTGCCGCTAACCCGGGGCGCGGAGACCAGCGAGCTGGCCAGCGCCGTCAGCCAGTGGCTGAAGCGCCCAAGCCTGACCCAAGCCGAAGCGCTTGCCCAGCAAGGTCACCTGGCCGCGGCGAACGCTCTGCTCGTCGGTGCGGGATGCCAGCAGTTCCCTCGAGCGGGCTGCAGGCCGATAGAGATCGCCCCGAGGCTCGAGATGGTGGCAAGGCGCGCGCGGACCGGCGACGCGATCTTGCTTGTCGGCCAGTCGATCAGCAGCAGCGGCTCGCAGGAACGCGGCTTCATCATCGCCGAGCTGATCACCGGCGCGGCCTTGATAACCCTGGTCGCGCTCGGCGGCGAGTGGCTCATCGGCCGCGGGCTCGAGCCGCTCGACGAGATGACCAGGACGGCCAGCGACATCACCTCGCGCGGCGACCTGACCGCCCGGATGCCGGACGCGGACGGCCAGACCGAGATCGGCAGGCTCGGTTCGTCGATCAACACGATGCTCGACCGCATCCAGCATGCGTTCAGCGCCCGGCTGCGCTCGGAGCAGAAGGTACGGGAGTTCGCTGCGGACGCGTCGCACGAGCTGCGCACGCCGCTGACAACGATTCGCGGGTACGCCGAGTTGTACCGGCAGGGCGCGCTCGGAGCCGAGCAGCTGCCAAACGCCATGCGCCGGATCGAGCAGGAAGCCGAGCGGATGAGCAGCCTCGTCGCCGAACTGCTCGAGCTGGCCAGGCTGGACCGCACCTCGTCGCTGGACCTGACCGAAACCGACCTGGCCGGCGTGGTCCGGGACGCCGTTGCCGATGCCATTGCCGTGGAGCCACAGCGACCAGCGCGGGCCGAGGCGCCACCGCGGCTCGTCGCGGTCGTGGACGAGGCCCGCATCCGCCAGGTGCTGGCGAACCTGCTAGGCAACGTCCGCGCGCACACGCCGGTGACCACGCCGGTGACCGTGCGGCTCGGTGAGATCACCGGCGGCGTCCTGCTCGAGGTGGCCGACGCCGGCCCTGGCATGTCCGCTGACGACGCCATCCGGGCATTCGATAGATTCCACCGGGCGGGCGCAGGCGCCGACGGTGCCGCTCCCGACCAGGACCGGTACCAGGACCGGAACGAGGGCGGCCTGGCGGCTGCCCGCACTACGACCGCGGCCTCCTGGGCAGCACCAGACGCCGTTTCGGGCGAGTGGGGTGAGCAACGGGCGGCCACGGCGCCGATAAGCCGTCGCCGGGAGCGGCAGTCCGGCCCTTACGCCAGAGCAGAGCGGACCAGCGGCAGCGGCCTCGGCTTGTCCATCGTGCAGGCCATCGCCAACGCCCATGGCGGCCGGGCGACGCTGGAATCCCAGCCTGGTCTTGGTACGAAGGTTCGCGTCTGGCTGCCGGTCAGGGTTGTCCCGTAGTCCCGCCTGCCGCCGCCCCGGTGTCGGCCTCGTCCGACGGATCGGGCAGGTGCTCGAACAGGTAGTAGACGCCCAGCAACCCGAAGATGATCAGCGCCGCGACGGGCGAGATCAGCGCGATCAGCGTGCCGGCCACGTAGCCGACGTTGCCCCCCGTGAACCTGACCGTCGACAGCCGCGGTGCGCGTACCGCGCGGCGCGCGCCGAGCGCGTCCTGGTGTGACGTCATGTAGAGCCACATAGCTCCGAAGCTGATCGAGATCACGATCATGACCAGCCCGTAGGTGACAGTCGCCACGGTGGCCTGGCCATTGCTACCGTCGGTGCCGGTTAGGTGGTCGGCGACGAGCGCCGTCGGAAACGGAATCGCGACGATGCCCATCAGCAGGAAGAGGTTCAGGACCAGCATCATCCGGTTTACCTTGCTGACCTGAGCCAGCATCTGATGGTGGTTCAGCCACATGATGCCAATCGTCAGGAAGCTGACCACGTAGGCCAGGTAGGACGCCCAGTAGTGAGCCAGATGGCTGGCGGTCAGCGTGACAGTCCCGGCTCCGATCCCGGCAGTCTTGTCCGCGATCGGCAGCAGGTTGAAGACAAGAATGGTGATCGCGACGGCGAAGACGCCGTCGCTGAACGACTCAGCCCGTCGCGAGTCCACTCACGCCTGGTCTTCCTGTCCCGTAGCGGGCTCGGCCGCGTCAGCCGGGGCCCCATCGCCTGGCTGTGCCGCACCCGGTTCGGGCTGTGGCGCCCCGACCGCTACCGGGACCTGCACGGACCTGATCAGCAGCTGGGCGACGTCGACGACTTCGAGCGACTCCTTGGCCTCGCCCGAGCTCTTTTTCGCAGCGACCGCGTCGCCGAGCATGACCAGGCAGAACGGGCAGCCGGTCGAGATGGTGTCTGGATCGGTACCGAGTGCCTCGTCGATCCGTTCGGTGTTGATCCGCTTGCCGATCCGCTCTTCCATCCACATCCGCGCCCCGCCGGCGCCGCAGCAGAAGCCGCGCTCCTTGCACCGGTGCATTTCCTGCGGCTGCACGCCGGGTACCTGCTCCATGATCTCCCGCGGCGGGGTGAAGACCCGGTTGTGCCGGCCGAGGAAACACGGATCGTGGTAGGTGATCTTCTCCTCGATCGGCGTGACCGGGGTTAGCTTGCCATCCGCGACGAGCTGGGCCAGCAGCTGAGTGTGGTGTATCACCTCATAGTTTCCCCCGAGCTGGGGGTACTCCCGCGCGATGGTGTTGAAGCAGTGCGGACAGCTAGCGATGATCTTGCGGGCGCCGGCCTCGTTGAGCGTCTCGATGTTCTGCTGCGCCAGCATGCTGAAGACGAACTCATTGCCCATCCGCCTAGCCGGGTCGCCGGTGCATGACTCGGCGGGGCCGAGCACGGCGAAGCTGACGCCAGCGGTGTGCAGCAGCTGGGCGATCGCCTTGGTCGTTTTCTTCGCCCGGTCTTCCAGCGCCCCCGCGCATCCGACCCAGAACAGGTACTCGACGTCGTCGCCGATGGGGCCGTCGACGACCGGCACCTCGAAATCGAGCTCGGTGATCCACTCGGTGCGCTTGTTCTCGCCCATGCCCCAGGGGTTGCCTTTATTCTCCAGGTTCTTGAGCATGGTGGCCGCCTCGGCCGGGAACGCGGACTCGACCAGCACCTGGTGCCGGCGCATCCCGGTGATGTGGTCGATGTGCTCGATATCGACCGGGCACTCCTCTACGCACGCGCCGCAGTTCGTGCACGACCACAGCTCGTCCGGGTGGATGACGCCGTGGGCCTCGGCGTCGCCGACGATCGGCCGCTCGGCTTCGGCCCGGACGGACTCTGGCAGCGCCGCGCGCTCCTCGTCCGAGCTGGCCAGCAGGTAGGGCGCCTTCGCGAACGCGTGGTCGCGGAGCTCCAGGATGATCATCTTGGGCGACAGCGGCTTGTCGGTGGCCCACGCCGGGCACTGCGACTGACACCGGCCACACTCGGTACAGGTGGCCAGGTCGAGCATGCCCTTCCAGCTCAGGTCCTCGATCTTGCCGATGCCGAAGACGTCCTCGTCGGGGTCGGCCTCCTCGAAGTCGAGCACCTTGCCGTTCGAGCGCATCGGCTGGAGCGGGCCGAGGCCATTAGGCCGGCGCGCGAACAGCACGTTGATCGGGGCGATCACGATGTGGAGGTGCTTGGAGTAGGTCACGAACACGCCGAAGGCCAGGATGACAGCGAGCTGGAGCAGGATGAACGTGGTCTCGATGCCCTTGTTGGCCGCGCCCAGCGGGTGCAGCCAGTGGCCGACGATTTGCGAGGCGAACGCGCCATGTGGGTAGGGGAAGTCGCCGGTATTGATCTGGGCGCCCCGGTAGATCAGCAAGGTGGCGATGACCAGGAAAATGCCGAGGAGCACGAGCCAGGCGGCGCCGGTGTGCGAGCCCGCGAATCGTGACCTGCGGCCCTCGCGCTTCGGGTCGGACGACAGCCTGATGATCGCGAAGGTGACAATCCCCACCAGGACTCCCACGGCAAAGAGGTCCTCGATGAAGCCGACCCACGCCCACGTCCCGATCAGCGGGATGGCGAAGTGCTTGCTGAACAGGGCGCCGAACGCCTCGATAATGGTGAGGATCAAGATAATGAAGCCCCAGAAGGTCAGCGCGTGCGCGACCCCCGGCACCGTCCACTGGAGCAGCTTGCGCTGCCCGATCACCTGGGTGACCTGCGTCTCCGCGCCCTCGGCGGGATGCTCGCGTAGCGCTTGCACGCGCTCGGGCGCCGGCTGCCCCGTACGGCCGAGCTGGTAGAGCCACCACAGACGGCGGCCCGCCACCGCGGCGGCGACGACCGTGAGGGCAAGTCCGATGATGATGCGCAGTGCCAAGGCAGCCTCCAGGTATGGCAATGGGTGACAGCGTAACGCCGCATCCCACCCGACTTGCGATCACCGGGCGCCTCAGCCCGCACTGGTACTCGCGCCATCATCAGGCCGCCCTGGTCACGGCAGCCGCTAGCCTGTTTCGAGCGTCAGTACCCAGAGCGGATCCGGCGCAGGCGAAACCGGACTTCCAGGTACCAAGGAGACGGCTACCGACGGAGGCGGCTACCCCGCGGAGGCGGGAGCCAAGCGGATGAGGGCAGACCATGAGTGATGACGTCGCGGCGGGCCGCGGGCACGCGCCGAGCCGGCATCGCGCGCCGGGCCGCTGGGCTGCCCTCGCCGGGTCGACGAGCGTGCTCGTCCTGGCCAGCCTGGTAGCCGACGGCATCGCGTTCGGCGCCAAGGAGGCCTGCCGGGCCGGGGCATGGAACTACGGCATCGCGCAGTATCAGGCGCACTGCTACACCGATATCTACCCGCTCTACTTCGCCGAGGGCCTGTCGCAAGGCAAGGTCCCCTACACCGGCCACCCAGTCGAGTATCCCGTCGTCATCGGGGCCGTTATGGAGGGCGTGGCCTCGGCGGTCCACTGGATCTCGAATCCGTTCTCCAGGGGCCTGCAGTTCTTCGACGTGACGGTTGCCGTGCTGGCGCTGTTCCTGGTGGCCGGGGTCCTCGCCACCGCCTATTGCGCCGGGCCGTCCCGCCGCTGGACGGCCCTGCTGGTGGCGTTCTCGCCAGCCCTGATCCTGTCGGCGTTCATCAACTGGGACCTCATCGCGATGGGCCTGATGATGATGGGGCTGGCCGCCTGGGCGGCCCGGCGGCCCGTCCTGGCCGGCGTTTTGCTGGGCCTGGCGGTGGCGACCAAGTTCTATCCCGTCGTGGTGCTCTGGCCGCTGCTTCTGCTCTGCCTGCGGGCCGGCCGGCTGCGAGCGTTCGCCACGACCGCTGCGGCGGCGGTCGCAGCGTGGCTGGTGGTGAACGTGCCGGTAGCGATTGTGGCGCCGCGGGGATGGGCCACGTTCTACACCTTCAGCAGCAGCCGCAGCGCAGGCGCGGCTGGCTGGGGCGCGATCTGGTACTTCCTGCAGTATCTGCACTGGCCAGTGCTCGGCACGACGTCCACGGGTGAACTCAACCTGGTGTCGGCCGGGGTGTTTGCGGTCGCGTGCCTGGCCATCGCACTGCTGGCCCTGGCCGCGCCGCGACGACCGCGGCTGGCACAGCTAGTCTTCCTGACCACGGCCGCGTTCCTTCTTACTAATAAGGTCTGGTCGCCCCAGTACGTGGTCTGGGTCGTGCCGCTGGTCGTCCTGGCCAGGCCGCGGTTGCCGGCCTATCTCCTGTGGCAGGCAGCTGAGGTCGCTTACTTCTACGCGATCTGGGGTTACCTGGTGGCGATCTCGGCGAGCGCGACCACGCCAGGCGCGATCAGCAACGACATGTATTTCGCCGCGGTCCTGGCCCGGTTCGGCACGGTCCTGCTGCTGTGCGCGCTGGTCGTCCGGGACTGCCTGCGACCTGACCGCGACGTCGTGCGGGCGGCGGGAGTCGATGATCCCGGCGGCGGCGTCCTGTCGGGCGCGCCGGACCGGCTGGCGCTCCAGGCCGGGCTACGGCGCCTGGCCACCCCGGCCGAGCCTCGCCCGGCTTAGGTCACGCCGGCCTACCCGGCCCACTGGCCCGAGAGGAACAGCATGGCCAGCACCACTGCCAGCGGCGCGCTCACCCCGAAGTAGGCATACCGCAGCCAAGGCCGGCTCGCCTCGAGGGCAGCGAGGCCGATCCACACCGGGAAGAGCACCAGCAGCGTGCGCGGCGCGGTCTCGACCCAGGTCGACGTGCCGAGCGCGATGAGCGCGAGGCCACAGAAAGCGGCCTGCGGCCAGCGCCGCCAGCAGGCAAACGCGAGGGTGGCCGCGGCTATTACCGCGATCGCGCCGAATTCCAGCTGGAACTCAAACGCGGTGCTCGCGCTGAATGCGTGCCGGAAAGCGGCCCACCAGGTCGTCCGCAGGTCCTGGAACGGCGTGGACAGATGCAGGTCCCAGCCTTTGCGCAGCGCTGCCGACCAGGCCAGCACGTTCCCGGTATGCACCCACAGGTAGAGCTCGTAAGCGGCCGGGCCAGCCAGGGCACAGCAGGCCTTCGCGGCGTTTGCCAGGCGCCCGGCGACGGTGGCGGCGGCCGTCGGCCAGGCGCCAGGGCCGCGGTAGCCGGTGAGCGCCATGATGGCCAGCGCCGGGATCAGGAAGAGCGCATCCGGGCGCACGAGGCCGGCCAGGCCGGCCAGCAGTGCGGCGCGCCACCAGTGGCCGCGAGCTGCCGCGTGCCAGGCGGGAATGGCGAGCGCCAGGAACAGCGCCTCGGCATAGCCGACCATGAGGAAGATCGCGGCCGGTGTGGTGAGCAGGTACAGCACCGCGCGACTGCCGGGCACGCGACTGCCGCCGGCGAGTCGCGCGAGCGCAACCATCGCGAAGCAGCCGGCCACGCCGCTGACCACCAGCTCGGACAGGACCCAGTTCCGCAGGACGAGGTGACCGGCTGCGAGCGCGACCGGATAGCCAGGGAAGAACGCGGTGTTGTTCGCCACCGTGTGCGGCCCGAAGTACCCGTACTGGGCGATGTTGTGCAGCAGGATGGCGTCCCAGTGCTCGAAGGCGCCGGTCAGCGGGGCGTGCGCGTCGGTCGGTCGGAAGGCCCACGCTGATGCCCACGCGAGCGCCAGTAGGGCCAGATGGGCCGCCGCCCATAGCCCGAGGGCCGCGCGGTCGTCGGCGCTCAGTGCTTGCAGCCACGCCCGCCCCGCTCCGGCTGGCACTGCACCGGCTGGCACTGCACCGGCTGGCACCGCACCGGCTGGCACCGCATCAGTCACCGCCACGGGGTCCGCCGTGCCAGGAGGCACGGGAACGGCGGAGGCACCAGCCTCGTTCTGCAGCATGCACGCTCCTCTTTCACCGCACCATATTTGGCTACGGGCTTTCGGCCATAGGGCTTTGACCAGGACCCGCCGCCCAGCTGAACTGGAATATAGGGCCGGCCCACGCAGTTCATGCTCAGTAGCTAGTAAAGTTGAGTGAGGTTGACTCAAGTCAGTTGCCACTAGGTGACCCGCATGGCAGACTTGAGCCCGATAGACTCAATCTTCCGGCGCATAAGTAAACCCACTAGAGCAAACCAAGGACAGAACACATGGCACGTGCGGTAGGCATCGACCTGGGGACGACCAACTCCGTCGTCGCCGTCCTCGAGGGCGGAGAGCCCTCGGTCATCGCCAACGCTGAGGGCTCCCGGACCACACCGTCCGTGGTCGCCTTCGCCAAGAACGGCGAGGTGCTCGTCGGCGAGGTCGCGAAGCGGCAGGCAGTGACCAACGTTGACCGGACGATCCGCTCGGTCAAGCGCCAGATGGGCACCGACTGGACGGTGTCGATCGACGGCAAGAAGTTCACAGCGCAGCAGATCAGCGCCTTCGTCCTGCAGAAGCTGAAGCGAGACGCCGAGGCGTACCTGGGCGAGACCATCACCGACGCGGTGATCACGGTGCCCGCGTACTTCAGCGACGCCCAGCGGCAGGCCACCAAGGAGGCCGGGCAGATCGCGGGCCTGAACGTCCTGCGCATCATCAACGAGCCCACCTCCGCCGCCCTGGCGTACCACCTGGAGAAGGAAGGCGAGGCCACCATCCTGGTCTTCGACCTCGGCGGCGGCACGTTCGACGTCTCGCTCCTGGAGGTAGGCGAGGGAGTCGTCGAGGTGAAGGCGACCAGTGGCGACAACCACCTCGGTGGTGACGACTGGGACCAGCGGATCGTGGACTGGCTAGTCAAGGACTTCAAGAACAGCTACGGCACTGACCTGTCCAAGGACAAGATGGCGCTGCAGCGGCTGCGGGAGACCGCGGAGAAGACCAAGATCGAGCTGTCCAGCTCGACCGAGTCGCAGATCAACCTGCCCTACATCACCCACTCCGAGCAGGGCCCGCTGCACCTGGACACCAAGCTCACCAGGGCAGAGTTCCAGAAGATGACCTCGGACCTGCTCGACCGCTGCAAGGCGCCGTTCCAGCAGGTGATCAAGGACTCTGGGGTCAAGCTCAGCCAGATCGACCACGTCGTGCTGGTCGGCGGTTCCACCCGGATGCCGGCCGTCGTTGATCTGGTCAAGGACCTGACTGGCGGCAAGGAGCCCAACAAGGGCGTGAACCCGGACGAGGTCGTCGCCGTGGGCGCGGCCCTGCAGGCCGGCGTGCTCAAGGGCGAGGTCAAGGACGTCCTCCTGCTCGATGTGACGCCCCTGTCCCTCGGCATCGAGACCAAGGGCGGCATCTTCACCAAGCTAATCGAGCGCAACACCACGATCCCGACCAAGCGTTCGGAGATCTTCACTACCGCTGACGACAACCAGCCGTCGGTGCAGATCCAGGTCTTCCAGGGCGAGCGCGAGATCGCCGCGTACAACAAGAAGCTCGGCATGTTCGAGCTGGCTGGACTCGCTCCGGCACCGCGCGGCATTCCGCAGATCGAGGTCACGTTCGACATCGACGCCAACGGCATCGTGAACGTGTCGGCCAAGGACCTCGGCACCGGCAAGCAGCAGTCCGTGACCATCTCGGGCGGCTCGGCGCTGGGCAAGGACGACATCGAGCGGATGATGGCGGACGCGGAGAAGTACGCCGAGGAAGACCGGCAGCGGCGCGAGGAGGCCGAGGTCCGCAACCGCGCGGAGTCGCTGGCCTACACCACCGAGAAGTTCCTCGGCGAGAACGCGGACAAGGTGCCGGACGACATCAAGTCCGAGGTCGAGTCGGCGGTCGCCGACCTGAAGAAGGCGCTTGAGGGCACGGACACCGAGGCCATCAAGACCGCCAGCGAGCACGCCGCTCAGGTGAGCCAGAAGATGGGCACGGCCATCTACGCCCAGGCGCAGGCGGCCAGCGCGCAGCCCGGTGAGGCAGGCGACGAGGCTGGCGGCCAGGACGACGATGTCGTCGAGGCTGAGATCGTCGATGACGACAAGCCGGCCCATGAGGAGGGCGGCGCCGCCTGATGAGGCCCGAAGAGGAGCGCCAGGGCCCGGTCATCCGCGATCGCAGGCGGGTCGACCCGGTCACTGGCCAGGTACGCAATACCGGGGAGTCCGGCCCGCAGCGCGGGTCGGCTCCAGCCGGCGGTCAGCCGAAGCCTGGTAAGCACTCAGTGTCTGCGCCTGGCGGCGCGGATGCCGGCCAGGCCGCCGGCCCGAGTACTCCGGGCCAGTCCGCCGCGGGGACCGGTGCCACGCCTGACGGCGCGTCAACGTCTGGCAGCACTGCTGCCGGCAGCGATGCGGTGGCTGGCGGGACTGGCGCCAGCGGTGCGGCCGACGCCGCCACTGCTCAGGCCGTGACGATGCTCGCCGAGCGGACCGCTGACTTGCAGCGACTCCAGGCCGAGTACGCCAACTACCGCAAGCGGGTCGAGCGAGACCGGCTGGCGGTGCGCGAGCAGGCGCTGGCCAACGTGCTGCACGGGTTGCTGCCGGTGCTGGACGACATCGGCCGGGCCAGGGAGCACGGGGAACTGACCGGCGGCTTCAAGTCGGTCGCCGAGTCGCTGGAGGGCATCGTGGTCAAGCTAGGCCTGACCGCCTTCGGGGAGAGCGGTGAACCGTTCGACCCGACGCTGCACGAGGCCCTGATGCACTCGTACTCAGCTGACGTGACCGAGCCGACTGCCGTGCAGATACTCCAGCCCGGCTACAAGGTGGGCGAGCGGATCATCCGCCCGGCCAGGGTCGCCGTCGCCGAGCCCGGCGGCGATGCCCCTGACACAGCGGCCGACCCCGCCGACGAGGCCGACCCTGACGCATCGACAGGCGACGCTCCCGCTGAATAACGCCCTGGTGCTGGGGTCCGCCCATGTGTGCCCCAGCACCAGGCATTGAGATAGCTCACGAGAGAGGCGCGTTGAGCACCAAGGACTACCTGGAGAAGGACTACTACAAGACGCTCGCGGTAACCAAGACCGCGACGGCCGACGACATCAAGAAGTCGTACCGGAAGCTGGCCCGCAAGTACCACCCGGACGCCAACGAGGGTGACCCGAAGGCCGAGGCGCGCTTCAAGGAGATCTCCGAGGCCTACACCGTGCTGTCAGACGAAGGCCGGCGCAAGGAGTACGACGAAGCGCGGTCGCTCTTTGGCGGCGGGGTCCGGATGCCAGGATCCGGATCGACAGGCGGCAATTACGGCGGGTTCGATCTAGGTGACCTGTTTGGCGGCACGGCGGGCAGCGCGGGCGGACGCCTCGGCGACCTGCTCGGCGGCGTGTTCGGCAACCGCTCAGGCGGTACCACCACCCAGCAGACGCGGCCGCGGCGCGGCGCCGATGTGGAGACCGAGACCACGCTGTCCTTCAGCGACGCCATCAACGGCACGACCGTGTCGCTCCGGCTGACCGGCGAGGGCGCGTGCAAGGTCTGCAAGGGCACCGGGGCGAAGGCTGGCACCGTGCCACGGGTATGTCCGACGTGCGAGGGCACCGGCCAGGGCAGCCGAAACCTCGGCAGCTTTGCATTCTCCGAGCCGTGCAAGACCTGCCGCGGCCGCGGCCTGGTCGTTGACGACCCGTGCGAGACATGCTCCGGCAGCGGCCGCGCGATGAGCACCCGGACCATCCAGGCCAGGATCCCGGCCGGTGTGGCGGACGGCCAGCGCATCAAGCTTGGCGGCAAGGGCGCCTCCGGCGAGCGCGGCGGGCCGGCGGGCGACCTCTACGTCCGGGTCCACGTGCAGCCGCATCCGCACGGCACGTTTGCCCGGTCGGGCGCCAACCTGACCATCAGCGTGCCAGTCACTTTCGCCGAGGCGACACTCGGCGCCGAAATCAAAGTCCCGTCCCTCGGCGGGATGCCGGTCAGCCTGCGCATCCCGGCGGGCACCCCGAACGGCCGCACGTTCCGGGTCCGGGGCAAGGGTGTCCGGCGCAAGGACGGCACAACCGGCGACATGCTCGTGACTGTGAGCGTCCAGGTCCCGCAGGGACTTAACGACAAGGCACGGGATGCGCTGGAGACCTTCCGGGACGCCACCGCAGGCCCTGACCCGCGGACAGAACTGCTGAAAAACGCGAACGGCTAGCCCGCCCTCATCGGGAAGGAGATGACATGACCAGCATTCAGTTCGAGCTCACCGATGACACGCCTGTCTACGTCATCTCCGTGGCCGCTCAGCTGTCCGGCCTGCACCCGCAGACGCTGCGCGCCTACGACCGGCTCGGGCTCGTCTCACCGGGACGCGCCGCCGGGCGCGGCCGCAGGTACTCGCTGCGCGACATCCTGATCCTGCGTGAGGTTCAGCGCCTGTCCCAGGAGGAAGGCATCAACCTCAACGGGATCAAGCGCATCCTCGAGCTCGAGCTGGCCGAGCGACGCAGCCGGATGCTGGCCGCCGAAATGCATGCCGAGATCAGCCAGCTGCGCGCTGAGCTGGAGTCGACCCGCGCCGTGGCGGCTCGGCTGGCGAACCTCGTCCGCAGTCGCGCCGACGGGGCCGCGCTCGTCCCGGTCCGGCACGGTACCGCGGCTCCGCGGCCAGCCGCCGGCCATGGGCTCGGCACTGATCCGGGCCAGGCTGTCGCCGCCGCTGCGGACCTGAATCAGCAGCCGGCCGGGCACGAGGCCGGTTCCGGCTAGTCGGCACACGAGGCGGGCGCCGCGCCGCCGAGCACGAACCCAGCGGCACAGCTCAGAACTATCTGGGCCAGAACTTTGGAGAGAGATCACCGTGGACGAGAAGCTGACCAGGAAGAGTCAGGAGGCACTGTCGCAGGCCGTGCAGATGGCCGCTTCGGCTGGCAATCCGAGCACCGATGGCCTGCACCTGCTCGCGGCCCTGGTCCAGCAAGATGGCGGGACGGCGGCGCCGCTTCTGCGCGCAGTCGGCGCTGACCCGGCCCAGTTGCTCAAGACCGTGCAGGATCAGCTGAGCCGGATGCCACAGGCGGCCGGCGCGACTGTCAGCGCACCCGAGACGTCCCGCCAACTGCTGGCGGCCATGGCGACCGCCGGCAAGCTGGCCAGGGAGATGTCCGACGAGTACGTCTCTACCGAGCACCTGCTCGTCGGCCTGGCAACCGGCGGCGGTCAGGCGGCCACCCTGCTGCGGGCGGCGGGTGCCGGGCCTAAGCAGCTAACCGACGCCTTCGAGCAAGTGCGCGGCCACGCCAGGGTCACGTCGCAGGACCCGGAAGGCACGTACCAGGCGCTGGAAAAGTACGGCATCGACCTCACCCAGAGCGCCCGCGATGGGAAGCTCGACCCGGTCATCGGCCGGGACGCGGAGATCCGCCGGGTGATCCAGGTGCTGTCCAGGCGCACCAAGAACAACCCGGTGCTGATCGGCGAGCCCGGCGTCGGCAAGACAGCGGTTGTCGAGGGCCTTGCTCAGCGCGTAGTGGCGGGCGACGTGCCGGAGTCGCTGCGGGGCAAGCGCGTGGTCGCGCTCGACCTGGCGGCGATGGTGGCCGGGGCGAAATACCGCGGCGAGTTCGAGGAGCGCCTGAAGGCGGTCTTGAACGAGATCAAGCGGAGCGACGGCGAGGTCATCACGTTTATCGATGAGCTCCATACCGTCGTGGGCGCAGGCGCAGCCGAGGGCGCAATGGACGCCGGCAACATGCTGAAGCCCATGCTCGCCCGCGGTGAGCTGCGGATGGTCGGCGCGACGACGCTAGATGAGTACCGCCAGCGGATCGAGAAGGACCCGGCGCTCGAGCGGCGGTTCCAGCAGGTGCTGATCGGCGAGCCGTCGGCCGAGGACACCATCGCTATCCTGCGCGGGCTCAAAGGCCGGTACGAGGCGCATCACCAGGTCCAGATCTCTGACGCTGCCCTGGTGGCCGCTGCGACGCTGTCCGACCGCTACATCACCGCCCGCTTCCTGCCGGACAAGGCGATCGACCTGATCGACGAGGCAGCGTCCCGGCTGCGGATGGAGATCGACTCCAGGCCTGTCGAGATCGACGAGCTACAGCGCACCGTCGACCGGATGAAGATGGAAGAGCTCGCGCTGGCCAAGGAAAACGACCAGGCCAGCAGGGAACGGCTGGAGCGCCTGCGCGCGGACCTGGCAGACAGGCAAGAGCAGCTGACAGCGCTGGTAGCCCGGTGGGACCGGGAGAAGGCCGGCCTGAACAAGGTCGGCGAGCTCAAGAAGCAGCTTGATGAGCTGCGGGGGCAGGCCGAGCGCGCGCAGCGCGACGCCGACTTCGAGGCTGCTTCCCGGCTCATGTACGGCGAGATTCCGCAGCTTGAGCGGCAGATCGCCGAGGCGGCGGCTACGAGTGGCGTGCCGGACGCCACTGACGGCGCCGGTCCTGGCGATGACGGCCCGCCGATGGTCAAGGAGGAGGTCGGCCCCGACGACGTCGCCGACGTGGTGTCGGCCTGGACCGGCATTCCGGCTGGCCGCCTGATGGAAGGCGAGACCGGCAAGCTGCTGCGGATGGAGGACGAGCTTGGCCACCGGCTCATCGGCCAGCAGACCGCCGTGCAGGCAGTCTCCGACGCTGTCCGCCGGTCCAGGGCCGGAATCTCCGACCCCGACCGGCCATCGGGCTCGTTCCTGTTCCTCGGCCCTACCGGTGTCGGCAAGACCGAGCTGGCCAAGGCACTGGCCGAGTTTCTGTTCGATGACGAGCGGGCGATCATCAGGATCGACATGAGCGAATACTCCGAGCGCCATTCCGTGGCGAGGCTCGTGGGCGCCCCGCCCGGTTATGTCGGGTATGAGGAGGGCGGCCAGCTCACCGAGGCGGTCCGGCGCAGGCCATACTGCGTGGTCCTGCTCGACGAGGTCGAGAAGGCGCACCCGGAGGTCTTCGACGTCCTGCTCCAGGTACTCGACGACGGCCGGCTCACCGACGGCCAGGGCCGGACAGTGGACTTCCGCAACACGATCCTGATCCTGACCTCGAACCTCGGCTCTCAGTTCATCGCCGATCCGAGCCTGGGCGAGGCGGCCACGAAGGAGCAGGTCATGTCCGTGGTGCGAGCTACGTTCAAGCCCGAGTTCCTGAACCGGCTCGACGACGTCATTATCTTCGACGCGCTCACCACCGCCGAGCTCACCGAGATCGTGGATCTCCAGGTGCGCCGCCTCGCCGGGCGCCTAGCCGGGCGCCGGCTGACGCTGGAGGTGACCCCGGCGGCCAGGGAGTGGCTCGCTGTCACGGGCTTCGACCCGGTCTACGGGGCGCGGCCACTGCGACGGCTCATTCAGTCGGCGATCGGCGACAAGCTCGCCAAGAGCCTGATCGCCGGCGAGATCACCGATGGCGACAAGGTGCTGGTGGACCTTGACGAGTCCGCCGATGCACTACAGGTCACACCGCAGCGAGCCGTGGCTGTCGCGGTGAATCCGGTCTAGGCATCGTCGAGCAAGGCGTCGTAATCGTCTTCAGGCAGCCCGAGATCGTTCCGGATCCGATAGCGCAGCCTGAGGAGCAGCCTGAGCTCAGGCTCCTCGCTCTCCGCCTGGCCTGACTGCCCAGCGAGGCACAACTCGACCCCGGCGGTCGCCCAGTCCAGGGCGGCCGCCAGGTCGCCGCGGTCGACCAGCAACTCTGCGACGAGATCGCAGGTCAGCGGATCACGCGGGCCCTCGGCCTTCAGCCTGCTGATCAGGGCCTGCGCTTCCGACTGGCGGCCGAGCAGGAGGAGCGCCCTGGCGAGCGGGACTCGCGGATCGGCGAAAACCGGGCCGCCGTGAGCCACGGCGCGGCGCAATCCGATCACGGCCTCGCCCGGCTTGTCGGCAAGCAGCCACTGCTCGCCGGCCCGCATGAATGCCTCGGCTCGCGGCATGCCCGCGGTCTCGGTACCGGTTGTGGCGAGTTCGGTCATCGCCTGAGCCGCGGCTGCGTGATCGCCACTTGCAGCTGCGTCGAATTCGATCGAGTCGAACTGCTCACGGCTCAGCGCTGCCACGTCACCACGGTAACTGGGATTCCGCCTGACTGTGTCTGGGAAGAGCGCACGGTGATCGCTTCGTGACGAAACCCGCCAACATTACCCGCCAGGTCGGCGAGGCGACGCCCGCGGCGTCGATCAGTGCCGCGAGCGCTCCAGCGCGTCCCAGAACCCGCGCCGCAATGCGTGCCTGACCTCGTCGTGCAGCAGCGAGTCGATCGGCAGAGCGGATCCCTGGAGCAGCCGTGCCTCCAGATCCGACGGCATCCGCGGCTTGCGGGCGAGCACGGCCTCCAGCCACAGCGCCGGCGCGTCCCTGGCCACAGCCTCCCCAAAGCCAAAGCCTTCCGCGTGCGCGGACTGGACAGCTTCGCCAACCGACATCGTGAGCGGCACCGGGGCCGGCTGCTGGCCACCGTACGAGCCGGGTCCGTACCCCGCCGTCCCGAACTGACCCGGCTGAACCGGGCCGCCGTACGGCATGCTTCTGTCCTGCGGGTATGGCGCACCGTTGCCAGCCGGCAATTGGCGCTGCTGCGCAGGTGATCGCTGTCCGTCGAGTGGCGTCATGCCGTTCTGCGGCGGCATGCCAGGACCACCGCGCTGCTGGGCGCCTGATCCCGGCTGGCCCAGTCCCGGCTGACCCAGTCCCGGCTGACCCAGTCCCGGCTGACCTGATCCGTGCTGGCCCTGTGCCGGCTGCCCGTGGCCGGGCTGGCCGAACGCCGGCCCTTGCTGCTGTCCCTGGCCCGGCTGCGGCAGACCATGCTGGCCCGGCTGCTGCGGCGTGCCCAAGCCTGACCCAGGCGGCTGACCGGTGAGCTGATGTTGTCCCGGGTTCTGCGCTCCTGCCGACTGCGGCCCGCCGGGTCCCGATGCGCCCTGGCCATTTCCACCCTGGCCACCGCCATACCCGGTCCCGGTGTAGTTAGGGCCGCCGTACGACGCCATGGCGCCGCCGACCGGGCCGGAGCCGGGCATGCTGCCCGCAGTCACGCCGGCAGGCTGGGCGCCGTTGCCGAGGCCGGCCGGGGATCCGTTGGGCGGCAGGCCGCCATAGCTGCCCGGCATGCCGTTGGCTGGCATCGCTCCCACCGAGCCGCGCGCCTGCGGACCGTTCGGCGGCAGGGCTGGGCCGTTCGACTGCTGGCCCGGCACGTTGCCGCCGCGGCCGACTTGCATCCCGTTCGCAGGCATCCCGTTCGCAGGCATCCCGTTCCGGGGCAGGCCGTTGCCCGGCAGCATGCCACCGCTCTGACCAGTACCGCCCTGACCAGTACCGCCCTGACCGTTACCGCCCTGACTAGCACCGCCCTCGCTGGCGCTCCTGTGCTGCCCCGCGCCCTGCTGGCTACCGCCGAGCGTGCCGAAGCTGCCGTACTGGCCCGGGCCCGCCTGGCCGGAACCGCCCTGGTCGCCGAAGCCACCCTGCTGCCCGCCGCTGTGCTGCCCGTTACCCTGCTGCCCGCCACCGTGCTGAACGCCGCCGTACGGGCCGCCACTCGGCTGGCCACCACCGTGCTGGCCGCCACCGTGCTGGCCGCCACTCTGCTGGCCACCGGCAGCGCCGATGCTCGTAGGTCCGGCCAGGCCCGCCTGGCCGTTCTGGCCAAGCTGGCCGTGGCCGAAGCCATTCTGGCCCAGCCCATTGGGCGCGAGCCCGGCGACCGCGATCTCGTGCATACCGCCGGGCAGCGAGGAGCCCTGATTGGAGCCGGGCTGACTGGAGCCGGGCTGACTGCGGCCGTCGTCGGTTGCCCGGTGCTGCTCAAAACCAGGCCCCTGCTGCATGCTGGGCTGTGGGTGAGCTTCCTGGCCCGCGTACCCGCCCTGGCCGAAGCTCCCCGCGGGAACGTCGCCTCGGGCGACAGTCGGCTGCTGGTACTGCTGGCCTTGCACTAGCTGGCCCTGCACCTGCTGGCCCTGCACCTGCTGGCCCAGTGCCTGCTGGCCCTGCGCCCGCTGAGCCGCGGACTCGAGCCCTATCGACGACTGTGCCTGTGCGGGCAGTCCTACTGCTGACTGCGGCTGCGCCAGCTGGTGTTGAGCTAGCTGCGGCTGAGCAGCCAGTTGCTCCTGCGCCGTCTGGTCCGCTGGCCGCTGTGGCTGCAAAGACCGGCTAGCCGACACCTCTGCGGCCCTGGCTTCCAGTCCCTGCGGCTGGCTGTCGCTGCCCACGGGTAGCTGGCCAGAGTTCAGGGCCGCGTCCTGCCCCGCAAACCGCGCGATGTCCGGCCGCTGGTCCGGGCCTCGACCGGCGCCGGCGAGCTGCCCTGCGTGCTCATATTCGGCCGCCAGCGGCGAGGGGTAGAGCCGGACGCCGGGCGCCTCGATCGCCGCGTGCGGACCGCTCGCCTGCCCGGCGCCGACGCCAATCTCGCGGAAGCTGGCCTGGGCGAGCTGCGGCTCCGCACCGGAAATGAGATCTACGTACGGGCGCAGGTGGCCCGAACCTATGTCAATGACGTCGTCACATTCCTGACGCAGGGTCCGTGAAGCGGCCCAGTTACCGTCAGTGGCAATGTGCAGCAGTACCGCCCGGATCCCCAGGTCCTGGACCTCGGCGATCACTGGGCCGAGATCTTCCTCCGCGCTCACGATGATGACGTCGGTGACCGCGTGGTTCCTGGCCAGCGCCGTGAGGTCCTTGCGGATCTCGGACTCGACGCCTTCCTTACGGCTCGGCCGGGCTTTGGTCAGGCGGAGCTTGAGGCCTGGGATGTCGGCCAGCGTGTCGTGCTCGGCAACTCGGGCGCCGTCGGCCGCCGTGTCATACCAGTAACAGCGCAGTAGTTGCAGGCCAGTACGGTCCCTGGACAAACCGCCGAGCAGCTTCAGAAGGCCTGCGTAGTCCCAGGAAACCGAGTCACGATTGCGAGTGCCGTGGACGGCGAGCGCGCCTTCGGCTAGCGCGTAATTAGCGTCCACGAACAGCGCGCAGCGATCCAACGCGACACCGTCCTTCCCTTGCGCGTGACGTTACCAGCGCATGGCGGGAACCGTGGCGCATAGTACGGATCGCGGACGTATCCGCCAGGCCGGGTTCCTGCCACTAGTTCTGGCAATTTACTTATATCGCCGCCCGTCGGCGAGGGCGGCTCGCGCCTTCACACCGCGAGCCCGCAGAAGCTACCAGGCGCCGGCCCGTGCTTCGCCCGGACGGCCCGGTAGGCTCGGCTGCCGTGGCCGATCGAGACGAGCTACTGACACTGATCAAGGATCTCGCCGTAGTACACGGCGAAGTGATTTTGTCTTCCGGGCGGCGCGCGGACTGGTACATCGACCTGCGCCGCGTCCTCCTGGACGGCCGGGCGGCGCCTGTCGCCGGGCGGGTCATGCTCGATACCACGGCTGGCCTTACGTACGATGCCGTCGGCGGCCTGACGCTCGGCGCCGATCCCGTCGCCACGGCGATGTTGCACGCCGCCGCGGCCCGCGGCCGAAAGCTCGATGCCTTCGTGGTCCGCAAGAGCGAGAAGGCCCACGGGATGCAGCGCCGCATCGAAGGTCCGGACGTCGCCGGGCGTCGCGTCCTCGCCGTCGAGGACACGTCGACGACGGGCAGCTCCGTGCTGACGGCCGTCGACGCTCTTACCGAGGCAGGCGCCATCGTCGTCGGAGTCGCGGTCGTCGTCGAGCGCGGCGCTAGGCAGAAGGTTGCCGACCGCGGGCTGCCGTATGTGGCGGCGTTCGAGCTCGCTGACCTCGGACTTGGCTAGCGTCTGTCTCAGCCGTGCGAGAAGGCCGTAAGCGCGAGCGCCGCGACCGTGAGCATCGCTAAAACCAGCACGGACAGCAGGACCACGCCGGTGTATCGGCGAT
>DATHQE010000648.1:0-6057 GCA_035483035.1 Streptosporangiaceae bacterium | reverse complement strand
TGGCGGCGTTCGAGCTCGCTGACCTCGGACTTGGCTAGCGTCTGTCTCAGCCGTGCGAGAAGGCCGTAAGCGCGAGCGCCGCGACCGTGAGCATCGCTAAAACCAGCACGGACAGCAGGACCACGCCGGTGTATCGGCGATGTTCAGCGGGATCCGCATCATGGTGTCCCATGGTCTGAGACTAGACCCGTCAGAGCCTGCCGCCTGTCAATGCGGGCAACTCGGCCCGCCGGAGTTGGGCGGGCCTGCTGCCTCGGAGATACTGAGCACTGACTTCACACCGAGAGGATTCGCGCCATGCCGATCGCGACGCCAGAGGTCTACGCGCAGATGCTCGACCGGGCAAAGGAGCACGGCTTCGCTTACCCGGCGATCAACGTCACCTCAAGCCAGACGCTCAATGCGGCCCTGAACGGCCTGGCCGAGGCCGAGAGTGACGGCATCATCCAGGTCTCGACCGGAGGGGCCGACTACCTGTCCGGCGCGGCCGTCAAGGACATGGTCACCGGATCGGTGGCGCTCGCACAGTTCGCGCGGACGGTCGCGGCCAAGTACCCGATGAACGTCGCCCTGCATACCGATCACTGCCCTAAGGACAAGCTAGACGGGTTCATGCGCCCGCTCGTGCAGATCTCCATCGAGCGCGTCGCCCGCGGTGAGGAACCGCTCTTCCAGTCCCACATGTGGGACGGCTCGGCGGTGCCGCTGGCCGAGAACCTCCAGATCGCCACCGAGCTTCTCGACAAGTGCGCCGCGGCGCACATTGTCATGGAGATGGAAATCGGCGTGGTCGGCGGTGAGGAGGATGGCGTCGTCGGCGAGATCAACGAGAAGCTCTATAGCACGCCCGCGGACGCGCTTGCCGTCGCCGAGACGCTTGGCCTCGGTGAACGCGGCCGGTACATGCTGGCGGCCACGTTCGGCAACGTGCACGGCGTCTACAAGCCCGGGCACGTCAAGCTGCGTCCGGCTGTCCTGAAGGAGATCCAGGACGCGGTCGGCGCCAAGTACGGCCGGGAGAAGCCGTTCGACCTTGTCTTCCACGGCGGCTCCGGATCCGACCTGAGCGACATCAGGGAGGCCATCGGCTACGGCGTGGTCAAGATGAATGTGGACACCGACGCTCAGTACGCCTTCACGCGCCCCGTTGCCGGACATATGTTTACCAACTACGACGGCGTCCTCAAGGTCGACGGCGAAGTAGGCAGTAAGAAGAGCTACGATCCGCGGTCCTGGGGCAAGGCCGGCGAGCAGGGCATGTCCGCGCGGATCGTGCAGGCCTGCGCAGACCTGATGTCCGCAGGCAAGCGCCTGACCTGACTGTTGCCGGGGGCCGCACGGCGGCCAGCGAGCGACTGCGGCAGGATGATCACATGATGCGAGACAACCTGCTAGGCGGTCCGCCGGAAACCTTCCTCCCCGACAACGAGGCGGCTAGGGCCGCACTGGCAGCGGCCAGCGACCCGGCCGAGGTCGCAGCCAGGTTCCCGAGCTACTGCGCCGCCTGGGCAGCTCTCGCCGAGCGCGCGATGGCGGCCGGGGACCCCGTCACCGCGTATGCGTTCGCCCGGACCGGCTACCACCGCGGCCTCGACCAGCTACGCAGGGCAGGCTGGAAGGGGCATGGCCCGATCCCCTGGGGCCACGAGCCGAATCAGGGGTTCCTGCGGGCGCTGAACATGCTCGGAGTGGCCGCGGCCGCGATCGGCGAGGACGACGAGGCGACCCGGTGCCAGGTATTCCTGGCTGACAGCAGCCCCGCGGCAGCGGCCGCGCTGGCGTCCTGATCGGCGCGGACGTGCGCTAGGCGCCGGTGCCCGAAGACCGCTTCCGGTAACATCTGAATGCAAGAGCCCCTGCCGCGCTTGCCTGCCTGACCGCAATGACGCTGGCCGGGGCTTTCGTTCTGGTACGGGAAGGACATGTCACATGCCCGCCATCGTGATCGTCGGCGCGCAGTGGGGCGACGAGGGCAAGGGCAAGGCCACCGACATACTCGGCGACCGGGTTGACTACGTCGTGCGCTACCAGGGCGGTAACAATGCCGGCCACACGGTCGTGATCGGCGACGAGAGCTACGCCTTGCACCTCCTGCCGTCGGGGGCGCTATCCGAGCACGCGACCTCCGTGATCGGCAACGGGGTGGTGATCAACCCGGAGGTGCTGCTCGAGGAGATCGACGGCCTCACGCAGCGCGGCGTCTGGCGTGACCACCTGCTCATCTCGGCCGACGCGCACCTGATCATGCCCTACCACATTGCCCTGGACAAGGTCACCGAACGCTACCTCGGCGATGCCCGCATCGGTACCACGGGGCGCGGCATCGGCCCCGCTTACAGCGACAAGGCCTCAAGGGTCGGCATCCGGGTGCAGGACCTGTTCGACCCCGGCATCCTGCGGCAGAAGCTGGACCTGGCGTTGCGGGAGAAGAACCAGATCCTGACCAAGCTGTACAACAGGCGCGGCATCGACGCCGAGATCGTGACCGAGCAGTACCTCGGCTTCGCGGAGCGCCTCGGCCGGTACGTCGCCGATACCGGTCTGGTGCTCAACAAGGCGCTTGACGCCAATCAGGTCGTCCTGCTGGAGGGCGCGCAGGCAACACTGCTCGACGTCGACCACGGCACCTACCCGTTCGTCACCTCGTCCTCGCCGACGGCGGGCGGGGCGTGCGCTGGCTCCGGCATCGGACCGACTCGGATCAGCCGGGTGCTCGGCATCCTCAAGGCGTACACCACCAGGGTGGGGGCCGGCCCGTTCCCGACCGAGCTCACCGACGCCCGCGGCGAGTGGCTGCGCAAGACCGGCGGCGAGTACGGCACAACCACCGGCAGGCCGCGCCGGACAGGCTGGCTGGATACGGTCATCGCCCGGTACGCCACGAGGGTGAATGGCCTCACCGACTACTTCGTGACCAAGCTCGACGTGCTGTCCGGACTGGAGAAGGTGCCGGTCTGCGTGGCCTACGACGTGCACGGCAAGCGGTTTGACGAGATCCCGATGACGCAGACCGATTTTCACCATGCCACCCCGGTCTACGAGTATCTAGACGGCTGGTGGGAGGACATCTCCGCGGCGCGTGAGTTCGCCGACCTGCCCAAGGCCGCGCAGGCTTACGTGCGTGCCGTCGAGGACATGATCGGCGCCCCGATCCTCGCAATCGGCGTCGGGCCGCGCCGGGATCAGACCGTCCAGCTTGCCGAGGTGCTCTGAGCGGAGCGGTCAGCTTGCCGGAGCCGCCGGGGCTATCGGCGGCCGATAACCGATAGAGAGCAGCCCGCTGCCGACGGTAGCCGCGATGGCATTGGCCGCGCTGTTATCCGCCAGGCCAGTCCCGACCTCGAGGGAGCCCGACCCGCGCTCACCGGACACCCGGTAGCGAGCACCGGGCGGTACCGTTACGCGGGCGCTGCCAGAGCCCACCTCGAGCGCAAGCGCCTGCGGGGACTCGGCGAAGCCGAGCACTATCCCTCCAGAGCCGATTGCCGCGCTCACGTGTGACGCGGTAAGGCCGCTGGTGGCGTCAATACTCCCGGAGGTTGCGGTAGCCCAGATCGGGCCGCTGACGTCAGTCAGGTGAATGCTGCCGGAGCTCGCGGTCAGGTGCACCGGCCCGGTCAAGCCCGCCACCGTCGCTTTGCCAGAGCCGACGGCGACCCGCACGGTGACATCGGCGGGCACTTGGATCACGAGGCCGACCTGGCAGTCTTCGAAGAGGTTGACCGAAGGGCAGCTCGCACTGATGCGAAGCGTCTCGCCATGCCACGCATGACTGACCGTCGGCGAGCCCAAGAGCCAGGACAGAGTGCTCATGACCTGGACTTGCCCGGCCCGGCCTCGGATGACAGTGACGCTCTGGCCGGGCGCTTCGACCCAGAGTTGGCTGACGGGCCGCTGGATAAGCGTGAGCGGCACAATCTGATGCCTGATCTCGCCCTTGAGCGCGAACCGGAACCCGACCGGCACAACCAGGACTAGCGCGGTGAAAGCCGCCACGCAGGCCCATATCCAGCGGCGCCGCGGTCTGGCCGGGAATCCGGCTGCGGCGCTCATCCGACATCCAGGAAACGCAGCACGGCGAGCACCCGCCGGTGGTCTTCGTCGTCCGGGTGCAGATCGAGCTTGGCGAAGATGCTGTTGATGTGCTTCGCTACCGCGCTATCGGTGATCACCAGGGTCTGTGCGATCGTCGTGTTAGACCGGCCTTCGGCCATCAGCCGCAGGACCTCGTGCTCTCGCGGCGTCAGCCGGTCCAGCGGGTCTCGCTGGCGGCGGAGCAGGAGCTGCGACACGACCTCGGGGTCGAGCGCAGTCCCGCCAGCGGCTACCCGGCGTAGCGCCGCGACGAAGTCACCGACGTCGGCCACCCGATCCTTGAGCAGGTAGCCGACGCTGCTGGTGTTGGCCGCCAGTAGATCAGCCGCGTACCGCTCCTCGACGTACTGCGACAGCACGAGCACGGCGACCTGCGGCCATTCGCGCCTGATCACCAGGGCTGCCCTGATCCCCTCGTCGGTATGGCTCGGCGGCATTCGCACGTCGACGATCACCGCATCGGGACTGAGCTTCGGCACTGCGGCCAGCAGCGCCTCGGCGTCGCCAACCGCAGCCAGCACCTCGATGCCGGCCGCTGCCAGCAGTTTGGTCAGGCCGGCCCGCAGCAGCACTGAGTCTTCGGCGATGACTACCCGCATGGCAGCTCCACGGTGACCACAGTCGGACCACCGCGCGGGCTGTCGATCTGCATGGTGCCATCCACGGAGCGAGCCCGGCGAGCCAGGCTCGCGAGCCCGGTGCCACGCGCCGGATCGGCCCCGCCGATTCCGTCGTCGGTGATGACGATCCGCAGCAGCCCAGCCGTCCGCCGGACGTCAACGTCGGCCTGGGTCGCAGCTGCGTGCCTGGCGATGTTCGCCAGACACTCAGAGGCTACGAAGTACGCAACAGCTTCGACCGTTGGAGAGGCGCGCTCAGGCATGTCCACTGCCAGCTTGACCGGCAGCGGTGCGCGGGCGGCGATCCCGGACAACGCGGCATCGAGACCGCGATCGTCGAGCACCGCTGGATGCAGGCCCCGGACCAGGGCGCGAAGCTCCGCCAGTGCTTCCTTAGCCTCGTCATGGGCCTCGGCGATAACCTGCCTGGCCTGCTCCGGCAGGTCGGGCAGGTTCTCCCTGGCCATCCCGAGGTTCATCGCCAGCGACACCAGGCGCTGCTGCGCCCCGTCATGCAGGTCGCGCTCGATCCGCCGTCGCTCCGCATCAGCGGCGTCGACCACGCCAGCGCGACTTTCCGACAGGCTTTCGACGCGCCGTTCAAGGTCGACCGATCGGCTCGGGCCAAGCAAGGCCCGCGCCACCCTGGCGTCGACGCTGGTGACGATCGCCGCCACTGCGGGGGCTGTCAGCAGGACGAGCGCGCCGACCGCCGTGAGGACCACCTTGAGCTTTGGCGAGACCGACCCGGCTTGGCTCAGCGGCGGGAAGATGTACGGGAACGCGAACGCAGCGACAAGGCAGCTGCCTACGGCCCAGGCCGCCAGGGTGAGCAGGCCGCCGAGCGCCAGCGCGGGTCCCGCAACCAGGTGATAGCCGAGCTGCCGCCACGTCGACTCCGAGCGGAGCGAGGCCACAAGTCGGCGCGGCATCGCGCCTGTCGATGAGACGGGGACCCGCGGGATCTCGATGCCGAGCAGCGACCAGCACCGGTGCCGCTGCGCAAAGGTCAGCGGGACCCGGACAGCGAGTACCAGGCAGGCCGACGCGACGAGGGCCACCGCTACCTGCCACAGGCTGACAGCCACAAACTGCGGGAAGATCCACGGCATTGCCAGTGCCACCAGCGCCGCGAGCTGTACGGGAACGCCCGCGACGACAAACGTGGTATTCCTACCCGTCGCGGCGAGCCATCGCGCCGGCGCCGCCAGGGCGCCACGGGAGCGCCGGCCGGCGGCCATCGATGACATGGAGACAACCGTATGTGCCATGACGAAGTAGTCGCCATGCGCTGCAGACCCGCATCCGGGGTGTAGCTGGCACCACCATCGATTCGGACTTG
>DATHQE010000647.1:0-6229 GCA_035483035.1 Streptosporangiaceae bacterium | reverse complement strand
AGCGCGTCGAGCATCCGGTCGTCCCAGCGCAGCGGCGAATTGCAGTTGATCAGCGAGATCGTCGCGGGAACGGCCTCGATCGCTGCGCGGCCACCAAAGAGGATCTCCGTCATGGCGATGGTGTCCGCGGCATTGGGACCGGACACCACGTTCCCCATATAGATCTTGTCGGTCAGCGTTTGCAACGCGAAGATCATGTCGAGGTGCCGGGAGTCCAGCGGGGTGTCGTTCGGCTCGCAGATCACGCCGCCTGCGGAGTCAAGCTGGCTGAACGACTGCGAGAGCATGCACAGTCGGCGGAAATCATCCATGGTCGCGTCGCGCCGGACATCGCCCTCGCGCACGAACGGCGAGCCGTAGACCGCGCCGAAGACCATGTCGTCGCCGCCGATATGAACACTGTTAGCCGGGTTCCTGGCCTGCACGTCGAACTCGCGCGGTGCCAGCGCCACCTGCTCCAGCACGAACTCCGGGTCCAGGTACACGACCTCGCCGTCGGTGCGCTGGCCAGCCTTGCGGAACAACTCGACCGCCTCAGGCTTGGCGAACTGCACGCCGATCTCGGACACGATCCGGCGCCAGCCCTTATCCAGCACACCAATCGCGTCCGCGGACAGGATCTCGTACCTGGGCATCGAATTGCGGAACATTGCCACCTCGAATGGCGCACTTGACCGGCTCGAACGAGCGAACTTAGGATCACATCGTAGAACAGAGTTCCGTAACATGGAACTCTGCAAAGCAAGGATGCGATGTGACCAGCCCTACCGGGACCCAGGCCGTTGACCGGGCGGCGCAGCTGCTCATCGAGGTCGCCCGGCACCGCGCTCCGGTCTCGTTCACCGAGCTGACCGCAGCCAGCGGCCTGGCCAAGAGCACGACATCGCGGCTGCTGATGGCGCTCGAGCGCAACGGGCTGGTGCGTCGGGATGAAGCCGGCCGGTTTTCCCCCGGTGAAGTGTTCGTGTCCTACGCCTGGCGTGGCGGAGCCGAAGCCGACCTGGTTAGCGTCGCCCAGCCCGTGCTCGCTTTGCTGGGCGAGCACACGGGAGAGACTGTGAACATCGGCGTGCCCCGTGATGGGGGCCTGGTGGAGCAGATCGCGCAGGTCGACAGCAGGTACCTCATCGGCGGCACCAACTGGGTCGGGCTGACTGTGCCGCTGCACTGCGCGGCGCTCGGCAAGGTGCTGCTCGCCTTCGGCGCGGCCGAGCTGCCCAGAGGCAGGCTTGACAAGCGCACCGACCGGACCATCACGAGCCGGGCGGCACTCGCCGCTGAGCTCGCCGCGGTTCGCGAGCGTGGCTACGCGATCACTATCGAAGAGCTGGAGCCAGGCCTCGTCGCGGTGGCGGCACCGGTATTTGTTGGCGGCACCCTCGCTGCCGGCGCTGGCGCTGGCGCCGGTGGCGCGACAGCGGTCGCGGCGCTGTCGGTGTCCGGGCCCGCCAGCAGGCTGGGCAGCGGTCAGCTGCCAGCCGCGGCCGAGGCCTGCATGGCCGGCGCTCGCTCGCTGTCGGCTCTGCTCGGCCATACCCCGCGGACCACTAATGAGGAAGGTGCCTCGTGACTACGGACGACTTGCTGCGCCAGCTGTACGACTTCACCCTCGTCGGCAATGCCCCTGAGGTGCTCAGCCTCACTCGCCAGGGACTCGAGCTTGGCCTCGGCCCGGAGACGCTGCTGTATGAGGCGCTGATCCCGTCGCTCGAGGAGGTCGGCGCGCGGTTCGAGCGCGGCGACTTCTTCGTCCCGGAGATGCTGATCGCGGGCAAGGCGATGGCCGGAGCGCTGGAGATCCTGCGCCCGCTGCTGGCCGAGACTGGCGCACAGACGATCGGCAAGATCGTGATGGGGACTGTCAAGGGCGACGTACACGACATCGGCAAGAACCTCGTCAACATCATGTTCGAGGGCGCCGGCTTTGAGGTGATCGACCTCGGCGTGCAGGTGGCCCCGGAGAAGTTCCTGGCTGCCATCCAGGAGCACCAGCCTGACATCGTCGGATTCTCCGCGTTCCTGACTACGACGATGCCGATGTTCAAGGCGAACATCAACGCGCTGCAGAAGGCCGGCCTGCGCGATCAGGTCATCGTCATGGTCGGCGGCGCGCCCGTCACCCAGGAATACGCCGACGTGGTCGGCGCGGACGGGTACGCAGCCGACGCCTCCGCCGCGGTCGTGCGCGCCAAGGAACTGATCAAGCGGCGGCGCGCCGTCGCACCCGCCTGAGAACGGTGCCGCCCATGGAAACCATCGTGTCGTCCGCGACGCGGGAGCTGCGCATCGGCGGGGACAACCCGTTCTGCATTATCGGCGAGCGGATCAACCCGACCGGGCGGAAAGTCTTCCAGGACCAGCTGCGGCGCGGTGACCTGTCCAGGATCGAGATCGACGTGGCCGAGCAGGTCGCGGGCGGCGCCATGATGCTCGACGTCAACATGGGCGCGCCACTGGCCGACGAGACCGAGCTGATGGTGAGCGCGGTCCAGCTAATCCAGTCATGCTGCGATCTGCCGCTGTGCCTGGATTCCTCCATCATCGAGGTGCTCGAGGCAGGCCTCGCGACGTACCAGGGCAAGGCGCTTGTCAACTCCGTCACCGCCGAGGACGACCGGCTGGCCGCCATCCTGCCGCTGGTCAAGCGACACGGCGCGGCCGTAATCGCCCTGCCCAACGACGAGGAGGAGATCCCTGAGGAGCCCTCCCGCCGGCTGGAACTGGCGCGCAAGATCGTCGAGGTCGCCACCGGCACGTACGGGATCCCGCTCGAGGACATCGTCTTTGACCCGCTTGCCATGCCAATCGGCGCGGATACCTCGCTCGTCCTGCGCACGCTGGAGACGATCGAGCTGCTGCGCGCGGAGCTCGGCGTCAACATGACGCTCGGCGCGTCCAACGTCTCGTTCGGCATGCCGGAGCGGGGCACGATCGGCGCCGCGTTCCTGCCGATGGCGATCGCCACCGGCCTCACCAGCGCCATCATGGACGCCCGGTCGGCCCAGCTGGTCCGCGCCGTCAAGGCCGCCGACCTGCTGACGGGCCGCGACCCGTGGGGGGCGGCCTGGATCGCGGCGCACCGGGCCCGGCAGGCGGCGGAGGCTGCCGCCCAGGCAACCGCGGCTGGCACTGCGTCTACTGCTGCCACCGCCATCTCTGCTGCCACGGCGACCACTGCTGCTACGGCGACCACGGGCGCGCCGTGACGCAGGTTGCTGCGGCGCACCTCACCGGCGCGCCCGCCAGGGTGGAGCTGCACTTCTTGCCGGCCGGGTTGCGGGTGCGCGTGCCGCCAGGCGTTTCGCTATTCGACGCCGCCAGCTGGAACGGCATCGCGATCGACTCGACCTGCGGCGGCCACGGCACGTGCAAGAAATGCAAGATCAAAATCCTGGACGGCGCGCCGCCAGCCTCATCGCTGGACGCGCGGGCGTTCTCTCCTGACGAGCTGCGGGCTGGCTGGCGGCTGGCCTGCCGGGCACTGGCCGACGCCGACGTGCAAGTCGAGGTGCCCCCGCTAGTGACGCGGCCGAAAGCGGCCACGGTGGGCGTCGGGCGCCAGGTGATCCTGCGCCCGGCCGCGCAGAAGCGTTACCTGGAGCTCGCCGAGCCGTCCCTATCCGACCAGCAGACCGACATCGAGCGGGTCCTCGCGAGCCTGGACGACCTGGAGCTGCGCGTCGACCTGGAGGTGCTGCGCGGGCTAGGACGGCGGCTACGGGCGGCGGACTTCAAAGTGACCGCGGTCATTGTCGACGACGTGCTCATCGACGTGCAGCCCGGCGATACGACTGGCAAGCTCCTCGGCATCGCGTTCGACCTCGGCACGACGACCGTCGTCGCCACGCTGCTGGACCTGTGCACGGGGACGCCGCTAGCCGTCGCCTCGATGCTCAGCAAGCAGCAGCCGTTCGGCGCTGACGTGATCACCCGGATCAGCGCCACCATGCTCGACCCGGCGGCGCTGGATACTCTCGGCCGGCTCGCGCACGAGACGCTCGCCGAACTGGCCGCCGAAGTCTGCGCCCACGCCGGCGCGGATCCGGCTGACGTGGCTGAGATCGCCGTCGCCGGGAACGCCACCATGACGCACATCGCGCTCGGCATCGATCCTGAGCCGCTCGGCGTGGCTCCGTTCATCATGGCGGCCCGCCAGCTGCCGGAGGTGCTCGCGGCTGACTTGCTAGTGCCCGCGCATCCACGCGCACGGGCGTTCGTCTTCCCGGCGTTCGGCGCTTACGTCGGCGGCGATATCACCGCCGGGCTGCTCGCGTCCGGCATGAACCGCGACGCCAGGACCAGGCTGTTCATCGACATCGGCACGAACTGCGAGATCGTGCTCGGCAATCGCGACTGGCTGCTCGCGACTGCCGCACCGGCGGGGCCAGCCTTCGAGGGCGCGGCTATCCGGTGCGGGATGCGCGCCGCCGACGGCGCGATCGAGGCCGTCTCCATCGCGCCTGACGGTGTGGCGCTGACGGTGATCGGTGACGCCGAGCCCGCCGGGCTGTGCGGCTCTGGCCTCGTCGACGCGGTGGCGAGCCTCGTGAAAGCCGGCTTGCTGGACCACAGCGGCCGGCTAGTGCCCGACGAGGCCGCCGCCGCGCTCGCGCCAGGCCTGGCGCCGCGGCTCACGATGCTCGGGCAGGAGCGCGTCTTCGTGCTGCACTGGCGGGGAGAGCCGGGCGACGTCTCTGACTCGATCTACCTCTCCCAGCGTGACGTGCGGGAACTGCAGTTCGCCAAGGCTGCCATCGCGACCGGCTGGCAGGTCCTGCTGGCCGAGGCGGGCCTGACCGCGGGCGACATCCAGCAAGTGCTGCTGGCCGGCTCGTTCGGCAGCTACCTGTCGCCGACGAGCGCGATAGCGCTCGGGCTCGTGCCCCGGCTGCCGGTGCTGCGCGTTGTGAGCGCCGGCAACGTGGCCGGCGAGGGCGCGAAGATGGCGCTGCTGTCGGTCCGCGAGCGGGCTGGCGCGCTGGCCTTGCTAGAGGAGGTGAGATATGTCGAGCTGTCAGACCGGGACGGCTTCAACGACGCGTTCGTCGAGCAACTCCAGTTCCCGTCGTGAGGGCGGAGCTGACATCGAAGCCCGTTCCCGTTCTGCGGAGCCGGTGCCAACGCTCGCCGTGATCGCATGCGGTGCGCTGGCTGGCCACATCCGTGACATCGCGGCACGGCGGCGCTGGCCGGTCGAGGTGCACCCGCTGCCCGCGTCGCTGCACAACCGGCCGGAGCGGATCGCGGCCGCCGCCGATGGCCTCGCGCGCACACTTCAGGCCCGCGGCCTCGCGGTCGCGCTCGGCTATGCCGACTGCGGCACCTATGGCGCGCTCGACGAGGTATGCGCCGCGCTCGGGCTCGGCCGGCTGCACGGGCTGCACTGTTACGACGTGCTGGGTGGAGCCGAGCGGGTGCGCGCGCTGCTCGAGCGCGAGCCTGGCACCTACCTGCTCACCGACTACCTGGTGCGGAGCTTCGACCGGACGGTGCTGGCAGGCCTGGGCCTGGATCGCCATCCGCAGCTGTGGGGTGACTACTTCGGCCATTACCGCAGGCTGGTCTGGCTGGCGCAGGAGCCGGACGCAGATCTGGATCGCCGGGCGGCGGCCATCGCGGCCCAGTTCGGCCTGCCGTTGCGGGTCGTCGACGTCGGCACGGGGAGCCTGGAGCGCGAGCTTGCCGCCCTGCTCAGCGGGATTGGGAGGGCTCCGGCGGAGCTGCCAGTCCAGGCTTAGGCGTCGCCAGCCAGCGTCTCCTGCGCGATCAGGAAGCGGTAGCCGGCGATGACCGCGTCGAAGGCCAGTTCGCCCCAGGGACGCTGCGAGAGCGGCGCCGTCACGACGCCTCCGGCAGCGTGCCGCTCGTGGACGACGGCGATGTCGTCGGTCTCCGGCAGCCGGATGTAGACGGTCACCCCCGCCCCTCGATGGTCGCGGCTCGCCGCGGGCAGGAAACGCTCGTCGGCAGTGCCTAGCCGCACCTGCGCACCGGCGAGGCTGACGCAGGCGAGCCTGTCCTCCGAGTCGGCCGGCGTCGCGAACTCCAGCTGCCAGCCGAGGTGGTCAGTCATGAGCCTGGCGGTCTCGTACGGATCGTCGCAGGCGAGGAAGACGGACAGCACGAAGCGCAAGTTACCGGATCAGCGGTGAGCTTGCCACTGCACCGGCAGCCCGTGCGCCGGCGCGGATCCGAGGATGCGACGGCGCCCGCCCGGCCAGGTCACGAG
>DATHQE010000646.1:0-15435 GCA_035483035.1 Streptosporangiaceae bacterium | reverse complement strand
GCGAAGATCGCAAACAGCGGCCACTCGAACGTATAAGCCCAGCTGAGCTCGTTCCCGGCCTCCGCCCGGTGCAGCTGCCAGTCGCCGAGATACAGCATCCCGGCAGTGGCGATGATGATGCCCGCGTGCCAGGCCAGCCAGCGCGGCCGCAGCAGCACCCGCACGGCTAGAACCGCCAGGGCAGCAGCGCGGTCACGGCGATCGCGGCAAACAGGAGGGTGAGGTAGGCGATCGACAGGTGGAACAGCCGCATCGGAGCGGCCGCTTCCCCGGCACTAACGCGGGAACGGAGTCGATGGGCCTCGACCAGGAACCAGCCGCCGAGGCCAGTCGCACACGCGGCATAGATCCAGCCCGCGTATGGCGCAAGCGCCAGCGTGGCGCCGACCATGACGTACGAGTAGACCAGGATCTTGCGCGCCACCGTGGCGGGAGTCGCCACCACCGGCAGCATGGGTACGCCGGCCGAGGCGTAGTCGTCCTTGAACTTCATCGCGAGCGCCCAGAAGTGCGGCGGCGTCCAGAAGAAGATGACGGCGAACAGCACGATGGCCGGCCAGGCGACCGTGCCGGTGACCGCGGACCAGCCGACGAGCACCGGGAAGCAGCCGGCCGCGCCGCCGATGACGATGTTCGAGGCGGTCCGGCGCTTCAGGCCGAGGGTGTAGACGAAGACATAGAACAGGATCGCGCCGTCGGCGAGAGCCGCCGAGAGCCAGTTGGCGAGCAGTCCGAGCACCAGCGTGGACGCCGCGCCGAGCAGGATGCCCGATACCAGGGCCTCGCCCGGCTTCACCGTCGCCTTGACACCCTTGGCGACAAGCGGCCGCCGCGACGTCCTCTTCATGATCGCATCGATGTCGCGGTCGATGTAGCAGTTGAGCGTGTTGGCGCTGCCAGCGGCCAGGGCGCCGCCCAGCAGCGTGACGCCGATCAGGGTCAGACTCGGCAGGCCGCGCTGCGCGAGCAGCATCGTCGGCAGCGTCGTGACGAGCAGCAGCTCGATGATGCGCGGCTTGGTGAGCAGGAACAGCGCCCGGGTGACCACGCGAACCGAACGGCGCGCATCACCGGCGGCACTGTCAGCAGCGGCATCTGCCGCCACTACGGGCGGGACGCTAATGGCCTGCGTCACGCGCTGCCCTCCGTACCAGGTTGTGACTCGCCGCCGCCTTCGGGCGTCTCGTCGTCGAGGTTGATGCTGCCGCTCAGGTGCGCACCGCCGGGCTCGCTGGCCGCGGGCTCGGCTGTGGGCTGGCTGGTCGCGGGCTCGCTGGCTGCGGGCTCGCTGGTCGCGGCCGGGGCGCCAGCGGGCTCGCTGGGCGACTCGCTGCTGCCTCCGCCTGCCGCCACGCTAAGTCCGCCAGCCACTGCGGCCGCGCGCGCCGTCCTAGCGTCTGGCGCTCGCGAGCCGGCTGACGTCGCCCCGATCGGCCGTCGCGGGATGCGCCGATGCGGCCTGCTGAACAGCGCGTACAGGACCAGCGCGATGATGATGAACAGCAGCCCCGGAAACGCGAACGTCCAGTTATACCCAGCTGGCGTGTTGTCCGGCGTAACTGCCGCCAGTATCAGTCCAGGCACTGCCGCCTCCTGCTACGAGTCATTCGCTAGTCACCTGATCCCTGGCCGGGACGGCCAGCCACGCGGGCCCTGGGCCAGCAGCCGGTCTAGCCCCGCTGTCAGCTCGGCCGACTCCTCATTACTAAACCACTCCATCAGCAGCGCCACCCCGGCGACTGTCAGCGGCAGCAAGATGCCCATCCAGAGGACAGCACCGGAGAGCTGCTGGTCGTCGAGCACCGTCGCGAGGTGGTGCGCGGAATTGGCGTAGCCGGAATAGAAGACGCCCGAGCCAAACACCAGCACCATGCCGACCACGGTGAACGCGGCCGCTGTGCCAACCACCAGCCCGAACCGGCGGATCGGCGAGGTGCGCTGCGCGAGTGGCCGGGAGGAGATGAGCTGGAACCAGAACAGGAGTCCGGCGACGACGAAGCTGACGTGCTCGACCAGTGCAACGAACGCACTGCCGTGCGCGGCGTCGTAGAGGCCAGGCAACAGCCAGCCGAGCCAGACAACGTTCGCGGCGATCACGGCCAGCACGGGTCGGGCCAGCAGCCAGTTCAGCCGCCGCGTCCCGAGCCGGAATGCTGCCCACGGCGCGCCGAGGACGATCAGGCCGGGACCGACGACCGCGATCAGCAGTTCCTGGAGAGCCCGCACCCAGATGTAGACGTCGGACTGGTAGCCCATCGGCGACAGCAAGGCCGCCGCGATGACGGCCAGGCCCAGCTGGAACATGACCGCCTCGCGGACGAGCTCGCGCCGACTACCGCTAGCTGGCGCCCCCAGTGTTCGCCGGAGGCCAGCCAGGTGCGCTGCCGCGAGGGCGACGTAGGCAATCAGCACCGGCCAGCTGGCCGACCAGTGCCCGACTACTACGTCCACGAGGTCCCCGTCCTGTCTCTAGTCGCTCGTTTTAGTGGACCAGGTAGAACAGGACCCAGGCGATGAACGCGACGATCGCCAGATAGTTCCATGTCACCGTGAACGCGCTCAGCCCAGCCTGGAACCGCTGCACGGCGAACGCCTCGGCGTACGTCGGCGGCTGCTCCACGAAGGAGATCTGCGGGATCGCGCGGCATCGCATGATGAGGATCTCCAGCCAGACCAGCACGCAGAACGCGACCGACACGAACACCGGCCAGAAGCCGACGAACACGCTGGCGAAGCCGCTGGCACCCGGCCAGAACGGCAGCGCAGCGAGCTGCCAGATCTGGATCGCGATCGCTACCAGCCCGAGCACCAGCGCCACCACGGCGCCAGCCAGCCAGATCGACTTGTTCCCCGCTTTGATCCGCTGGAGGACCAGTGTCTGGACCGCGGCGCTCACCACGAATAGCACCATGACGGTGATGCCGAAGCTCGACTGCGGATGCGTCGCCGAGGTGTACCAGAGGTGGTGGCTGTTGAGCGACTTCAGGTAGAAGAAGGCGAACACGAACGCACCGAACAAGAACGTCAGCGCGCCCACCGCCAGCCTGACACCAGTCCAGGAACTGTTCAGCGCGGCCTCGTGATAGAAGACCGCCTCCTCCTCCGCCGGCGACATCGCGGCCGGCGGCTGTGCCGTTGTCTCGGCCATTGCCTATGCCTCCGTTCGCACGTCAGCGGACTGGGCGATCGCCGCGGTGAGCACTCCCGGCGGCGGATTCAGGTCCGCCACGGGTGGTGCGTCCTTGGTGCCGTACTCATACGGGCCGGACAGAACCACCGGGACGCGGTCGAAGTTACCGGGTGGCGGCGGTGAGGAGAGCTGCCACTCCAGCCCGCGCGACCGCCACGGGTTGCCGAGCTCGCGCTCGCGGACGATCACTGTCGAATAGACGAAGTTGATGACGAACAGCAGGATGGAGCCGCCGAGCACGAACGACGAGATCGAAGCCCAGTCGTTGAGCGTCTGAAGGTTCCTCGCGTACTCGAACACGCGCCGCGGCTGGCCCGCCATGCCGACGGCGAACAGCGGCAGGAACGTCGAGTTGAACGCGAGGAACATGAACCAGAACTGCCACTTGCCGAGCGTGTTGTTCAGCTTGATGCCCGTCATCTTGGGCAGCCAGTAGTACAGGCCCGCCATGAACGCGAAGATCAGCCCGCCCATGATCGTGTAGTGGAAGTGCGCCAGCACGAAGAAGCTGCCGTGCTCAGTGGTGTCGGCCGGTACGTCCGAGAGGAACACCCCGGAGATGCCGCCAATCAGGAAGTTGAAATAAAAAGCCAGGCAGAACAGCATCGGCACCGTGAACCTGATCTTCGCCTTCCAGAAGGTACCCAGCGCCGTCAGGAAGATGAAGCCGGTCGGGATCGAGATCAGCTCGGTCGTCAGCATGAACAGCGGCCGCATATCCGGGTTGATGCCGCTCATGAATAGGTGGTGCTGCCAGACGAAGAAGCTGAGTATGCCCACGCCCAGCATGCCGGCCGCGCTGACCTTGTAGGCGAATAGCGGCTTACGGCACATGACCGGGATGATCTCCGAGACGATGCCGAAGCCGGGCAAGGCCAGGATGTACACCTCCGGGTGGCCAAAGAACCAGAACAGGTTCTGGTACAGGTAGCTGCTGCCACCGAGCGAGTCCTCGAAGAAGGCCGTCTGCGCGGTCCGGTCCGAGAGCAACATGTACATGCCGCCGACGAGCACGGGGCCTGCGAGCACCATGAGGAACGCCGTGGTGATGATGGCCCAGACGAACATTGGGAGCCTGCTCCAGCGCATGCCGGGTGCGCGGTAGCAGATGATCGTGACGATGATATTGAAGCCCGCCAGGACGATCGACACACCCATGAGCCCGAACGCCATGGCGTAGGAGTCGGCGCCGACGGTGGACTGGATCGACAGCGGCGCGTATCCGGTCCAGCCGAACGGGAAGCCGCCGAGCAGCAGGCTCGACAGCAGAATGATGAACGCGCACGGTGTCAGCCAGAACGACAGCGCCTCGATGCGCGGGAAGGCGACCCGCTTGGAGCCGATCATGATCGGCACCAGGTAGTTGCCGAACGGGCCGAGGATGACCGAGGTCATCAGCATCATCATCATGGTGCCGTGCTCGCCGACGATCTCCACGTAGGCCTGCGAGGTGAAGACGTGGTGCGTTGGGGAGAGCAGCTCGGTCCTGATCGCCATCGCGAACAGGCCGGCCGTGCAGAAATAGATGATCATGCCGACCAGGTACTGAATGCCGACCACCTTGTGGTCGAGTTCGTACCGGAAGTACTTGGCCAGCCCACCCTGCTGCTCAGTCTCCTGAGTGTTCTCGGCGGTCACCGGCCTGCCGAGCATCTGGCGAATCACATCGTTGAATACGCCGAGCCCCGCCAGCCAGCCGACGATCGCCAGCAGGTAGCCCAGCACGATCGGCCAGTCGCTGGAATCCGACAATGCGATGTTCGGATACTGCGCATTACCGGCGCCGGCCAGGAAGTTGCCCAGCAAGTGGCCGAGCAGGTAGCCGATCACCGCCCCGACGAGCGCAGTGTGGATCGCGGGCCGGCGCCACCACGGCCGCGCGCTCGGCGCCGCCCCCGGCTGACCGCCCCCGGAGCCCTGTGCTCGCTCCGGCTGAGTCTCGATGGCCATCAGGTCACCTCTTCATCGCTGCGTCGTCTTGGGACACGGTCATCACGGCAGCACCGGGCATCACGGCTGCACCGGATCGTTCGGCGGGTAGTAGTAGCCGTTGGCTCCGGTGATACCCGACTTGGCCACGGCCTTGTTGATCTGGGGGATCACCGTCGGGTCGTAGACGGTGGCGTACGGCGGCAGCGCCGCGGTGACGGCAGCCAGCTGGACTCGCGTCTTTGCCGCCCAGGCCCGGAATGCGGTCATCGAGACGACGTTGCCGTAGTTCGTCATCGCGCCGTGCCACAGTCCGCAAAGCTCTGCGCATCGCACGATGAACTTTCCGGTGTGCTTGGCCGTCGTGAACGCGATGTTGTTGACGCCGGGGTTCGCGTCGGCCTTCACGCCGAGCTGGTAGGCCCAGAAGCTGTGGATCACGTCTAGCGACGTGACGTTGAATTGCACCGGCTGGTTCACCGGCAGCATCAGCGCGGTCGTCTCGAAGCCGCCGAACTGCGGGTACCGGTAAGTGAACCGCCACTGCTGCCCGATGACCTGGATCTGCAACGGCGTGCCGCCTGTCGGCGTCCAGATTGCGCTCGGGCCCTCGCCTGCTCCAGCCCCGGCGAACCCAGTCCCGGCGAGCTCGTAGGAGCCGAAAGCGGCCAGGCAGAGCACGATGACGGCGCTGACCGTGATCCAGGTCGCCTGGATGCGGGCGTGCCCGTGGATCGGCGGACCATCCTCGTCGTCGCCTTCCCGGTGCCGCCAGACGATCAGTGCATAGGCCGCGAAGATGAGAACGAAGGCCATGACGGGCGCGGCAAGGACAGCCATGAACTGGATCGACCACTGCTGGCTGTGCGCGGTGTCCGACATGCTGCCGGGCGGCAGGTGCGGAGCCCAGACGATCCAGATCACCAGGTCGGCCGCGACCGCGACCGGCAGCCAGAGCAGGAAGATCCGCAGGCCGTGGTTGGGCTCGGCTCGCCCAGCCGCGTGCCCGGCTTCGATCGGCGACGCGGCCATCAGGACACCACCTCCATGTTGCCGGTCATGAATCCGAAGGTCTGCATGGGACCGCCGAAGCCGTCGATGAAGCCGCCGCCGCACGGGATCCGGCACTGCCAGAAATACGTGCCGGGCTTACGCGGCGTCATGAAACTGAACGTCATGGTCTCGTGCGGGTTATTAGTGGTGCACGGCGACGTCCCGCACAGGGTCGCAGTCAGCGACGGCGAGCCCATGGGCACGTTGAGGTCGACAGCGGGGATCGAGAACGTGTGCCCCACGTTGCAGCCCGACCAGGAGTTCAGCACCGTGAACGGCTTGCCGTTCTCGAACGCCACGCCGCCGGTCGTGCCGGTGACGCCGCTCCATAGGTTGTTGCGCAGCGGCGTGCAGCCGTCGTAGCCGAGGATCGTCATGTCGATCTTGCTGCCGGCTGGCACCTGGAACAGCGTCGTGTGCACCCACGCGCCGGTCTTGGGGTCCTGGATGAAGTACGACACCCAGTCCGGATGACTGCTGACGGTGTTCTGCGGGTCTTCCTGCATCACGACGTGGACAGTGGCGCCGGTATTAGCCGCCACTCCCGCCGAGTAGTCCACCGTCGGCGGACTGGCCAGGAGGTAATGAACACAGAGAAACGCCACGCCTGCTGCGACGGCAAGGAATGCCACCAGCAGGGTAACGATACGGGCCGGCAATGACACCGGCCATCACCTCGCTTCTTCGCCTGGCAGGACCGCCGGGAATCCTAGGCACGGCAGAGCGATCCGTCCTAGCCTTGCCTCGGATGAACGAGACTGATCTTGCGATCACGGGGTGGGCGAGAGCAAGCTGAGCAGCACTCAATGACGAAACTGTCATCGATCAAGGGTTTGGCTCAGAGGGCGGGCCGTCGGTCGACGGCAGGCTGGGAGTTATGGTGCTCTCTGATCGGTAATGGAATGGTTTCATTCTGGGAGAGCGACTTGAACTAGACCGCCCTCATGGAGTAGATCCTGTCCTGTTGACCTGTACAGTCAGCTGGGATTTCCCCATCAGGCGGCCATCCGCGGGTCGATGTCAGCGGAACTGCAATCGATTGAGGTACTAGCGTCCTATGTCCGGTAACCAGGTTCAGACGCAGCTCAGACAGCGCCAGATCCTGGTTGTCGACGATGAGCCACAGATCCGTGGCGTGGTCATGCGCGCGCTGCAGGGTGCCGGCTACGCGATCGACTCCGCAGCGGACGGCCAGGCCGGCCTGTCGCTGGCGCTCACTGGCGACTACGAGCTGGTCATCCTGGACCTCGTCATGCCGCAGGCGGACGGACGGCAGGTCATCAGCTACCTCCGCCGGCATCGGCCGGACCAGGCCGTCCTCGTCCTGTCCTGCCTCGCCGACGTGACCACCAAGGTCGCCTGCCTGGACATGGGCGCGAGCGACTACCTGACCAAGCCCTTCTCCATCGAGGAGTTGCTGGCCAGAGTGCGCGTGCAGCTTCGCGACGAGCACCAGCTCGGCGAGCAGCCCGCTGACCTGGTCCGGGTCGGCCACCTCGTGCTGGATCTCGGCCGGATGCAAGCCGACGCGGGGGGCGGTCCGGTGCCGCTGACCCGGCTTGAGGTCATGCTGCTCCGCGAGCTGATGGAGCACCCTGGCGAGTCCGTGGCGAAGGACACGCTGCTGGCCTCGGTGTGGGGCCTGGACTTCAACCCTGGCTCGAACGTGGTCGACGTCTGTGTGCGCCGGCTTCGGTCCAAGCTCGGCTTCGACCTGATCGAGACGGTGCGCGGTGCAGGATATCGACTCGCTTCCTGACGCGGCCCTGCCTGAGCCGCCCCCAGCTGGCCAGCTTCGGTGGCCCGTGGTTCGATCCGCTGCGCTGCGATGGCACGCGCCCCGCCGGCCGGCCTTGCGCTTCGGCACGCGCGATCTGGAGCAGCTGCTGGCCTGGATCAGCTGGATCGACCTGGCGTGGGTGGTGCTGTGGATACTCGGCCTGGCCGGCATCCTGCTCTTCGAGCGGTGGGAGGCCATTCCCTTCCACCTGATCTGGGTCTCCTTCGCGCTGCTGTACAGCTTCCGCGTCCGCACGACAGGCGCCACCTTGTGGGTGCTGGCGGCCATGGCCGGGACGACCTTTGCCGCTATCGGGTTCGACGTCCTGCGCGGCGCTGATTCACCCGCCGAGCTGACCGAGGTACCCCTGATGGCGGCCATGGTCTGGGTCATGCTGTGGCATGGCCGCCGCCGTCAGGCGGCCAACGCGGACCGCCTCAGGGTGAACGAGGAGAACGAGCATCTGCTGGAGCTGCAGCGCCGCTTCCTGCAGGACGCCTCGCACCAGCTCAGGACGCCGATCACGATCGCACTCGGGCACTCCGAGCTACTGGCCAGGCACCTCGCCGACAACCAGGACAAGCGAGATATCAACGTCGTGGTCGGCGAGCTCAACCGGCTGCGGCTGCTCAGCGAGCGGCTCCTGCTGATCGCGGCCTCGGCCAACCCGGACTTCCTCCGGCCGGAATCGGTGGACCTCGATGAGTTCATGAGCGACGTGTTGTGGCGCTGGCGGCCGACCGCCGCCCGCCGGTGGCAGATCGGCCGCCTGGACGAAGTGTCGGTGTCAGCGGACCGAGAGCGGCTCGGGCTTGCCGTCGACGCGCTCCTGGAAAACGCCGTACAGCACACCAGCCAGGATGACACCATCAGGCTGTCGGTCGTCAGAAGGGACCGGCCCGACCGGGCCGGGCTCGTAGTCGAAGACACGGGGGCGGGCATTGCGCCAGCCGAGCTGGACCATATCTTCGAGCGCTTCGCAACGGGCACGCACGGCGACGGCGGCCGCGGGACCGGGCTCGGCCTGGCGCTCGTCCGGGCCGTGGCCAAGGGACACGGAGGCGAGGTCGCGGCTTATAGTGCCCTAGGCCAGGGCAGCCGGTTCGAGCTCACGCTGCCGCTGACGGCTGCGACCAGCAGCAAGCCGCTCACCGACCCGTACTGGAGCAGCCGATGATCACTCAAGAGCGCGACCAGACGCCGTCAGATCCACGCGGCGCGCGTGCCCGGCTCAGCAGGCTCCTGCGACCAGGCAAGCTAAGCCGGACCGGCAAGGTCGCCTACTGGAGCGGGGCCGTGGTCCTGCTCGTGGTCGCCGGACTCGTCCTGACGGTAACCGCCGCACCGGCGCAGAAAGCCGCACCGACGAAGGCGGCACTGCCGCCGCTCGCCAAGAGCTTCTCGCTGGCGGAGCTGGGACACCCGAGCGGCACGGTATCGCTGGCCGCGTACGCCGGCCGGCCGGTCATCGTGAATTTCTTTGCATCGTGGTGCGCGCCATGCCAGCAGGAGACGCCGATGCTCGCCCGGTATTACGCGAGCCAGCACGGCCGGGTCGTACTGCTCGGCGTCGACGCCAACGACGAGACTGCGCCGGCGCTGCGCTTCGTGGCTAAGGCGAGAGTGAGCTACCCGGTGGGCTTCGACCGGTTCCCGTCGCCGGTGACCACGTCCTATAGCGTCTACGCGCTCCCCCAGACCTTCTTCCTCAACGCACAGCACCGCATCGTCGCCAAGGTGATGGGTGCGGTGACGCCCAAGGAGCTCACCAGGGACGTCGCGCTGATGAACCGGAAACGAGGCTGACCGACGATGTCACTCACGCGCCAGGAACCGCCCCGTGCGAGTACCCTGCCGAGCGGCTGGCCGGTGCGCCGCATGCCCCGGTGGGTGCTACTGGCGGGGGCTGGCCTCCTGGTCATCGCCGTCGCCGTGGCGCTCGTGCACAAGCCGTCGACCGCCGAGCGCGCTAGTGACATGCGCGGCCTTCTCCAGGAGGTGACCGCCGACATCGAGTCCTGTGCCGGCGGCGTCGGCGAGTCGCTCACCGCCCTGCGCCTGGTTGAGGCCGAGAACTTCCGGAGCAGCGCCGACGTCAGCGACGGGATCAGCGTCGCGCAGCAAGGCGCCGCAAACTGCGCGCCCGCCAATAACGAGCTGATCGACGACCTTGAGAGCTACCAGGTGCCGGAGTCCCTGGACAGCTTCGGGCTGCCATCGGCGGTGACCAGCTTGATCGCCTGGGCCGCGCCGAACGCCGAGCAGGTGCAGACGGACGTAGCCCGGGTGCTCGCGGCGACCACTCCGGCGGCTCGAACCGCGGCTCAGACGGCCCTCAACCGCGCCCTCGCAGCCCTCGACGCGGAGCGGAGCAAGGTCGACGGGCCTATCAACTCAGCCATCCGAACGCTCGCCATGCATGCGTCCGGGCCCCGGCTGCCCGGCTGAGCAGAGGAGACAAGCCAGATGCCGGGCATGAATTCGGGCCTGAGCGACACGAACCCGATCCTCGTCGCGGCCTTCAAGGCAGCGCTGCTGCATCAGGGCCTGATCGTCCTTGCGCTGCTCCTCGTGCTGGGGCTGGCCTGGATCGGAGTCCGCGAATGGTTGCCGGGCGGCCGGCGCGCTGGCGCATCGTCCTTTTCGGCAGCCACGCTCGGCTGGGCCGGCGGTTCGGCTGAGCCAGGCGGCCGACGGCTGCTGCGGATCGGCTTTGGCCTGCTGTGGATTTTCGACGGGATCCTGCAGGCACAGCCGGCGATGGCCGCTGGCCTCCCGGCGCAGGTGATCGAGCCGTCGGCGGCCAGCTCACCCGTCTGGGTCCAGCACGTCGTCAACTGGGCCGGGACCTCCTGGTCGTTCCATCCGATCCAGGCCGGCGCGGCCGCGGTATGGATCCAGCTCGGCATCGGCGCTTGGCTGATCTTGGCCCCGCCCGGCTGGTCATCCAGGCTGGCCGGGCTGGCCAGCGCCGGCTGGGGACTGGTCGTGTGGGTGTTCGGCGAGGCTTTCGGCGGGATCTTCGCACCTGGCCTGACGTTTCTGTTCGGCGCCCCGGGCGCGGCGGCGTTCTACTGCGTCGCCGGGCTGCTGATCGCGCTGCCACTTCGGCACTGGCAGAGCGACCGGCTGGGCCGGCTGCTCCTCGGCGGCCTCGGTTTGTTGCTGGCCGGGATGGCAGTCCTGCAGGCCTGGCCGGGCCGCGGCTTCTGGCAAGGCCGGGCGCACGGGCAGCCCGGCACGCTAGCCGGCATGGTCACCTCGATGTCGGGCACGCCACAGCCGCATTTTCTGTCCACGCTGGTCAGTCACTTCGCGTCGCTCGACGGGGCGCACGGCTTCGCCGTCAACCTAGTCGCCGTGATCGCGCTCGCCGCGACCGCCGCCGCGTTGCTCAGCGGCAGGCGGCCGCTCTTGCGCCCGGCGCTCGTGCTCTTGCTCGCTGTGTGCCTGGTGGACTGGATACTGATCGAGGACTTCGGGTTTTTCGGCGGCCTTGGCACCGACCCCAACAGCATGATTCCGGTCGCGCTGCTCGCCGTCGCCGGGTATCTGGCCCTAACGCCGGCCTCGGCTCCGGCGCTCGCGACGGAGCCCCAGCTCGTCCCGGCGCCGGCTCGATCTGGCGCGATGGCAGCAGCCGGCGCATTCGCGGGCGCGAGCGTACGCGCGCTGCTCGCGCTCTGGGCTGTCGCGATCGTCGTCGTCGGGGCCGCGCCGATGGCTGCGGCACAGGCCAGCCCGGATGCGTCGCCGGTCATCGCCCAGGCCATCGACGGGGACGCGGCACCGCTGAATTTCGCCGCCCCGAGCTTTACGCTGTCGGATCAGCGCGGGCGATCGGTCAGCCTGGCGAGCCTGCGTGGCAAGGTCGTGCTGCTGACCTACCTGGACCCGGTCTGCACCTCTGACTGCCCCCTGATCGCGCAGGAATTCCGCGCGGCCGACCAGATGCTAGGGGCGCAGGCGCACAACGTGGAGATGGTCGCCATCGTCGCCAATCCGGTCTACCGCTCGGTCGCGTACACCAGGACCTTCGACGCGCAGGAGGGCCTCAGCCGACTGCCCAACTGGCTCTTCCTCACTGGCCCGCTCAGCCAGCTACAGCAGGCGTGGAAGAGCTACGGCATCTCCGCGGAGACACTGCCCGCTGGCGGCATGATCGCGCACAACGACATCGCGTTCGTGATCGACGGCGCCGGGCACATCAGGGCCGAGCTGAACTTCGATCCGGGTCCCGGCACTGCAAGCACTCAATCCTCGTTCGCTGGCGAGCTGGTCACGACGGCCCAGCAGGCAATGAGGCAAGCGTGAGACGCCTGCTGCCGCCGGTCATGGCGGTGGCGGCGGCGCTCTTCGTGGCCGCCTGCGGCAGCAAGCCCGCGGCGACGGCGCCGAGCGGGGCACCGGCGGTTGCCGTGCTCGCTCCGACGCTGGCCACCTCGGGCTCCAGCGGCAGCGGTGCCAGCTGGGCCATCGTCGACATGGGCGGCGCCGCGTCAGCGTACGACAATTTCTGGGAGCTGTTCGTCCGGCCGGCGGACTCCCCGACCTGGCACCTGGCAACCCCGACCGGTGTCGCGAGCAACGGCGGACTCGTCGCGGCAGCCACCGGCGCCACCTCGCTGGTCACGGGCTTTCGGCCAAGCCAGAAGCTGACGTTCTCGCCGCTCGCGTCGACGACGGACGCCGGGATGCAGTGGTCGCAGAGCGCGCTGCTGAGCCCGGGCCTTGGCGACGGGCCGGACGCGCTGGCCGGTAGCGCCAGCGGACAGCTGATCGCGCTGACCGACACCGGCGACGTTGAAACCAGCACCAGCCTCGGCGCGAACTGGGCCAAGCTGACGACACAGCGATCGCTGGCCGCGTCCGCGGCCGGTCGTGCCTGCGGTCTGCAGGCGCTGGCCGGCGCTGGCTGGACACCCGCGGGCTCGCCCCTGGTGGCCGGAAGCTGCAGCAAGCCAGGCATGGCCGGCATCTTCGCTTACTCGGCGGGCACCTGGCAGCTGATCGGCCCGGCGCTACCCGCGGCCCTGTCCGGCGCTGCCGTCAGCGTCCTTGGCTTGGCCACCACTGTCTCGACGGCAACCACGGGCGCCAGGACGACAGCGATCCTTGCGGCCACGACGCGCGCCGGTACCTCGGTGCTCGCCGCGTGGTCGGCGGACGGCGGCACCGACTGGCAGCTGTCACCCGCGCTAGCCGCGGGGCGCGCCAGCAGCCCATCGGTATCGATCTGGGCCGATGGCTCGGCCGGAGTCGTGCTGGCGCCGGCTAGCCGGCGCACTGGCGCCATGATCGGCTGGCAGGCGGCGAGCTGGCAAACGCTGCCGACGCTGCCCGCCGGGACCGCCACCCTGGCGATCGGATCGGGCGGTGAGCCACAAGCGCTGACCGTCAGGAACGCGACCATGACGGCCTGGCAGCTGTCCGCGGGATCCAGTCAGTGGACCCTCGTGCAAGCCGTTCAAGTGACGATCCCGTACGGGTCGTCTGGCTGAGAGGACACCATGAGGTACGTACTCCAGCACTGGTCGTTCGACCCGTTCCTGATCATCGTGGTCGTGCTCGTGATCTGGCACGAGATCGGGCTCGCCCGGCTCGCCCGCCGGTCCCGGCCCGACCGCACGAGGCAGCGCCGGCTCCGGTCGATCTGGTTCTACTGCGGCCTCGCGGTGCTGCTGATCGCGGTCCAGTCCCCCATCGACTACTGGGCCGACGACTACTTCTTCGTGCACATGATCCAGCACCTGTTGCTGATGTTCGCCGCACCGACGCTGATCGTGGCCGGGGCGCCCTGGCAGCCGCTGCTTGATGGGCTACCCGGCCGGTCGGGCAAGGTCGCCACGCGCGAGGTCATGACGGCGGGCTGGACCCGGCCGCTGCGCGCCATCGGCGGCTTCCTGCTCCGCCCCTGGATCAGCGTGCTGATCTTCAATCTGGTGATGATCTTCTGGCATCTGCCTGGCCCGTTCGATCTCGCCGAGCGCAATCAGGCTGTCCATATCTGGCTGATGCACTCAAGCTTCTTCCTGGCTGGCGTGCTGTTCTGGCTTCAGTTCATCGGATCGGCGCCGTTCCGGATCAAAATGTCGACGGTCGCCCAGGCCGGCGCCCTTCTCGGCACCAACTGCGCGATGTGGGTGCTCGCCATGGCGATGGGGTTCCTGTCGAGCACGTCGTGGTACTCGGTGTATAACCACGTGCCTGGCGTCACGCTGCCTGCCTACGCCGATCAGCAGATCGGGGCTGGCATCCTGTGGATCTGCGGTGACTTCTGGGCCATCCCCACCATGATCTTCGTGATCCGCAAGCTGATGTCCGAGGACGGCAGCGTCAGCGCGGCCGTCGATCGCATACTGGGGCGCGGCTCGGCCCGATACAACTGGGCCAACCGCGGCTAGCCCCGCACCCTGCCGGTCAAATCCGACATTTCGCGCCCACTAAGGCTTGACCTTCCCGACGCGTGTACCTCCGGTACGAACGCTTCGTGCTGCGCTCAAGGATTGTCGCAACGCCTTTGTGAGGGAGGGCGTTGTGGGCAGAGGTCAGGGTTGGAGGCGGTTCCCGCCGGAGCAGGTGCGGCTGGTGCTGGACCAGCTGGCATGCGGGCTGAGGCCGGCGCATGCGGCGGCGGTGACCGGCGTGTCGAAGAGCTACGCCTGCCTCCTGGACCGCAGGATGGGCGGGGTGTACCGGCCGCCTGGAGTGACTTACTGTGACCGTTACCTGGATCGCGAGGAGCGGTATGAGCTGGCCCGGCTGCGTGAGCGCGGGCTGTCGATGCGGCAGATCGCGGCGCGGCTGGGCCGCAGCCCGTCGACGGTCAGCCGGGAGCTGGCCCGTAACGCTGACCCGCGGGCTGGCGGCTACCAGCCCGAGCGGGCACACCGGCTGGCCTGGGAGCGGCAGCGGCGGCCCAAGCCGTCCCGGCTGTCGCAGCACCCGGCGCTGCGCGAGGTGGTGCAGCAGATGCTGGACCGGCGGTACTCGCCCGAGCAGATCAGCGGGCGGCTGACGGTGGAGTATCCCGGTGATCCGGCGATGCGGGTCAGCCACGAGACGATCTACCAGTCCATCTACGTCTATCCCCGCGGTGAGCTGCGCCGGGAACTGACAGCGTGCCTGCGGACCGGGCGGGCGGTGCGCCGCCGCCGCGGCCGCCGCACGCTCCGCGTCGGGATAGTCGACGCCGTGCCGATCGGCCAGCGGCCGCCCGAGGTCGAGGGCCGGCTGGTGCCCGGCCACCACGAAGGCGACCTGATCATGGGCTCGAAGGCATCCAACTCCGCCGTCGGCACCATCGTCGAGCGCGTCAGCGGCTACCTGACCTTGCTGCCGCTGCACGCCGGGCACGGTGCCGCCCCGGTCGCCGACGCCATCATCGAGCAGATGAGCGCCCTGCCGCCGTGGTTCGCCAGGACCCTGACATGGGACCGCGGCGCCGAACTCGCCCAGCACAAGCGCGTCACCGCCGCCACCG
>DATHQE010000645.1:0-1885 GCA_035483035.1 Streptosporangiaceae bacterium | reverse complement strand
CCGCGCCGAGCAGGACGTCGGCGTCCCATGACGCGGCCGGCGCCGAGCACAGGAACAGGCCGGCCGCCCCGGAGCGGAGCAGCGCCCGCACCAGGGTGCTCGGCCGGTTCTCCAGGAGCATGCCGCCGAGGGCGACGCTGCCCACGTCTCGCAGCCGCCGTTCGACGTCGGGCAAGCTGGTGATCGTCATCGCGCGCTGCGGCGTCCTCGTCGGAGAGCTGGCCATCGATGACGGTGCTACGCATCGCATCCATGGTTTTGTATGCATTTTAGTCTACAATGGAGGCAGGCGCTAGGGATCACCGGCCTTCAAGGTAGCTACCGCAGTAGTGGCTTTCGCAGGGGAATGGGGCACGTTGTCAGACGAGACTCCGCTCGACCCGCGCTCCGGCCCGCTGGCCGGCATCCGGGTCGTGGACATGACGATCTGGATGGCCGGGGCGGTCAGCGGGATGCTGCTGGCCGACCTGGGCGCCGACGTCGTCAAGGTGGAAAGCCGTGCCGGCGATCCCACCCGCTCGCACACCGCGCCGACCGCCGGCCGCACGGCGATCGCCCCGTCCGGCACTTCCATCTCCTACTCCACCTGTAACCGCAACAAGCGCTCCATCGCCCTCGATCTGGGCTCCGCGGCCGACCGCGAAGTCTTCGACCAGCTCATCGCCGCGGCCGACGTCTTCGTCAGCAACATGAGCCCGGCCACGATCCGCAAGCTGGGCATCGACGAGGCCAGCCTGCACGCGCGAAATCCCTCGCTGGTGTGCGCCTACGGCTCGGGGCTGGGCGCCAACGGCCCGCGCGCCAACGACCTGGCGCAGGACATGACCGGCATGGGGTACGCCGGGATGCTGTTTACCCTGTCCCCGGACCCGGCCGAGCCGTTCGCCCCGCCTGGCGCCATGAACGATGTCATCACGGGCACCTATCTGTTCGGCGGAATCCTCGCCGCGCTCATGCGACGCGCCAAGACGGGGCGAGGTGAGACCGTGACCGGCTCGCTGCTGCAAACCGCGCTGTGGACGCAGACCCTGCTCGTCGGCTCGGTCGCGAACACGGCGGGCTCGTCGACCAGTGGCCGGCCGCGGACCGAGCCGCGGAACGCCCTGGTCAACCAGTATCAGGCCGGTGACGGCAGGTGGATTGCCATCGCGGCCATCAATGCGCGCGCGTGGGATGCCTTCGTAGCCGGCGCGGAGATCGGCTACCTGCTCGACGACCCGCGCTTCGCCAGCTACGCCGACATGCTGGCGCACTCGGGCGCCATGCGGGTGGCGCTCGACCAGCACTTCGCGACCCAGCCCGCCGGGTACTGGCTGACCAGGCTGCGCGAGCACGGGGTCTGGTGCGGTCCCGTCCACCATCTCGAGGACGTCGTCGACGATGAGCACATCGCCGCCAACGGCTACCTGACCACGCTGAGCGACGGCCTGCGCACGGTGTCCCTGCCGTTTACCCTGTCCGATTTTGAGCAGCCGGTGGCCGCCGGACCGGTTCTCGACGCCGACCGGGAGTCGATCCTGCGAGACTGGGGCGTCCGGGCCGGCTGACCCTACGATCCGCCCAGCAGTTCCCTGGCCTGCGCCGCGGGGGCACGCTCGTCGAGCAGCCGCCGGCACTGCACGAACGCCTTGGGCCAGTTCAGGCAGACCGCGGCGCACAACCGGCCGGTCGCGTCCGCGTGCAGCACCGTCACCTGAGGCCGCGCCGCCTGGGGCGTGCCGATGACCCATTCGGCTACCGCGCCGGCCCGGTGCCCGGCCAGCTGGACCTTCCAGTCGTACTGGTCCGACCAGACGTAGCCGGAGGGTGAGAAGATCTCCCGCGCTCCGGGACGAGCGATATTGCGGGCCACGCACCGAGCCTGATCGGCCGCGTTCGTCCAGTG
>DATHQE010000644.1:0-7169 GCA_035483035.1 Streptosporangiaceae bacterium | reverse complement strand
AGAAGTCGTCGTGACCGCTGACGGCTGCGAGGTGATCACCAAGTTCCCGGCCGAGGAACTGCTGGTCGCCGGCCGGAAGTACTGGACGGCCGGCGGCGCGCTGGACACGCTGCGGGAGAGCCAGTCCAACCTCAACACCGCTGCCGGGCGCGGTGAGCAGGTCAGCCGGGACCCGGCTGCGCGGGGCGAGCAGGCAGGCGGCGTGGCATGACCACGCCGACCATGGACCCGAGCGAACTGCTTCAGCGGTTCGAGCAGATGGCCGTCATCCGGGGCACGGAGCAGGCAGCGCATGACCTGTTCCTGGCTGGCCTGGTCAAAGGCACGACGCACCTGGCCGCCGGGCACGAGGCGGTCGCGGTCGGCGCCAGCGCGGCGCTGCGGCCCGACGACTACGTGTTCGCCACCTACCGCGGCCACCATCACGCGATGGCCCGCGGCGCGACCCCGACAGAATGCCTGGCCGAGCTGATGAGCAAGGCCACGGGCGTGTGCAAGGCCAAAGGCGGGTCCATGCACCTGACCAAGGCCTCGGCCGGCATGCTCGGCTCCTACGCGATCGTCGGCGCGCACCTGCCCATGGCGGCGGGCGCGGCGTGGTCGGCGCAGCTGCGCGGCTCCGGCCAGGTCGCCGTCGCATTCTTCGGTGACGGGGCCACCAATATCGGCGCGTTCCACGAGGCGCTCAACCTCGCCTCGGTCTGGTCGCTGCCGGTCCTGTTCATCTGCGAGAACAACCTCTACATGGAATACACCCCGATCGGCTCGGTGACCGCGGCCGAGCATCCGGCGGCAGACCGCGCGGCGGGGTACCGGCTGCCATCGGAGGTCATCGACGGGAACGACGTTGTCGTCGTCGCCGACGCCGTCGGCCGCGCCGCCGCGCGCGCCCGGGCCGGTGACGGCCCGACCGTGCTCGAAGCGCTGACCTACCGGCACTTCGGCCATAGCCGGACCGACCCGGCTAGCTACCGCCCGGCCAGCGAGGTCGCGGAGTGGCTCAGCCGCGATCCACTAGACGTGGCTCGAGCCCGGCTCGCCGATCTTGGTGTAGCCCGGGCTGACATCGACGCGGCGGCCGAGCGAGCCGCGGCGGAAGTGGCAGCGGCGGTCGCGGCCGCCAGGGCAGCGGACGGGGCCGACCCGGCCGAGGCATTCACTGACGTGTGGGCGGATGGAGGACACCAGTGGCGGACCTGATGACCTATCGCGACGCCGTCGCTGAGGGCCTCGCCAGGGAGATGCGGCGCGATCCGTCGGTCGTATGCCTCGGCGAGGACATCGGCGCGGCCGGCGGCGTGTTCAAGACGACGGTGGGGCTGCTCGCCGAGTTCGGGCCTGAGCGGGTGCGCGACACTCCGATCTCGGAGCAGGCGATCGTCGGGATGGCCATGGGCGCCGCGATGACCGGGATGCGGCCGGTCGCCGAGATCATGTTTTCCGACTTCCTTGCCTGCTGCTGGGACTACCTGGCGAACGAGATCCCGAAGATGCGGTACATGACCGGCGGCCAGGTTACGGTGCCGCTGGTCGTCAGGACCGCGAACGGGGGCGGGCTCGGCTTCGGGGCCCAGCACTCGCAAGCGGTGGAGAACTGGGCGCTCGCCGTTCCCGGTCTGAAGGTTGTTGCCCCCGCCACCCCCGCCGACGTGGTCGGCTTGCTGGCCGCTGCCGTGCGCAGCGACGACCCGGTCGTGTTCTTCGAGCACAAGGGCCTGTTCGCCAGCAGGGGCGAGGCACCGCCGCCCGAGCACATCGTGCCGCTGGGCCAGGCTGCCATCGTGCGGCCCGGCACCGACGTCACGATAGTGGCGCTGGCCGCAACGGTGCCGATCGCGCTGGCCGCCGCCGACGAGCTGGCCGCCGCCGGCCACTCCGCCGAGGTCATCGACCTGCGCTGCCTGGTGCCGCTGGACATGGCCACCGTGCTGGCCTCGGTCGCCCGCACCTCGCGTCTGCTGATCGTCGAAGAGAACCCCTACCAGGGCGGCTGGGGCGGCACCGTCGCGTCGATCGTCGCCGATGAGGGCTTCGAGTCGCTGGACGCACCGATCAGGCGGGTGGCGGCCGAGTGCGTGCCGCTTCCCTTCGCGGACGCGCTGGAAGACGAGGTCATCCCCACGACCGCGAAGGTCTCGGCGGCACTGCGCAGGCTGCTGGACTACTAGCCTGGGCGCTTCCTTTACCGGTCGGACGGCACGATGTTGGCGTTGACGTGGAACAAGTTGTCCGGGTCGTACCTGGCCTTGATCCGCGCCAGCCGTTCGTACTTACGGGGTCCGTAGCTGCCCCGTACTCGATCGGTGGCGTAGTCCGTGGCGCCGTTGACGTAGCCGTCGCCGCTGCCAACCGCGTACGGTCGCAGCGCCTCCCACAGGTCGCTGACCCAGCGATGCTCGGGGATCAGCCCGGCGGCGTCTGGTGCCACGCCGACGATGAAGACGCCAAAGCGCGGTGAGCGCCCGCCGCTGAATGCCGTCACATCGTCGTCGATCTCGCTGTACGCCCCGTCCAGCCGGTACATCAGCAGCAGGGACATGGGCGACGTCTTGCGCGGGACCTGCTCGACGAGGACGTCGATGACGTCGTCGGACAATTCCGCTATGTAGGTGCCTTTCTCGTACGCGTGCGAGCCCCAGGCGTTCGCCTCGTCCAGCAGCTGCTGCAAGCCGACGTAGGGCATTGGGGTGACCAGGTCGAACAGCGGCGGCAGGCGCCGCCGGATGTCAGCAGCGATATCCGCGTGAGCGGTGTTAGCTGCGCCGGGGTGGGCCTCGCCAGGCGACGCGAACCCGGTCAGCATCAGGACATAGCCAGGCGCGAAGTGGTGCTCCGCCGGCACGAACGAGGCCGGAGGGGCATTCACGGCGCCAACGACGGCGTTGACGTCGGCTGGCATCCTCGCGACAACGTCGCGAGCTAGACGCAGGGCTGCTGCGCCCTGTTCCAGCGGCCAGAAAAACAGGCCTACCCGCACCATCGGCTCGACTGCGTGCAGGCGGAACTCGAAGCTGGTGACGACGCCGAAGTTGCCGCCCCCGCCGCGGATCGCCCAGAACAGATCCGGGTGCTCGTCGTCCGACGCCCGCACGACCTCTCCGCTGGCCGTCACGACCTCGGCCGCGACCAGGTTGTCGATGCTCAGGCCGAACCTGCGCGTCAGCCAGCCCATGCCACCGCCAAGGGTCAGACCGCCAACCCCCGTGTGACTGATCAGGCCGGCCGGAACCGCAAGGCCATAGGCCTGGGTCGCCGCGTCGAGGTCGGCCAGCAGGGCACCGCCGCCGACCGTAGCCAGGCGCCGCTCTGGGTCGACGATCACTTCATCGAGGGCGCTGAGGTCGATCATCAGGCCTCCGTTGCAGACAGCCGTGCCCGCGGTGTTATGCGCGCCGCCACGGACGGAGATCTCCAGCCCGTGAGCCCGGGCGAAGGTGACGGCTGCGGCCACGTCCGCGGTCGACTCGCATCGGGCGATCGCGGTCGGATACCGGTCGATTCCGGCATTCCACACCCGGCGCGCCGCGTCGAATGCAGCGTCCCCCGCCACGATGACAGGGCCGTCCATATCCGCCCGAAGTTCCCCGATCCGATCCTCGGCCACCTGCGTCATGTCTGCTCCTCTCGCGGCCCACGCCCCCGCGTGCGCCCTCTACTGCAGCCCATCAGGCGCCGGTGCGGGGCGGCTGCGGGCGTCGTGGAGATCGCGTGAAGCTGGGCGGCTGCCCCGGACGAAGTGGTTGGGGCTGGGAGTTCGGGGGAGGACCACTGGCCATAGGGGTCGGGCCGGTCGAGGCGCCGCATCAGCCGCCTGAGCGGTTAAATCCCCAGCCCAGTCAGCCGCAGCGCAGCTGCCGGGCCTGGCAGAGGCACAAATCTCGAACACCAGCCGAGGAGGGGCATTCATGCCGTCTATCACCGTCGGTACGGAGAACAGCGGTCCTATCGACCTTCACTACGAGGACCACGGAACCGGGTCGCCTGTCGTCCTGATCCACGGCTACCCGCTGAGCGGGCGTGCGTGGGACAAGCAGGTACCGATGCTGCTGGACGCGGGCCGCAGGGTGATCACCTATGACCGCCGCGGCTTCGGCCAGTCCAGCCAGCCGTCCTTCGGCTACAACTACGACACGTTCGCGGCCGATCTCAAGACCCTGATGGACGCGCTTGACCTGCGCGACGCGGTCATCGTCGGCCACTCGATGGGCACTGGCGAAGTCACCAGGTACCTCAGCGCCTACGGATCGGCGCGTGTCAGCAAGGCGGTCCTCGTCTCGCCAATCCCGCCGTTCCTGCTCCAGACGAATGACAACCCCGAGGGCCTGCCCGGCAGCCTCTTCGACGGCTTCATGCGCACCGCGGCGGCTGACCCGCCGGCCTGGATGAAGGGCTTCCTCGACAACTTCTACAACATCGACGTTCTGGGCGGAAAGCTGGTGAGCGACGAGGCCTACCGGGCCAGCTGGAACATCGCCGTCGGCGCCTCCGCAATCGCCACCGTGGCCTGCATCCCAACCTGGGAGACCGACTTCCGCGCGGACCTGCCCAAGATCGACGTGCCCGTGCTGGTCATCCAGGGCGACGCGGACCGGATCCTGCCGTACCCGAACACCGGCAAGCGCCTGCCCGGGCTGATCAAGGACATGGAGCTCTTCACAATCGAGGGCGGCCCGCACGCGATCTCGTGGACCCACGCCGACCAGGTCAACCACGCGCTCCAGGACTTCCTCAAGTAGCAGCTCCGCCTGCTCCGATCGGCCGGCCCGGATCGCATTGATCTGGGCCGCGCCGTTCCGGGGTCGCGCCGGGCTGATCCGGAGGGCGGCTCCGGCACAGTCAGCCCCGCGCGTAGAGTGACCTGAAGACCTACCTCCACCTAAGCGCTGGGCGAGACGCACCTCTTCCGGCTGTTCTGTGCGGGGCGTCTGGCTCGGTCTGAGCCACGGGGTGATGCGGATGCGGACGCAAACCCGGCCTTACCTTCGCTGGCACCCGGTCGTTGCCTGGCGGTTGCTGGCAGCTCGGCATCCCGTGTTGCGATATGCGCAGATTCTTCCCGTTGCCATACTCCTGTGGGGCCTGGACGACGTTGCTAGGTTCCGCGCCGGCGCCGCGGGCGCTGGCATGCAGCACGCCGTCGTGGTCAACTCGATCAGCACCACGCTTGGCGGCGCATCCGCTCACCTCATGAACGACTGGACCGTCGCGCACGGAACGGCAGCCCTGGCGTCTGCCTGGTACTACATCGTGGTTCAGGGCGCCGTCACTGGCATCGTCGGCGTCGTGCTCATCTGGCGGCGCGTACCGGCCTTCGGTGTGCATCGCAATGCGCTCATCGCCGTGACCCTGCTTGGGCTCGCCGCATTCTGGCTTTATCCCGTCGCGCCGCCCCGGATGATGCCCGGCTATCACGACGTGATCTCGACCGCGATTCCGGCGTTCACCAGCACCGTCGAGACCAACGGCGCCGCGCAGTTCGCCTCGCTGCCGTCCCTGCACGTGGCGTGGGCGCTCTGGGTAGCCATCGCGCTGTCCGGCGTGCTACGGCACCCGCTGCTACGCGCGGCCGTGTGGCTGTACCCGCTCGCCACCGTGGCCGACGTGCTTGCGACGGCAAACCACTATCTGCTGGATGTCGTGACCGCGCCAGGACTTCTGCTGCTCGCCTACGCCGTCGCCCTGGCGCCAGCGTTCGGCCGCTACCTAGCTCAGCGTCGGATGCGGCCGGAGCCGCGCAACGCGGCCGTGACCACGGGAGTCGTGACCGCAGGACCGCCGCCGGGGTCCGCCTGTACTGCGGGGGCGCGATCCGATGATGCCGACTGCCCCGGCCGCCGCTAGCCCGCGCAGGCGGGGCGTCGCGATCTCCGCACATCGAGGCGGTGGTGAGATCGCGCCGGAGGGCACGTACGACGCCTATCGGGCGGCCCTCGACGCAGGCGCCGACTACCTCGAGTTCGACGTCCGCCGAACCGCGGACGGGGAACTGGTGGCATTCCACGCGGCCCGCCTGCGTGCCGCCCGAGTAGGCCAACACAGTCTCGGCCAGCACCGTGCCGCCGGCCAGCACCGTGCCGCCGGCCAGCAGCGTGCTAGCCAACGCGGTGCTAGCCACCACCGTCCCGTCAGTGCGCTGAGCTACGCCGAGCTCTGCCGGCTAGCGGGTTACGTGGTCCCGACGACCAGTGGCGTCCTCGCCTTGCTCGCCGGGCGGGCTGGCGCGCACATCGACCTGAAGGAGCCGGACTGCCTCGGCGTCATCGTGTCGCAAGCCCTCAGGGTGCTCACGCCCGAGCGCATCATCGTGTCGACCGGGGACCGAAGCGCCGTCGCGGAGCTCGGCAGCCGCTGGCCCGCCGTGCCGACCGGCCTGACGATCGGCGGCGACCTCGCGGACACGGCTCGTTACCTGGCCGGGCGTGCCCGCTTGCCGGTCCAGAGCCCGGTCGACGCCGTTGTTGCCGCGGGCGCCGGCTGGGCCGTCGTGCACGAGCGCCTCGCCCGTGCTGGCGCACTGGCCGACTGTCGCCGCCGCGGGCTGGCGACGATGGTGTGGACAGTGAACGATGACACGGCGCTGGCGCGCTGGCTCGGCTGCCCGGACGTCGACGTTGTCGTCACCGACCGGCCTCGCCGAGCCGCGGCGCTGCTGGGCTCGTCAGCTCACTCGTCGAACTGATCGCAGTAGACGATGGTGGCGTCATCGGTGGCCTTGCTGCGGTACCAGCGAGCGCCGTCCGGATCGCTAGCCTCGGCCACGCGAACCTGGCGGATCAGCTCCGCTGGGCCGTCGCCGCGGACGATCGCAGCCAGGTCGGCCCAGGAGGCCAGGCCGAACAGGTCAGTGAGCCGGCTCGCGCCGTCGCTGACGAGCAGCGCCGACTCGACGCTCGACAGCGGAGTAGAGCCAGTCAGTGCGTAGTCGGCGACGGCCGGGTCGGCCCCGGCGACCCAGAACCCGCCGGCTGAGTTCCGCCTGGACTGAACCGCCGCCATGTGGTCGCGGAACGCCGCCGCGTAGTCCGGGTGGCGGAGCGGCACCTCGCGCAGTGCGGACCGCGTGCCGTGCAGCGCCGTGTCAAGCCGCCGGTCCGTGACGACCGCCATAGCTCCGCCGACGCTGGTCAGGATGAGCGATGAGTCTGCCAGCACCAGGTGCTCGAGCTCAC